>NZ_JBFUPK010000001.1:1026244-1368326 GCF_041355105.1 Terriglobus sp. RCC_193 | reverse complement strand
CGTGGATGAATACGACGCCAGCGATTATCGTGAACATCCAGCGACAGTCCAATGCCAACACAATCAAGGTCGTAGATTCCATCAAAGCGTTGCTGCCGCAACTTCAAGCAAGTCTCCCTGCGGCGGTGGAAGTCCACACGCTCACCGATCGCACAACGACCGTCCGCGCTTCGGTCGACGATGTGGAGTTTGAACTGTTCCTGACCATTGGTCTTGTCGTCGCGGTGATCTATGTATTTCTGCGATCCTGGCGGGCAACAATCATTCCGGCAGTTGCAGTGCCATTGTCGCTGATTGGTGCTTTCGCCGCGATGTACGCGCTGGGATACAGCCTCAACAACCTCACCTTGATGGCCTTGACCATTTCCACCGGCTTCGTTGTGGATGATGCCATCGTCATGATTGAAAACGTCAGCCGATACCTCGAAGAAGGGTTGAGCCCGATTGAAGCTGCACTCAAGGGGGCAGAGGAGATTGGGTTCACTATCCTCTCGCTCACGGTCTCACTTATCGCGGTCTTGATCCCACTGTTGTTCATGGGAGATATCACGGGCCGCCTGTTCCGAGAATTCGCTGTCACCCTAGCCGTTACCATCATCATCTCCGCAGTCGTATCTCTGACGTTAACGCCGATGATGTCGTCGATGCTCCTGAAGCACACCGATCCGAAAGAACAAACTCGCTTCTACAAATGGTCGGAGCGGCAGTTCGACCGGATCATCGGTTTTTATGGACGGACCCTGCGTTGGGTGCTTGGCCGTCAAACTGTGGTGCTGGTGATCGCCTTCAGCATGATCGTTGTGGCCGGCCTGTTGTATTACTTCATCCCTAAAGGGTTCTTCCCGACGCAGGACACCGGCATCATTCAGGTAATCACACAGGCCCCTGAGACGACCAGCTTCGACGCTATGCGGGACCGTGAACAATCAGTGGCCCGAGTCATCCTCGATGACCCTGCCGTCGCATCGATCTCATCGTTCATCGGCGTGGACGCCTCGAACACAACGCCCAATACAGGCCGCATGCAAATCAACCTGAAAGATCTTTCGACGAGAGGTGCTTCGGCCACAGACATCATCCAGAGGCTCCGTCCAAAGCTCAACCGGCTTACCGGGATACAGACTTTCCTGCAACCGGTGCAGGATCTTACGGTAGAAGACCGTGTCAGTCGTACGCAGTACCAGTACACGATTGAAGATTCTGACGGCGCTGAATTGACGAAGTGGTCTGCACAGCTTGTCGCCAAGCTGCGCACACTGTCGCAATTGCAGGATGTGGCTACGGACGAACTGCCGAATGGGAATGCAGTTTCCATCAATGTCGACAGAGTCACCGCATCCCGTCTCGGCATTAATCCCCAGACGCTGGACAACACGCTCTATGACGCGTTTGGGCAACGGCAGATCACAACGCTGTACACGCAAACAAATCAGTATCACGTCATTTTGGAAGCCGATCCCAAGTTTCAGTCCAGTGTGGACCGACTCAATGACATCTATCTCCAGTCTTCGAGCAGTTCCGGCAATTCTTCTGGTGGAAATGCAGGTGGTTCTGGACAGGGCGGAACGTCTTCATCGTCTTCGACGAATTCACAGCTCTCCGCGAGCAGTATGAGCGGTGTGAGTTCTACAACGTCGAGCACCTCTACACTGACGACCACAACAGCGAACAGCCAACTGAGCAGCTCCGTGCAGACCGGAGCGATCTCGGGGGCAACGTCGAGCAGTACCGTCTTGCAGACCACGGCTACCAGCGGAAGTACATCCTCGCTCAACACGTCTTCGACTGGCGGGAGCTCATCAACTGCAGGTACCTCTCAAGGTGGCGGCTCGGGTTCGGCGAGCGGAGGCGCAAACACTTCGAGCAGCAGCACCTCGCAGACAGCACGCCCTGTGCCGCTGGCTTCGTTCACATCCATAAAGAAGTCACTGACACCGCTAACCGTCAACCGGCAGTCGCAGTTTCCAGTTATCACGATCTCCTTTAATCTCGCGCCTGGTGTGCATCTGAGCCAAGCGGTAAGCGCTGTCAATAAAGCGGCAGCGGACTTGAAGATGCCAGTGAACATGCAAACAAAGTTTCAAGGAACGGCAGCCAGCTACGAAAACTCGCTGACCAACGAAGGTCTTCTCGTCTTGTCGGCGCTGGTTACGGTCTACATCGTGCTGGGGGTGTTATATGAGAGCTTCATCCATCCCCTGACTATTCTTTCCACCCTTCCTTCGGCAGGCGTAGGCGCACTGCTAGCCCTCATGCTGTTTCGCATGGACCTGGGAATTGTGGGCATCATCGGCATCGTTCTTCTCATCGGCATTGTGAAGAAGAATGGGATCATGATGGTCGACTTCGCTCTTCATGCTGAGCGCGTAGACGGGAAGGCGCCAGAAGACGCAATCTATAACGCAAGCCTTCTTCGGTTTCGACCCATTATGATGACGACCCTCGCAGCGCTCTTCGGGGGGCTTCCCTTGGCGCTCGGTCGAGGTATCGGTGCGGAACTACGCAGACCTCTTGGCGTCGCCATGGTCGGCGGTCTACTACTAAGTCAAGCGCTGACGCTCTACACGACACCCGTTATCTATCTTTGGTTTGACCGGATCAGCCAGAAGCTACAAGGCAACAAGAAGAACCAACCAGCTGCTCAGGGCGACCTTCCACTCACGGGGGAAGCATGAACCTGTCCGCTCCCGCGATTCGCAGACCGATTGCCACGATTTTGCTGACGGCAGCTATTGGAATGGCTGGAGTCCTGGCGTTCTATGCCCTTCCGGTATCGCCATTGCCGCAGATCGATTCGCCAACCATCAGCGTCAACGCTTCTCTGCCGGGCGCTAGTCCGGATGTAATGGCGGCTGCGGTGGCAACGCCGCTCGAGCGTCAGTTCGGCCATATCGCCGGCATCACGGAAATGACTTCACAGAGTTCCACTGGTTCGAGCACCATTTCGCTCCAGTTCGAGCTGGATAAGAACATCAATGCGGCGGCCCGCGAAGTGCAGGCTGCGATCAGCGCGGCTCGGACGTACCTGCCAACGAACCTTCCATCCAACCCCACGTATCGGAAGGTAAACTCTGCTGATTCTCCGATCGCAATCCTAGGGATCGAATCAGACACCTATTCGGTCGGAGCGCTCTACGACTCGGCTTCCACGATCCTGCAGCAAAAGATTGCGGAGATTCAAGGTGTCGGACAAATCACCATCGGGGGTTCGACTCTTCCGGCAGTGAGGGTGGAGATCAACCCCTTGCAACTGGAGCATTACGGTCTCAGCCTGTCCGAGGTCGCTTCGTTCCTGAAGAATCAGAATGCTCACACACCGACAGGTTCGGTCGCTGACGGACAGACGACGAGCTACATCACAGTGAACGACCAGCTCTCGAAGGCGGGCGACTATAAGAAGCTAGTCGTGAGTACCAAAAATGGAGCTGCTGTCCGTCTGGAGGACGTTGCAGATGTGGTCGACTCAACGGAGAATCTGCACTCGAGCGGCTACGTGAATGGGCGACCCTCAGTTGATCTCATTATTTTCAAACAGCCCGGTGCCAACGTTATCGAAACGGTAGATCGGATCAAGGCTCAGCTCCCTGCCTTGCGAAGTGCAATTCCTGCGGGGCAATCCATTACGCAGATTATGGACGCTACGACCACGATCCGTGCTTCCTTGCACGATACCGAGTTCACGCTCGTCCTGTCGATTGTGTTGGTCATCCTGGTGGTGTTTGTCTTCCTTCGCGATTGGAGATCCACCATCATCCCGGGCATCGCCGTTCCGATCTCGCTGGTGGGCACGTTTGGAGCGATGTACCTGCTGCACTACTCACTCGACAACCTCAGTCTGATGGCTCTGACGATCTCGACCGGCTTCGTGATTGATGATGCGATCGTTGTCATGGAGAACATCACGCGCTACCTCGAAGAGGGGCTCGTGCCGCTTGAAGCCGCCTACAAGGGCGCTCAGGAGGTCGGATTCACGGTGGTCTCGATCACGCTGTCTCTGCTCGCGGTCTTCATCCCGATCCTGATGATGGGCGGCATCATCGGTCGTCTGTTTCGCGAGTTTGCCGTTACGCTCTCTATCGCGATTCTCATTTCTATGCTGCTCTCGCTGACTACCACACCGATGCTGTGCTCCTTGTTGCTAAAACGTCGCGAGGAGTCGGAGCACGGCAGGCTGTATCGAATCGTGGAGGGCTGGTTCGACTGGCTGCGCGGCCTTTACGAGCGCAGCCTGCGCTGGGTTCTGCGGGAACATGTGGCACTGGTTTTGTTTGTGTTCATTTTTTCGATGGGACTCAACGTGGTGTATCTGCTGCGAATTACGAAGGGGCTCTTTCCGCAACAGGATACCGGCCTATTGATGGGTGCCGTCATGGGACCTCAAGATGCATCGTTCACGATGATGAATGATGCGTTGAAGAAATCCGTACAAATTGTCCGCGCAGACCCGGCGGTGCAGAACGTGGTGGGCTTCACTGGAGGCGGCGTTGGTGGTACATCGAACAACGCGTTCATGTTCGTGGTGTTGAAGCCTCTGGATCAACGCAAGCTCAGCGCCACAGAAGTATTGAACCGCCTACGTCCCAATCTGATGGGAGTCAAGGAAGCGCAGACCTTTCTGATGGCGGCGCAGGAGATCAACCTTGGGGCCCGCCAATCAAATGCGCAATACCAATACACGCTCCAGGCGGACACTTCCAGTGATTTGAAGAAATTCGTTCCTCTGCTAACGCGCGAAATGAAGAAACTGTCTGTAGTTGCAGATGTGAATTCTGACCTGCAGAGTGGCGGGCTAGAGGCCTATCTCACCTATGACCGACTGTCAGCCGCTCGTCTCGGTGTATCGGCTGCAAACATCAACGACGTCCTGAACTACTCGTTCTCTCAGGCACAGGCGTCGACGATCTACAAACCCCTGAATCAATATCACGTCGTGTTGGAAGCCCAATCGCAGTTTAGTCAGACTCCCGAGACATTCCGGAGTACCTATATTCAGACTGCGAACGGTTCCGTACCACTGGGCGCAATCAGCTCTTACCGGGCTTTGACCGGACCACTTTCGGTGAATCACTCCGGGCTGTACCCCTCATCGACAATCTCCTTCAACTTAGCGTCTGGAACATCTCTTCAGCAGGCAACGAACGAGGTCCATGGGCTAGAGGATCGATTGCATATTCCAAAGAGCGTGCATGGGGCTTTTTCTGGCACGGCGCAGCTGTATCAGGCGTCTCTTGATTCGGAGCCAATTCTGATTGCGACGGCGATCTTCGCTGTGTACATCGTGCTTGGCATTCTTTACGAGAGCTTCATGCATCCCATCACGATCCTAACGACGCTGCCTTCAGCGTCCCTGGGCGCGGTCATCACTCTCATGTTGTTTCATGCGGAACTGGATGTCATCTCGTTGATTGGGATTATTCTCCTCATCGGCATCGTAAAAAAGAATGCCATCATGATGATCGACTTTGCGCTTCAACTGGAGCGCGAGCAAAGTTTGCCGACCGAGAGCGCAATCTTCCAAGCTTGCATTCTGCGATTCCGCCCCATCCTGATGACCACAGCGGCTGCTTTCTTCGGTGCCGTCCCCCTCGCGTTCGGCAGTGGTATCGGCTCTGAGTTTCGGCATCCCCTCGGCCTGACGATTTTGGGCGGTCTCGCCGTGAGCCAAGTGCTTACGCTCTACACCACTCCGGTCGTCTACCTGATGCTGGATCGGCTGCGTCTCCGCTTTGGACGCGGCAGGTCGAACAATTCCCAAGCCGCCACGCCCCAGGAGGCACTATGACATTGTCTCGTGTTGGTTCATTGACTCGCCGCGCCGCGTCCACGCTGGCTTTCTTGATCGTTCTTTCGGGATGCCGGGTAGGCCCCAAGTACGTTCGTCCGAATCTTCCAGCGGCGCCGCCCATTACGTACAAAGAGAATCAGCCCGGAAGTGACCTAGCCCGTGCCAATGGGTGGCGTGCCGCAAACCCAAAGGATGCGATGCTGCGGGGTAAATGGTGGGAGGTGTTCAACGATGGTGAGTTGAATGCGCTCGAGGAACAGCTCAATGTCAACAATCAGAACCTCAAACTGTATTTCGAGAACTATATGGCGGCGCGGGCCGTGGTGCGGAACGCGCGTGCTTCCTTGTTTCCCTCTATCTCGTTCGCGCCCAGCGTCACAGTGCAGGGGCAAGGAAGTCAGAGCTCCGCGTCAGCGACGACGTCGACTACGGGGGGATCGGGAACATCGATAGGGAGTACTACCAGTCAGAGCTACTCTCTCCCATTCAGCGCATCGTGGGAACCTGATCTTTTCGGAAAAGTTCGCAACACGATCCGCGAACAAGCGAACGCGGCCCAGGTAAGTGCCGCTAACCTAGCCAACGAAACGCTCAGTGAACAGGCGAGTCTTGCGGAATATTACTTTCAACTCCGCGGTCAAGACGGACTGCAGGAGCTTTACGATAAGACGGTTGTAGCTTACCGCGAAACCCTACAGCTGACCCAGATCCGTTATCGCACTGGTCTTGACTCCGAACAAGACGTCGCCCAGGCAGAAACCAACCTTCGCAGCGCGGAGGCGAATGCGGCAGCGGTGGCGACAACACGGGGTCAGTATGAGCACGCAATCGCTCTCCTGATCGGCCAGGCTGCGGGAAACTTTTCGATTCCAGTGCGCTCCCTGGACAGTAAACCGCCGTACATTCCGACCGGAGTTCCCTCCGAGCTTCTGGAACGCCGCCCAGACATCGCCGCAGCAGAACGGACCATGGCGGAAGCGAACGCTCTGATTGGCGTGGGACAAGCTGCCTACTTCCCGGATGTCTCGCTGTCCGCTAGCGCAGGCACGCAAAGCTCTGACATCACGAAGCTGCTTAATCTGTCGGCCGGCTTTTGGTCATTAGGAACGAGTGCCTCGGAAACCGTCTTCGATGCCGGAGCACGGCGCGCCACGGTCCAACAGTACAAGGCCCAGTACAACGCCGATGTCGCAGCGTATCGGCAAACTGTCTTGAACGCCTTCAAAGAGGTTGAAGATTACCTTGTCGCGAGCCGTCAACTAGCTGAGCAACAACAGCGCCAACAGTCAGCGATCATCTCCGCTCAACGGTATCAGCAACTCGCGTTAACGCGGTACCGGACCGGCGTAGATACCTATCTGAATGTACTGACCGCGCAGAACAGCGTCTTCAGTAGCCAGCAAACAGATGTCACGTTGCGAACGAACCGCATGGTCGCAGCGGTGCAATTGGTTGCCGCGCTAGGTGGTGGCTGGAACGCGTCCGATCTGCCCTCAGAACACGAGGTCAGCCGCAAGCCGTAGTGCCTATAGAAGCATGCAGTCATCACCTACATAGACGCTAACCGAGATCCACCAGTACGAGCAGATCACGTTGGCATTACGAAATTGGAGAATTCTTATGCAGCTTTTATTTGGTCGACGTGTCCTGAGGCTCTTGTGGTGGAAAGTTATTCCAACCACTCTGCTGCTTCCGGTGCAATTGATGTATTCGCAGGAGCTAAAGCAAAGTCCCGGGTCTGCATCTTCAAATTTGCCTGCATGGAAATCTGAACACGCAAGCCATCTGCTTGGCCTTCTGGAGGCGGCTCCTAACACCAAGGGCTCACTAAGCCTGTCGCCAAATGGCCTAGTCTTCACTTCCGCCGCAGGCGAAACCGCAATCGAAAGCGGACACATCCTCGCGGTTTCAGCTGGCGATGTTCGTATGGAGAAGGGGGGAAGGGCAGGCAGGCTTGGCAGAATGCTTATCCCGTTTGGAGGCGGTGCAGTGCTCGCAGCTGTCGCCCAGGGGCAAGTTGACTTGCTAACGGTGGAATTTCGCGACTCGCACGACGCGTATCACGGAGCCGTTTTCCTATTGCCGAAGTCAGAAGCCCTGGCTGCCGCGAAGGCATTCGGTCCGCCCGTAGTTGAAGGCCCTGTGAATGACGAAGGCCCCCCATGTGGACAGGTGCCAGCAGTACCGGCTTCGATAAAACTAAGGAATGTCGCAGTTGAAGGTCCGCCCATTCCTGCCGAATATAGAGTGCTGCTATACGAACAGATGATCCGAGGAATCCATGCGGACGCGCACTTTGGTCAGATCTATCGTGATGGCGATCGCCTGCCTGCCGCGCATTGCCCGGAGTTTCAGCTCATGTTGACCTTGACCACGTTCGCTAAGGGCAATGCGGCAGTACGTTCTACGGTCGGGCCCTTGGGGATGTTTCTGGGCCTTACCAGTCTCAAGGTTCATGCCCAGTTGATTGATCACACAGGCGCGGTAATTCTGAACCGTGACTTCAAAGAATCGCAGCGCGGCGATACGGACAGCTTGGACGTTGCCAATAAGATCGCGAAGTCCGTCACCAAGAAACTGAAAAAGACAGCGGCCCACCAAGCAGCGCTAAGTGGGAAAACCGTGCCTCCGCCATCTTGAATTGTTCTGCATGAAACACACGTTGATGATGCGGATGGTAGATCGTTGCCGGTCTTTCAAACCTGAATTCTTGTCTCCTCTACGGAGTCTGAGTAGCTTGCATTTGAGGTCGAGCTTTGGGCTTTCTGCAAGTGGCTAACTAAGCCGACGTAGAGCGGTCTTTCGTCCAAATCGGTGGACGAAAGACTGTCTTCGGTGCCCAATTTGAACGATTGCTGGAGAATGACTTGGTGTCACCGACCAGAGCCGCTACAGCATGCATCAATGTGTCTCATAGGCCGCACGGATCGTGGAGTCCGTTGGCCTCGCTATGCGCCCCTTCAAGTAATGCACGGCCTTCACGTGTTCCGTTATCTGGTGACCAATCGTTACAGATCGATTGTGTTGCGGCAGTGGGGTAGCGGACGTCTATTAACAAAGAAACGCAGGCCACGATGAACTTGAACAATTGCCGATGCTTGGGACGTCATGTTCTACGTACCGTTCCGATAGTGCTGTATACCGTGATCGCCACCGGTAAGGTCAATGGCCAGGGCACACTCCAGAGTGTGACTCAGGCAGCAACGCGCAACAGCGAGCGAATCAAGATTGCTGAGAGCGAGCTTGAGAAAGCGAAGGCAAGTTTATCTGGCACACGCGATGTGTACATTCCGTCCGTATCGCTCTCCAGCGGACTCGGGGCTTCATCTGGAATCACATTGAATGTTCCGACAGTTTTCACCGCGAGTGCGCAATCACTGGTCTTCAACTATTCCCAACGAAATTATGTCCGCGCTGCACGTTATGGGGTGGAGGCCGCCATGCATTCGCTTACGGACGTTCGGCAGCAAGTTGAAGGGGACACGGTCGTGACCTACATGTCCCTTGCAAATGCTTCTACGAGGCTGAACGTCCTGAGAGCACAACATGTACGTGCTTTCCGCTTCCTCGAAGTTGTGACCGAGCGGCTTGCCGCGGGGTACGAAACGGAACTGGAGATGATGAGGGTTCAGAAGGAAGCCGCCGCTATCAATCTTCAGGAGGTCCAGACCGAACACAAAGTCGAATCATTGCGCCAACATTTGGCGACGCTTACAGGGACTGTGGATAGCGTGATGGACCTGCCGGACCCTCGTATGATGCCGGATGAGATTGCTGAGAAGGTTACGATTCCCGAGCTCACTTGCAAAACTCCTGCCGATGTCCTTTCAGCCCAGGCCGATGCGCAGTCTAAGCTTCAGACCAGCTTTGGGGACGCACGGTACACCTTGCGTCCGCAGATCTCTCTGCAGGCGCAATACGGCAGGATTAGCCCGTTGAACAGTGTTTCTACTTACTACAACTTGCATGGAAACTACAACACGCTCGCCGTCGGTGTGCAGATTCAACTCCCCATTCTCGATTTTGGCCGACGCGCACACGCACGAGAGGCTGCTGCCGATGCACTCAAGGCACAACATCAAGTCGTCTCGCTTCGCCAGCAAGAGCGGGAGTCTTGCAGCGAACTTCAGAGCTCACTCATCGAATTGACTGTACAGCTGAGGCTGGCACAGCTTGAATACAAGATCGCTGCTGCCGAACTTGCAGCTCTCGAAATTCAGGCCAATAGCGGTGCGCCATCATCCCTCAATGCCACGACTCCGAAGGAGACCTATCGAGCGCAAATGCAAGTAGGTCAAAAGCTCCTCGACACCCTCGCCGTCGACGCTCAGCTCAAAGAGGTTTACATTCGCTTTTTACGTCAAAATGGAAGACTACATGACTGGATCGCGGCTGGGGCCCAGTTCTAGCAGAATGAGACATTCGATGCTCTTCTCCGGAAACATGTGCTTCATGAAGTCGTCTTGTCTGAAGCGGAGCATCTCGTGTGTGTCAGGAGATGTTTCACCGCGCAGGGTGCGAGCCCAGGCGAAGAATATTGCCGGCGAGATCCTCGACCTGCATCTCAAGTCCCCATCCGACATCCGTGGGAGGACTCGCAATTTTGGCACCTGCCACCAGATACTGATCGAATAGTGCTGGTACGTCACTCACAGCCACCCGGACCCACATGCCAGGTTCGATCGGGGCATCTACGGTGAGCAGGATCGTGCAGGCTCCTCGAGAGATACACGCGCATCGGTCCTTATGGTTCCATTGAATCTGAAACCCGAGAACGTCACAGTAATAATCGACACTTTCATCCAGGTCTCGAACACGAAAAGCTGGTGTCGCCTGATTAAAGTGCACTTCGAGAGGTTCAACATTTTCTTCGGATGGGATGCTCATGACATTCGTCCATTTCACAGTTTTTACAGCTCTTGGTTCTCAAGCACTCGCGATGAAGTATCACCGGTTAGTTCACGGTCAGGGTCAAATTTGCCGACGAAGACAACGTTGAAGAACTGCCACTCACCGTGATGCTGTAGGTACCCGTGGGTACGTTCGACGTCCCGGCAGAAATCGTCATTGTGGATGGAGAGATGGAGATTGCAAAGTTCTTCGACGAAGAAGTTGCGTCGCTTCCGCAACCGACCAACAAGAAGCTGTAGAAGACACCGAACAGAACAACAAGGATGCCGCCGATACGACGCCGTCGTAATCCGAAAAGTCCCATTGCGAGAAATCCGGCAAGAATCATTGTGCTGCCCGAAGAACTATAAGTTGGGCTGGATGAGTGCGCCGAACCGAAAGCCGCAGTCTTAAATTTGTGAATATGGCTCTTCAATTGTGCGTTCTCGCAATAGGTCGTTCCCAAGTAGATCGTCAATGTCTGACTAACCGGACTTGTGCTGGTAATATTCGCGTTCGACAGATCGTAGCAAGCGTATTGCTGTAAATAAGAGCTCGTTGTCGAGAGTGATAGGTCGACTGTGCCCGTGAATCCTCCGGACGGTGTCACGGTGACTGTGCTGGAACCTGATCCTCCATTGCCAGAAGTCGTTCCGGTCGTCGAACCGATGGTAAGGGTAATGGTTCCCGTCGAGCTTGCAAAAGTGGTGTCCCCCGAATAAGTTGCAGTCACGACATGCGTTCCGGAAACAGTCGAGGAAAAGGTATAGCTTGCCGATCCATTCGACATCGCAAGAGAAGAATTCACCGTGGTGCCGTCCACGGCGATCGAGAGCGTCCCCGTCGGTGTGGACGAGACGCTACTTGAGTTCGACGCAACCGTGATGCTCACCACGTCATTCGCCCCAGAGGTAGGCGCGGTAGTTGCGGCGCTGAGAGTAGTCTTCGAGGATGCCTGCGAAGACGTAGTCGAGGGCGTTGGCCAGGCCGACAGCAGATTGTAAAAATCGACGGAGCCGAGGCCCGTCGCTAAGTCGTATCCGGTAGTCGCGGAATACTGGCTTGTAGCGCTCCCAGAACAATAACTTGAACCCGCCGTGCAGGCATTACTTCCGCTGGTGATGTCGTGGAACGCTGAGGCATAGGTGCTGGAGTTCGACGCCAGTTGATAAAGGACTGAGTTGATAACGCCCTGTCCCGAGGAATTGAGCTTCTGATTGATGAGCGCTATCATTCCGGCGAAGATCGGCGAGGCGAAGCTTGTGCCACCGGCGACGGTGAGATAGGTGTTGTTGCTGTCTCGGAAGCCATTAGAACAGCTTCCACTGACACCGGTCGCGTCAGCATCGCTTGAACAGAATAGATAACCTGCGTTCTCCGGGGAGGAATCAAGGGAAACGTCAGGGATGAGGCGGTAGCTTCCCGAGGAGATCCCCGAGACGCCGGTCTGCCAGCTCGGTCGCGCAGTCAGGCTGCTGGTTCCTCCACCTCCGGACGAGAGCCCGTTGCTCGATGAATCATCGTTCCAGACCTGCTCGGGTATATAGGACTTGGCCGATGAGACCACATCGCTTCCGCTGGCAGATGTCCAGTAGGTAGTGTTGGAGGACGACACGTCGGAAGACGGGAACTCGGTGCCGCCCATGCCGGTGACATATTGACTGCTCGCCGGGAAATCGACGGCGAGGGCTTGTCTCTGCGCCATTGTGAGAGTCGTCTGCTCATAGCAGTCTGTCGATCCGGAATCTCCACTCGCAGCGATGACCGTTTGTCCCTGTGCAGCCGCCTGCGCCAAGATCCCGTTGTAAGTTGCGTAATCGCTGGAGCCGAGCGCGGTTTCGCAAGCCCCGTAACTAACGCTGATGATAGGCGCGAGCTTTGTGTCGATTGCGTATTCCAGGGAGTCAAACACGCCATAATTCTGATTGTTGCCGGTGTAAACGAAGTAGATCGTGGCTCCCTTTGCAATGGTGCTCGTGTACTCCAAGTCCAGGTCGGATTCCGCTTCGTCACCCCCGGTGTAATAAGTCGAACTTCCAGAGTTGGGAACAAGCACGAGCGAAGGATCTTTCACTGAGAACCCGGCGGCTTTCTGGAAGTTCTCGATGTCTGACATCTGGATCGCAGATTGCCCTACGACAGCGATGGCTTGGCCGGACCCTGTGTAGCCAGCGTTATAGGCAGGAGTTACGTTATAGATCGTTGTGACATCTGCGGGGCTTAGGTAGTGGCTTCCAGATTGGCTAGAGGTGAAGTTCGGAGATGCTGACGAAGCGCGCTGTCCAGTCTTAAACTTCACATGAGGTTTCGGTCGAAACGTCGATAGGTTTGAAACCGCCTGAACGACAGAAGAAAGAGCGGACGGTATCGAGATATCCGTTGCTGGCGCAAAGTTGGTGGTCGAGTCCGATTTGTAATAGTGGATCTCGGTTCGAAACGCTGATTCGACTTGGTTCACGGTGCCGGAGAACGTGATTCGGCTCTTGTTGTGAGCCACCCCCTTCACCACAAATCCCTGCTGTTGTAGCCACGACTCGATTTTGCCAAGATCAGAATCGGATATTCCGAATCGCGTAGCAAACGCGTCCGGGGTCAACCACTGATGATATTGGGACGACATGGGATCATGTTGGGCGGCGATCAGGGACTGAAGCTCCGACTCCTGTTCCGAGGTTCTGCTTAGAACGAGCGTCAATCCATCAAGCTGTTTGCCGGAAGGCACGTGACCGGAATCTTGCTCTGCACGCGCCATCGGCGGGTGCGAACCGGTGAGTGTGATCCGCTCCGCTGTGTTGATGTCTTGGGTAATCCGCGGACGAACGGTCTGCCCATAGAGGTTGCCGCAAAAGGCGACGGGGAAGGACACAAGAAAGAGAATCGCAAAACGGAGGGCCTCTCCCAGCAGTGAACTGTTTAAGATGTCCGTTCTCTGCTTTCTGTAGAACCGAACGAATGCGGTTGCGTCAAAACATACAGAGAACAGCGCGTGGAGAACCCCGCCCAAACAGAACTGTGCCAGGAGGGATGGAAGCAGATGCCGTATGAGAAGCAGCGACAGTTTGATCAGGCGCTCGCTGGCTCGAAATAGTTCAGTGATATGCGTCTTCATGGTTCCCCTCAATCGATCCTTTGCAGGGTATAGACGGGCAATCTTGAGCGGGGTTCGGTAACGGATGGTCACCTGTTGTAACGATTAGTCACAGAAGAACCTGTGGTAAACCAAGCGGAGGACATCGATCGCAATCGCTGCCAATACGCCAATCGACAAGACGTCGGACGGTCCGATCAGGACGCATGACGTTCTGATCGTCGATGATGACGCAAACCTATGTCGGATGCTTACAAGCTTTCTCTCGCGGCATGGATGGAATGTGCATTCGGTGCATACCGGGAGGAGGGGACTTGAGATCTCTCGCAGCAATCTGGTCGCTATGATCCTTCTCGATATTGGACTTCCGGATTGCAGCGGATTCGAAATATTACGTGAGATTCAGCGTTCGGTGGACACACCGGTGATTGTCATTAGCGCACGGGGCGAGGAGACCGACAGGATCGTGGGGTTGGAGCTAGGAGCGGACGACTACTTAGTGAAGCCCTTCAGTCCGCGCGAGCTTCTTGCCAGAATGAGTGCCGTGGCCCGGCGGGCTGGCTATCAATCTCACCCCAAGGGCTCGGATGGACCTTGCATCATCAATCAATTCACGATATCCGTGGAGACGCACGAGATCTTCTACAAGAAGATAAAGATTTCGCTGAGCACAGCAGAGTTTCAGCTTCTTCGTTTCCTGTTGCAGCGCGCGTATGAAGTTTGCAGTCGGGAGCTTCTCGTCCGCGCAGTGTTATATCGTCCGTTCGAACCGTTGGATAGAAGTCTCGACATGCATATCCTACGGATACGGCGAAAGCTTGAGGTATTACCAGGCTTCATGGGCGGCATCTGCACTGTACGTAATGGTGGCTATATGTTCACTTTCAGTCGCAGAAGCCAAAAGACAAGTGATTGAAAACATCCTGAACGCGGGTCCTCTTCCGTGCACGTCCACACCCAAGTAGGCGTGTTTGCGTGGAAGCGGAGACAGACAGAGGTGCATTCCGTAACGGTGACCAATCGTTACATTGTCGGTTGATTCCGTTACAAATCGCCGCCCTCCGTCACGCTACCATTCGGTTTGGAGCGTGCATCATGTCGAAAGTAACGACGTTCAACCTCATCCTCGGCACATGTCTCATATTGCCAGTGGGAACGAAGACCATATCAGCGCAGGTGCCAACGGACAGCTCCGCTACCCACGCAGACTGGAGCACGCCAGAACGGGAGCTTCAACGCCTGACTAAAACATTAAAGCTGACGGATCAACAGAGGGCACAAATTCTGCCCGTGTTGCGGGATCGTTCCGATTCAATAAAGAGAATATTCGGTGATAGAGACGCCCCAATGCACGATAGATACCCCAAGATTGTCGAGATCATAGACCGCTCGAATGCACAGATTCGCGCGATGTTAATCGAGCCCCAGCAAAAGAAATTCGACAAGATGATTGCTGAGGAGAAGAAGCAACAGGAGTCGGGGCCGGATGACGGGCCGCCGCCAGGCGATATGCCGCCACCGCCACCCAATAGCTAGATCGTGTTCATGATCGAGTCAACTGATGGGCCCGTGTGCTGCATGGATTTTGATGACGCAGACTGCTCTCTTGGCGATTTTCATTATTTGGCACGATATCAGAGTGACTTTGTCAGTCGTCCCTGTGTTGGTCGCATATGAGACCGTTGCCTCTTGCGAGGCGGTGCCAAGGGATCCTTAGAATCGCTTGGAGATTCCAGCACGAAAGCTCCTCCAATCCTGCTGGTTAGAACTTCGCCGATATTCAACCGCACCGCCATCCGTCACAATTCGTTGATCGTTCGTGACCAATTGTTACACCCTGCGTGGTCCGATCGATTTTCAATAGGCTCATGTGGTTTCGCAACAGATGTTGCCCAGATTGTAATAGCGACGAGATCCGCTTCTCCAAGCGGCGGAGTTTTGATTGGTTTGTTGGGCTTCTCTTACTGCGTCCATGCCGTTGCATGGTGTGCTATCGGCGGTTCTACCGGTGTCGTCACTCTGGTTAGAGATGTCGTGGTATCTGCTGGCTCAAGGTCGACTTCGCAAGGATGACGCTCCTGCCAGGAAAGCAGGTGTACGCAGATTTAGGAGAGTTCTGGCGTGGGTTTCTGCGGAGAGTACCAGCGGCTAACAGAGGAACTGAGACTGGCCATGCGTCATGGACGGTTGGCAGTTTCGCAAACACCTAAATCCGGAGCGAGCAGGGCAAGTGCACGTAGAGAGATCGCTAGGCAACGCAAGAAGAAAGTCGATGAGGCTTTCGGGAGGTTAGCCGTCCACGTACGCGAGTGCTCTCTCTGTAGTTGCTGAGATGCTTCTCTTTGGGAGTGAAGATCGGACTCCAACAATGGTTGATTCCGCCTGAATCCAACAAGAAGTAATAGAGCATTGCAGGCAGAGATGTAATAACCCTTTTCTTAATTCTGGCTGTATAGGTCAGTGTGTTGGGGTGCGGTTGTCTGGCCCAGATTTCGACTTTCCCGAAGGCTCTGACGGCATGAGAAGAGATTCACTGTGCATGCAACTCGCGCATCTCGACCCTCATGGAGAGGCCGCTCACAATATGTGGCGTTACAGTGATGAGCAGTTGATCCTTAGTTCCATCCGAATTCTTATCCGTACTTTGGAATCCGGGAAGCTGGTCTAGCCCAGGGATCCCGTCCAAGGCTTTTATCTCATTGGTGGTAACTAGAGCCGTGAGCATCGTGGTCTCACCTGCGGCCACAGTGACCGTCGACTTCAGTGCGCGATTGTTCAGAATCGGAATGTCATTGACGCCGGTCCCTCCCAACGATTCGAGTTTTAGATCCATGGAGAGCTGTACGTTTGCATTCCGTAAGACCCTCGGCGTGACTTTAAGTGTGAGGCCGATATCCTCGAACTGGATCTGCGGCGTGGAGGTTCCGCTACTACTACTGCTGGAGCCGACGATCTGCGAGATTACCGAACTGCTGACACCTGCTGCTGCAAGCTCACTGGCAACGGAACTACTCGAGGCGTATGTGGTAACTGCGGTCAAGATGGGATATCGCGAGCCGACCCGAAACGTGACCTCCTCCTGATTCTTAGAGCGAATCTGTACAGCATTCAGAATGCGAGCGTCGGTGGCGCTCAGAAGCATATTGAAGCTCGTCGAACTCATTGAGATCCCGAGCAAAGGAATGCCATCATAGCTGCCCAATGTCCCCAGGATGCTGGTGAAGGTGCTACTCCCTGACACCCCGGCGGCGACGAGAAAGGCTACCTCTTGCAGTTCTTGTTCATAGGTGGTCCCCGACAGTGAAAGCGCCCCGCTTGAGATTGATTCGTTCAGCAGAGTTTGATTGTCTGAAATGAGCTTCTGGGCGGCGCTCGAAATATTCGTCGCGGATGCAGACGTGGGTGGTACAAAGCCAATCTTGCGGGTGGTCGTTTTGTCCATCTCGTAGATGTTGATGTCGAGCACTACATCCGATTCGTGGTTCGTCAGCTGTTCCAGGACTTCATCGACACGCCGTACTACAGGTTGCGGTCCACGGACGACGATGGCCCCGTTTTTTGTGGAAACACCAACCTGAGTCAATTCGAAGACTCCTCGCGCCACATTTGCAAGATCGAGCATTTGCTGTTGCGGCAGACTGGGGAGGTAGATCGTCTCCTCCACCAGCGGCGTGAGCGCTTCGCGGTTATCCTTTGTGTCTGCTGCAATAAGAGCGGTGGTGGAATCAAGAGGAACGATGAGGAGATGAGCGGCCTTTCTTAGAATGCGAGACACGTTTAAAAAATCGACGTTGTCCACGTCGATCCGAAGAGGCTTACCGCTCACAACGGAAGGGTCAAAGACTGTTGCAATTCCGAAAGCCCCGTAGATCTGACGAATGACCTCACGGGGCTCGTCGTGCAGGTGAAAACTTCCGATATTGCCGAACGGAGCAAATTGGATGGGGCCCTCGATATCGTCGGACTGTGATTTCGAAAGGTGACTGGCAGGAGTATGTGCGGCGACTTCTTTGGCTGCGTACTGCATGACCAGAGGGTTGGTCGGGTCAATGCTTCTGGTAGACGCGAGTATTCGTTCAGCGCTTTCAGAATCTCCTTGAAGGCGGGCTTTGAGGGCGGACTGAATCAACCCGTTCACGTTTGTCTCACGGGCGTAGAGGAGGGCAAGCGCATACGTTCGATTGTCAGGATCAAGCTGAACGGCTCGCTCAAAACAGTGCTCCGCCTTTTCGAAGTGTTTGTGGTCAAATTCTCTGGCCCCCTCGAGGTAGGCATCGTCTGCCTCACGCTTTTCGCTCGTAGAGGCGTGATGCACCGTCTTAGGCGGTTCCTTCAATTGAAGTGGCTGCGTCGGTCTCAAAGGGGTGACTCTTTGAGACTCTTCTCGAATAGGTTGATCCAATCCTTTGTTCTGGCTTACACCAAGACACGGGATCAGCAGCATCGTCGCCGCCACCAACCTACTGAACATGTACTGCTGCCTGCGTTCCGACAACGGGCAGGCTGACTTGTTTGCTGTCACTGGCGCCCAATCTCGTCAAGGTTAACGTCGAATCTCCTGGAGCAATGGCCTTGAGAGTCAGTATGACGACGCTTCCGTCGCCTGTGATCCCGGGAGTATTCGGGGGCCGGGTCAGAGAGATCGAGATGCCGCCTTTCCCGTCATCACGTTGCATCAAGGCTGCAGGTTGGCCATCTCGGCCCAACAACTCTCCCGCATTCACGCTGACGAGCGAAAGAACCTTGGGATCCAGATTCAATTGAAATGGAGCACTGGATAGATCCACGGCGTGGGAAGCTATCACGGCTACTTGAAAGGTCGAACCAATAGATTGAGTCACGGCGGAAGGAACAACACTGAACGCGATGGGAACTCCGCTGGACTTTGGGTTTGCTGCAGCCATCTCATCAGACCGCGGCTTGAGTGGACGAGCTTGCGCAGCGAGTTGGCCGATCATCGCGGATGCAGCATTCGCTGCCGATGTTGATTGCGCGCCTGCAAGCTCGGTGGGTCCCTCCTCGTCAAGGTCCTCGTTGGTGGCGATCTTCTCGTTAGGGTTCTTGCGTCGGAGCTCGATGCCTTGGCTGGTACCGCTATCGATCACTCTTGTGTTCGCATCCGTGAGCAGGGATTCCCGAACAATGTGCGGGATCAGAAGAAAGACGATCTCATCACTCGATTGTTTTTTGTCTTGGCTGCTGAAGAAATACTTCAGAAATGGAATTTCGCCAAGACCCGGCGTACCGCTGACACTCTTCGTGTCCGACTGCGATAGAAGCCCGGCTAATATCGACGGCTCGCCGTCCTTGAGTTGGATAACCTGCTGCACCACGCGCTGCGAGATGATGGGCTCGGCGACACCATCAATGGTGCTCGTGCCTGTCTGCGATGATACCTCGATTTTCATCTTCAGCGACACCTCGCGGTCAAGGTGCACTGTCGGTGTCATGTCGATGTTGACGCCTACGTCTACATAAGTGAACTGCGTCGTAGAGGTTGCGGTTGATGTGAGCGTCGATGTGGTTGAACCAGTCGCGACAGGTATCTTAGAACCGATCTTGAGGGTTGCCTGCTGACCGTCCGTTGCGCGGACGCGTGGGTTCTGGAGCACTCGCGTGTCGGAGTCCGAAAGCAGGGCATTCACCGTGGCACTGCTTAGGGTAACCGCGAAATTGGTTCCATTCATGTTCGCGAGCGTATTCAGGGTGATACCGGATGTTGAGCTGCTGCTGCTGGACGAACTGGATGAGGAGGAGGAGCTGGACTGATTCGCATTGCTTGTCTGCGCGGATACGCTGAAACTCGTAGGCAAAGTGATGCCAAGATTACGCTCAAGATCGCGGCTTACCTCAAGAACAGCGACGTCCACGACCACTTCCGAGCGCGTGCGGTCGAAGTCTTCGATTAACTTTTCAACTAAGATGAGCTCGGCTGGCGTCGCACGAACAACGATAGCGTTCTGTGATGCTAAGAGGTAAAGCTTGGTACTTGGGTCCAGCAGATTTCTCAGGGCAGTGAGCACTTCGTTTGCATCATTCTGCTGCGACATATTCGTGAGATAGAAGGTCTCGACGGCCAGATCGTCGATGTCGGTATGTTTCGCACGATTGTTTTGCGCAACAAAGATCGTGTTGTCCGTCAGCGGAGACCAGAATGTTCCGGCTATCTTGCCGACGATACGCAACGCGCTAGGAAGAGACACGTTGCTGAGGTCGATGGGGATCCGTTTTGAGTTGTAGTCGGAGTCGAAGATGACATTGAGCCCCGCGATCTTGCCAATCGCCTGATAGATGATTTTGGTGTCCTCGACCATGTGCAGCGTAATGGGCTCGTTCGAGATGGGCTTGAGATCTACCGGACTATCCAACGAGTCTATCTCCCGCCGCACTCGCTTCTGGTGCGTGGTCAGAGATGCTAATCCAGTCAGTCCCTCTGCTTTCGATCCGTGGATACCGCCCGCAGGATTTTGCGATGCAAGAAGTTCTTGCGCCGCCGATTGGTTTCCCCTATCGATTTGTAGCGCCCGAGAGAACTCGGTCATAGCCCCTCCCAGGTCTCCAGATTGACGCAATACTCGTCCACGATCCAGATGCGCATTCGCCGCCTGAAAGCGCATCCTCTCATAGCGAGTTTGATAGCGAAGATCCTTCGGCTTCAAGAGGTGGGCCTGACGATAGGCCTCAAATGATGCGTCAAAATCAGCACGCAGTTCTGCCTCGCGGCCACGCTTGTCCCATTTTGCTGCCGATTGAGCGTGGGAACATAAGGAGAGGCACATCGCGGCACCTAGCATCCAGTAGAGAAGTAATCGTGTTGTCTTGAAGGTCATATCGCGTTGAATCGAATGTGTGCCAGAGGTGCAGCAGCTCAATGCGATAGACGTTCTAAAAATAGGCTGGCGCGGTCCGCTTTGTAACGATTGGTCATCGAGCTCGTTACATACACACGGAGCCGGGCTATTGGATGCGAGAAAGGCGACCTCGTGCCCGGCTTCGGCGAAGAGGACGGATGGCAAAGATCAACTCGATGGGCACTGTATTCATTGCTCCATTCGGCCATAACCACCGAGCGATGTGTTGACCAGGGCCGACGTTACCAGTCGAAAGTCCTCCGGCGGGCTGCCGAGATGCTGCGGGCTCACCTAATCTGCTTTCTGGAAACCCAAAGTGACCAATCGTTACAAATTGTGACTGTGGTGACATGAGGGCTGCTGTCTTCTTGAACTAGTTGCTGTGTTTCCCCTTGTCTCACTGGTTCGTCGAACTGAAACACTGATCTCGTGCTCTCAACATCCTGATGCCTGGCATGTCTCTGGTTTTAGAGAGTGATCACTCATCTGCGAATACAAGTTATTCGAAGCTTAAAGCACATGTAGTTCGAATCACTAAAAGACATTAGTGCATTGAGGAACCAACTCATCCACCGCTTCTTGCGGTCATAGTCGCCTTCTCTATAGAGACGGTCCCCTGGGTTCCCAAGCGTCTTTGCGCCATTTTCAGAAAGGAGGTCCATATGCAGAATGTTCTCTCACTACAGAAGCTCCCACTCAAAACGAAGAATGAAGATGATCCCGGCAATAGCTGCAGCAGCAGCTGGTTCGTTTGCTGCGCAGGCTAATCCCCCACGAAGCGATCTTGACGATCGTTGTGTCCACAGCCGAAACATCAAATCCGAACATTGAAAGAGGAGGTCATATGCAGAACGTTCTCTTACTTCAGAAGCTCCCAGTCAAAACGAAGAACGAAGACGATCCGGGCAACAGCTGTAGTAGTAGCTGGTTTGTTTGCTGCACCTAGGTCCGTCGTGCCAACCGGTCCATTCGGACATTCCTTGGTGACAAACCCAACGATCAAAGGAGCTCAAATGCAAAAGGTTCTCTCCCTTCAGAAACTTGGTTTATCCAAGAACGAAGACGATAGCGGCAGTAGCTGCAGCAGCAGTTGGTTCTTCTGCTGTACTGGTTAGTTCTCAATATCGTTCCGGAGTCGGGTAGTCAGTTTTGTCTATCGGCTCCGGAATGACAATAAGATACTTAGCCCGTGTAACTCCCATTCATACACCGCTCTCGCGCTTAGGAGTTCCATCCATCTCAACCTATGAGACGTCCGATCGGTCCGCCCACACAATGGGTGCTCCGAGACGCCATCTTAGTAAAATGCCACTCCAGAGCTGACTGCGCACCCATATTGTCAGCAATCAGCGACCGCCGGTCTGACAGCAAACCAATGGAAAGAAATAATGGGCAATGTTACGTTCTTGCGCGACATCCGGCACGATAACAAGATTACTTACACCTTAACGAGTCCCACATTTTATGAGGCCCTAGAAGAGAAGTATCGGCCGAGTGAAATTTACACTTCGCTGGTTGCGGCAAAACAAAGGGAGTTCGATAAGGCCGCCACGCTCGTTCGTGACGGCCTTTGGTGCCACAACGCCCTGCAAGAAGTTCAACTGCCGCAGAGTGGCTGGAAGGTTCACGTTTCAGCAAGTGTCTGGAACGACCAACGTATCCTCGGAAACGTTTGCGACGTCCTTCTTCCGCGCGATATACCCTTCAAATTTGCCTTGGATCGCCAAGTTCTCACGATGATGACCCATAAACTATGGGCGCGCGGCGGATCAGGGAAGTTCATGACCGTGTATCCACAGAATGTTGATGAATGTTTCGAGATCCTCGAAGCTCTCTACTCTGTACTTCGAAAAGAGAAAGGTCCCTTCATCCTTTCGGATCGTCGCTATAAGGACTGTAGGGTGCTCTACTATCGTTTTGGTGGCATCTGGCCAACGAGTAGGCTTGAGTATACGGGGCTTCGCACTCCTGTAATTCCGACACCGGGTGGGGAGCTTGTGGCAGACATTAGGCAGCCATACTTCAGCCTTCCTCCTTGGGTGGATGATCCTTTTGCTCAAGAAGAGAGCGACGAAGCTGAGGATGTACTGCTGAATGACCGCTATCGAGTTATAGAGGCCCTCGCGTTTTCCAATTCGGGCGGCGTGTATCTCGCGGATGATTGTCAAAGCTCACGAACCGTGATCATCAAGGAGGCCCGCCCGTACACACTCATGTATGGGACGGAAACGGATGCGCCTGCACTTCTAAGAAGAGAAATGGAACTACTGGAGGTGCTGAGGCCGGCCCGGATCGCGCCCGAACCTTACGACTTCTTTCAAAGTTGGGAGAACTCATTTCTCGTTGAAGAATATCTCGGAGGAGTCGATCTCCGTTCAATCATGCTTAGTAGGAGCCCCCTGCTGCAGGTATACCCAACCCGGAATTCGAGCAGCCGGTATTTCGATGACTATAGAACGATAGCAATGAGCCTCATTGATGCATTGAGCTCAGTTCACGCTGCCGGCATCATCTTTGGCGATCTCTCGGCTAATAACATCAAGGTCAACCCGTCCACGTTCCAGGTAAGTCTATTGGACTTTGATGGTGCCTACAGGCCGGGCACCGACACGCCTATCGAACTTTACACGCCGGGCTTTCGAAGATCTGCGCCGGAACTCATGGCTGCAGAGATGTACGACGATCTTTATAGCGTCGCGGCAATCATGCTTTATCTAATGTTCCCAATCGCCGCCGCGGCTAGCCTGCGTGAGGATCTATTCTCCGGGTGTCTCTCTGTGATGTTGCGCGACATCGGGTGGGAGAACACCAATCTCTACCCGATCATAAGCGGGTTGGCAGCGAATTCGATGACACTCCAGGAGGCACGAATTCTTCTTGAAGAGTCCTCCACGCCGGTCAGCTGTCCTCTCTCCGCACAACCTGCTGAGTTCGACATTGACGAGGCGATCAAGGGGCTCGGTGACTTCCTCCTTGCGCACCTAAACACGAATGAGGCGAGTCTTTTCCCGGCAGACCCCTTTGCATATCGGACAAATAGTCTCGGACTCGGATTTGGTGCCGCTGGTGTGCTTTACGCCTTGACGAGTTGTGATGTGGACATCCCATCGGCGGGAATTGATTGGTTAAGGGATAAGTGCGACACACTATCGGTATCGAACATTGCCCCAGGATTGCTCACCGGGGCAGCGGGTATTGCGTGGTGCCTTGCAACACTCGGCGAGCACGATGCAGCGATCCAGTTAATGGAGGTCGCAAACAATAGCCCAATGAGATCAGCGCACCATAGCCTTTTGTACGGTATGGCTGGAATTGGAATGGCCAATCTCTACATGCATCAGAGGTACGAACGGGATGACTATCTCCGTAGCGCAGTTGCGATAGCCGATCAGCTAATCGACACGGCGATCATTGATCGGGAGGGCGTCTTCTGGCAAAACGGGTCCAATATCCATGTTGGGTTAGGGTACGGTCAGAGTGGGGTGGCCTTGTTCCTGTTACGTGCTTACGAAAGGACAGGGGAATCCAAGTATCGGTCAGCCGGCGAGAAGGCATTAGCCTATGATCTCGCCCAGGCCGTGGAACGCGAGACAGGCATTGTGACCTTCCCCCGGGGAACCGGGGAGCATACCGCTGTACCGTATATAGAAGAAGGCAGCGCCGGAATCGTCAAGGTCGCTATGCGCTATGGCATGTGGGATATATCCGATCGAATTCTCAAGGACGTCCATCGCAAATATGCAGTCTCAAGCGGTCTCTTCTTTGGCCTCGGCAGCTTTGTAGACGCGCTCACAGATGCATATCTCCTTTCTAAGGATCGGAAGTATCTGGAGATGGCGCGCCGCCCGCTTTGCGGTCTTAACGACCTCTACCTGATACCTAGATCCGGCATGAGGACCGTACCGGGGGAGGGATTGTTCCGGGTATCCTGTGATTACGCGACAGGAGTGGCTGGGGTAATGCGCACGTTATACAGGTACAAATGGTTCCAGCCAGCAGACTTCTTCTCAGACCCAGAAGTGTTGGTTGATATGAAGAGGGACGTCTAGGCTTCTACCGCGGAACTTCGAGAAACGCTTTCGCGTGTACAAGTCTATTTAGCCACGTCAGGGAAAACGTATTCTCTTGAACTCCAAGGGGTCATAACTCCGACGAAATCTATTAAGGGATTGCATGTAACTAGTGCTTTGGGCTCATCTCCGCCTGCGGTTCAACTAAAAATTAGGATGTTATCCAATAGCGAGGTCGGTATGCCATTCAGATCCGTAGGCGGGAAGTTAGTGATTGCATTCCTGTTAAGTGCGCGGACGATTACTTTCGTCCAGGCCCAGTCCGTAACTTCAAAAGCCGTCGCGGTGATAGCCAATATCGAAGGGACATGGCAGGGGACTTTACACGGGGACAGGGATCGTAGGGCTGTAGTAAAGATCACGAAAATGCCAGATGGCACACTCCGTTCGGTAATTTTTATGATCGATCAGGGGGACCAACCTATCACCATCAAGAAAACCACGTTCCAGTCCGGAGCACTCTGGCTTGAGGT
This sequence comes from Terriglobus sp. RCC_193, assembly GCF_041355105.1. Taxonomy (NCBI): domain Bacteria; kingdom Pseudomonadati; phylum Acidobacteriota; class Terriglobia; order Terriglobales; family Acidobacteriaceae; genus Terriglobus; species Terriglobus sp. RCC_193. Next base: position 1,343,169 of record NZ_JBFUPK010000001.1, on the reverse strand, counting down.
GGATGCAATTGATAGCACTTTTAGGGGAAGGATTTCCGAAGATGGAAGCAGTTTCATCGGCGATTGGAAGCAGGGCGACCAGACGACGCCACTGATTCTGCTAAAAACTACGCCCGACACCGCTTGGTCGATTCCGAAGCCGCGAGCATCCCAAGCGTCGATGGATCCCAATGCCGACCCAAATTTCGAGGTTGCCACCGTTAAGCTGAGTGACCCAAACGTACAGGGCAAGTGGTTGAGTGGCAACGGGGGGAAGCTGCGTACGCAAAACACGACGTTGAGCGATCTGATGATGTTTGCTTACAACGTCCACAGCAAACAGATTGTTGGGGCACCCTCGTGGGCGGAGTCCGATCGCTTTGATGTTGCCGCTACGCCAGATCTCCCCGGCACACCCAGCGAGGCTCAGTTGCGAGGAATCATGCGCAAACTATTGGAAAGTCGCTTTGCGTTGAAGTACCACACAGACAAAAAGGAAATGTCGGCATACGTTTTGACTGTAGCCAAGGGTGGTCCGAAAATGGTGGAGAGCAGCGCTGATAACAAAACGATAAGCAGCTTCAACTTCACGAAGCTCGGTCATCTCACCTTTCGAAACATCACCATGGACGGTTTCGCGCATTGGATGCAGGCAGGCGTCTTTGATCGGCCGGTCGTGGATCGCACCCATCTACAGGGGCGGTTTGATGGTCTTTTGAAATGGACGCCGGATGAGACTCAGTTTACTGCCTTCGGCGTAAAGATCATCCCCGATGATTCACCGGACGCTCCTCCCCCTATCTATACGGCGATTCAAGAGCAAATCGGCCTGAAGCTGGATGCGGCGAGGGCCACCGTCGACGTCATGGTCATCGACCATGTCGAAAAGCCGAGTGACAACTAGACGAACGCATCTAGTCCCTTTGTCCAAACGAAAACGATAGCCCCTCTGGCACACGGTGCGGCGAACTGCGTTGTCTCTGGGGAACTCTGATCTAACAAGCGAACGCCACGCCATGTGAAACCCGAGAACTCCTTTTCGGATCGGGAACCGGCCCTCGGAAGGCTGTTCAGCAAAACTGCTGTTGAGCTGACAGAGTGTTCAGCCCTTCTAAAAAACGAAATAGGAAGGCGCCAACTGGGTAGGTAGCTGGTATACGGGAAATCTGAACATCATAGAAAACCTGCGACGTATTGCAGAGCCGGGCGATCGCATCTTCACGCTATTCGGCGTTGGCCACGCCTACTTATTGCATGAGTTTGCCGAAGAATCAGCGGAATTCAATGTGGTTGATGGACACGATTACTTGTAGTAGCTCTGTCTTGGCGCCGAGGTGCTGCGGGCTCACCTAATCTGCTTGCTAAAAATCCAAAGTGACCAATCGTTACAAATTGTGACCGTGGTGACATGAGGGCTGCTGTCTTCTTGATGTAGTTGCTCGTGCTGACCCTTGCCTCACTGGTTCGTCGTACTGAAACACTGATTTCGTGGTCTCAGAAAAGGCGATACGCGGCACCGAGAATCCCGTATGGAACAGAGCCAACTTGGTAAATGTTTCCTGTACATCCCCCTTTTCTCTCAGAGTAAAAGCGGCAAAAAGACCAACCAGCCGTTCGCTCTCGAGATCATCAAACATACCCGTTGATGATCTCGATCTAAGAAATGCAACCGAAGTGTGGGAGGTATGAAGCGACTAGATCATGGGGATGAGTCCTCGCAAGATATGTTCTGCCTTGTAGTGGAGGATGCGAGTGTGTCCCCTCTTAGCGTCGTGGAGTCTCTTCCCAACAATTATTGGATGCGACGTTTGGCTTCATATGACCCCGCACTGCTTCGTCACAGCCTCTTTGTGTCCGGATTAAGCGCGTCGTTCTCTGCATTCCTCGGGCAGCACGTAATCGAACAACGCACGCTGGCACTGGCCGGTTTGTTGCACGATATCGGAAAGATAGAAATCCCTCTCCCCATTCTCAACAAGCCTTCTTTACTGACTCCTTCTGAGATTGAAATGATGCAATCTCACCCGCGACTCGGCTACGAAATGCTACGAAAAGATGGGGAAACTAATCGAACGGTTTTGGCAGTCGTGCGAGATCATCACGAGCGGCTCGACGGAAGCGGATATCCGCGGAGTCTTAGGGCAACAGAGATCCCTGTATCGGTACGCCTTGTTACCATCTGCGATGTTTTTGCCGCGATGACCGAGGTGCGGCCATATGCTGAGCCGATGCGAAGGGATGATGCCCTCGAGCGAATGGCCGGGAAACGAACACGCCTCGACATGGAATTGGTGTCTGCCTTCACAGCCATGGTGAAACGAACGACAAGCATTTTGGATGGCCGACTGATCCCATTCCGAGACCGCAACAAGGGAGGATGAGCCGTGGCGGGCGCAATTGCGCTGTTCCTTCACATTCCTCACCATCGATTTGTTGCAAGTGGGCTCGATAAGATTGCGGTTCCAGAAGTTGGGCTTTACGACGAGCCGTAAGGAGGTTGAAATGAAGATATTGATCGTGGGCATCGGAGCGTTGGGTGGGACGATTGCAGCGCGTGCAATCGATCGGGGAATCGATGTTTGCCTGGCGACTCGTAGTGCCGAATCCGCAGAAGCACTGCGAGAATCAGGGCTGCGCGTCTCCGGGATCGGAGGAGACGTACAGGTGGCCGCGGTAGACGTTGCCCCGATTACGAACTATCGAAAAGGGAGTAAATTTCATCTGATCGTGCTCGCCACGAAAGCACAGGATGCCTTGAATATCGCCCCAGTCTTGATGCCCTTGCTCGTGCCCAGTGGAGTTTTGTTGCCGATACAGAACGGTGGGGTCGCGCGGATGCTTGCGGATCGCTTCGGCGTAAATAAGGTACTTGGCGGCATCTCAAATCTCGGCGCGACGATGGTCGAACCTGGTGTCTATGAACAAAGGAATGCCGGACATCTGTTGATTGGCGAACTTGCCGGTGGCAGAAGCGAGCGTACCGAAAGGGTTGGTGAAGAGCTCGGTCGAGCAATCGAGGTGCGTACATCTCCGAATCTGACAGGTTCCATCTGGTCAAAGCTCCTTTTGAACTGCTCCGTAACTACAATCGGTGCGATTACAGGCAGGCCGATGCGAGAGTACATTAGCTCGTCAGTCGGCCGCGAACTCTTTGACCGGATATACGATGAGGCCCTGTCCGTGGCTCTTGCGAACGGCGCACAACCGGAACGGATGATCGTGGATCCGATACCACCTGCATGGCGCGGTCGCAGTGTCCCTAGCGAAGCGCATAACCGCTGGCTTGATCAAATAGTCCAAGGATACGGCGACGCGAAACCATCGATGTCACAGGACATTGAGCGTGGGCATGTCACCGAAATCGACTTCATCAATGGGTACGTTGTAGATGTCGCCAGGCAATGCGGCGTCCGCACCCCCGCGAACGCCGCCATCGTTGGAACGGTCCATGCGATCACGTGCGGTCAGGTCGCTCCGGGAGACGTGCTTCTAGGACAAGTTCTGCGAACAAGCGATTAAGTATAAGGAACAAATCTCAGCAATCTCGGCGCGCTGGGGACGGGTATCGCGTAAGGACATCCAATACGATTGTGGCCTGCGTAATGTCGGTGTCATCACGGGATACACCGAACTTGGATGTGCGAGCGCATCGTTATAAAGATTGGTCAGGTACAGAAGCTCCAGCAACTAAGAGTACCGGCCGACACGGACCAGAGCCTACCCGGTAAATGTAGCCATAGCTGCTCGTGGATATCCCCGAGCGGGTTGTTGCAGACGGGCCTGTCATGGTGACTCGATCACGCTCGTGATATCCCATCGCTGCCAACCCATCAGTGACTAATCGTTACAAAACGTGACCGCACCCAATTCTGTTTTCGACTCTTCTTGTATCAGCGCTATGGACGAGAAGTTCTCTTCTCGTGTGATGGAGGGAACAGGATGGGAAAGGTTGTCAGACTGGGGATGCGGAATCTTCTGAAGAGCGGCTTAGAGGTTGCCGGTCTCGTCTTGCTTGTGGCTTCGACCAACAATTGCGCGGCTCAAGGAATGCCGCTAGGGCCGCCTCCCCCCTTTAAGCCAGTAGTTACGGTCCGCGGAGGCGGGATTGACCACTATGCGCCGTATCGTGTGCCGCAACGTGTCGTGCAAGGCTATGTCCGGGATAAGAACAGCGCGGGCATTGGCCGGGCTCTCGTTTTCCTTCGCGATGAGAGAACCACACAGGTGCGGCAGATGCTTGCCGACGATAACGGGAACTATCTTTTCGGTGGGCTCCCGCTTGGCCACGATTATCACGTTTGGGTCACGATCGGTACTGTCGAAACGGAAAAGAAGTTTGTGAGTGCAGCCTATGGGAGCCATGACGTAACTATGAATTTCAAGCTAGAAGGCGAGTCTGTTAGGCCGATCGTTGCGCCAGCGACGTCCGTCTTGCTGAAGACGCCACAGGTGGGTACGCCAACGCCGCCGACAGCAGCCTCTTCCGAATCAACCCCGGCTGAACTGCACTTATCGTCACTGCAGCGAGGGATGGTTCATCCTCGGTTTTAGAGAACAGCCGATGCACTCATTGAATGGGGAATCGCGCTTGGGTGGATACTTAGCCGCAGGAAACGCGCTTCCTCCCTATAAGGGCGTTTATCGAGAGTAGTCTCCGCCTGAATGATAATGATCCGTATGGCGAAAATCTCTGAGCTCGTTCCCAATGCGGCAAGCATTCAAGGAGCAAACTAGGCCTCTGACCGATTCCAGCGATGTCATCAGCGAGCAACAAGCGATTCAACACTTGTTTCCTGGAGCAATCGGGACTTTCAAGAACCCCTCAAGCCATCGAAGTGGAGTAATCAACACGCCAGATCGAGCAGTTTCTTTGGTGCAATTTGCAGATCTGCTCTTACGTATCGTTGACGAAAGAGATCCCACTAGGAACCCATGAATTTCCCTATCGAACACGCCAAGGCTCAAACTCTCAAGATGTTAGCCTGAGAAACAAGCGTTCTCCGGAGGAAATGTGTTTAATCTTCTCGTCAAGTACGGTTCGTGGGGAGATGGTCGTGATTCGTTGCCAGCCGGCAGGGTTTTGCAATACACAGAAGAATCGCTCGAACAGCGCTTTGCGCCAAATTCGAAAGCCGATTTAGACGCTTTGATTAAGCTTCCAGCTCTTTTTGTCGAGGAGACGGATAGACAGAGAACCCAGATAGCACGGGTCGGAATAATCACCGATGCAAGGCTCGACGGTAGGCAGATAACGCTTGAGTACAACTATGAACCGAATGTTCCGCCTGTAGCTCAGGGAGTTCTACAGGAGTTTGCAAGAGATCTCGATATCAAAGATTTCGAGTTTTCAACCACGCATTGGGCAGTCAAGAGAGTTGATCTGTATCGCTTTCTTCTCAAGAGGGCCAATCGCCGCAGACAACTACCCAAGGTGTTCCCTCTGCCTGAGGTGGAAACAATTGATCCGAATCTGATGTCTGCCATGATGCCTTTCGATATGAAGTTCGATAGGGTTTACGAAGCGCTTAAAAGAGCGGGAGAGGCGGTCGGTTTCCGATGCCGCCGAGCAGATGACATATGGGAAAACGCATCAATCATCCAAGATGTTGTTTCCCTGATCGACCGTTCCAAGGTAGTTGTGTGCGATTGCAGTGGCCGAAACGCCAATGTGTTTTATGAAATAGGCGTTGCCCATACATTAGGACGAGACGTCATCTTGATCACACAGTCCGAATCGGACATTCCATTTGATCTACGCCATCTGCGTTTCTTGAAGTATCTGAACAATAGCGAGGGCCTGGACAACCTTGAAACTCAGTTGAAGACTAAACTGGCGGATATCGCAGGCATCACACAGACATAGCAAATTAAGGCCATACCTACGCTTGTTGAGTGCAAAGCGCTAGAGTCGTTTATCAACGGCGGATCAGTACCGAGAAGTCAGTTTATCGTCAGTGACGCAGTCCCGCAGGATACATTCGGCGATTTTCGTAATGGGCCCGAAACAGAAAGATTCGATGAACAGCAGGATGGCGACGCAGCAGAGCTGTTGCTACAGCCAAGCTCCTCATAGACCCCCTTCCGTCGGGTAAGGAAGCGGTGATCGTGAATGTGATCGCTGCTCGTTGAGAAGAGTAGTGCGCGCACGATGGTAGCCGCGAGAACTCATACGAGGAATATTGCAACCAAAGCGGCCACCTGAACGTAAGGGTGGATATGACAACACGACGGAAGTTTTTGGCAGAGGCTTGTCTGGCATCGGCGGCTGTGGCTTTGCGGGCGCAAGGTAAAGATTCGTTTGACGCGATGATGCAGTCGTATGTCGAGAAGGTAAAGTTTGAAGGCGTGCTGTTGCTCAGTCGTGGGTCCAAGGTTGTGACGCAGAGGGCATTTGGCGTGGCAAACCGCCAGACGAAGACGCAAATCACGGTTGATACGGTATTTGAAGGTGGATCGATTTCGAAGTGGATCGCTTCGATCGTCGTGTTGAAGCAGGTAGATGAGGGCAGGCTGTCGCTGGATGTTCCGATTGCGACGTATCTACCGGCGTTCCGCAAAGACAATGGTGCAAAGCTTACCCTGGCGCACTTGATGAGCCACCAAAGCGGCGTCCCGAACCAGGTGATTCCGGCGCTGCGTGAAGACCGCGGTCTCATCCAATCCACGTTGACGTCTGATGAGGCGGTGACGAGGTGGGCAAGTGGCGATCTGCAGTTTGAGCCTGGCAGCAAATGGGACTATTCGCATTCGAATTGGCTGCTGGTGCGTGCCGCGCTGGAGCACGCGACCGGAAAGACCTACGAAGAGCTTGCGGCAGAGACGCTGTGGAAGCCATTGACCCTGAACCATAGCGGGATATTCTATGGGGCTTCGCTGAATGTCCCGGGGATGGCAGAGAGCAGGAAGCCAGATGGCACTGCCGATCCCTCGGGGATTCCGCGATTCTTAGGAATGGCGGGTGGCTTCTATACTTCTGCCGCGGAAATGATGCGAATTCTGGATGCTGTGGATTCAGGCAAGGTGTTGAGTAAGGCATCGACGGAGAGGCTGTTTACGACGCGCATGCCGGAGCAACACTATGCACTGGGTGGGCGCATCCGGAAGAAGACGTTGGGTGGACGCGAGCGCACGGTGATCTGGGAGGACGGATCGAACCGCAGCTTCCGCATGCTGGCGGTGCGAGTGCGCGGAAGCGGTGAGACGGTTGTGATTGCGAATAACAATGGAACGGATTTCTTTGCGGAAGGTGATTTTGCAGACGCTGGGTTGAAGTGGCTGGTTGAGGGTTAAGCGGAACAATGGATTGTTTGCACCCTTTGATTAGCGGCCCCTTTGTCGCCTGCGGCGCTCTCAATTCACAAGACCGTTTCTGAGTACTAGTCCCGTAGAATCGTAGTCGCTAATTGGCTTGTTCTCGAGTGCCAGGATCTCTTTTTATTATTTCTATTCTTTCGAGGGACGATGAAGATTGCTGCGATTGCTGACATCCATGGGAACTTGGCGGCCTTGGAAGCGGTGCTCGCTGAGATACAGCGTCACGCTCCAGACCTCATCGTCAATCTCGGGGATTCGCTTTCGGGTCCGCTCTTTCCTGCCGAATGTGCAGATCTCCTTTTGTCTTGCAACATCTCGGCAATTAAGGGAAATCACGAACGGCAGCTCTTGACTCTTCCCGTTGGAGCCATGGGGGAGTCCGACCAGTATGCTGCGTCTTGCCTGCAGCCGCATCACCTTAGGTGGATCGAGAAGACGCCAGAGACACTCCTGATCGAAGGCGAGATTCTATTGGTTCACGGAACTCCGCGAAGCGATCTCGAATACTACTTGGAGACTGTAGAACAAGGAGCAGTCCGAGCAGCGACACCACAGGAAGTAGAAGAACGGACAAGGGGTGCGCACGCGTCGTTGATCTTCTGTGGGCACACGCACATCCCGCGCAGGTTTACTTTTGCTGATCAAAGAGTCGTTGTGAACCCTGGATCAGTAGGACTGCCAGCCTACGAAGACGATCGGCCCTTTCCCCACAAGATGCAGAGCGCGTCTCCGCACGCGCGCTATGCTCTCGTCGAAAAACGAGGGAAGACCTGGTCAGCAACATTGCGTTCGACTGTATATGACTGGGAGCTTGCCGCTAGGGTAGCTGAAAGTCGAGGGCGAAGGGATTGGGCAGCAGCCTTACGCACTGGGCTCATTTAACGGGGCTTCGGAACATGTTTTGGCCCTCTGACTCCTCCAGTAAATGGTCTTGATAAATGGGAAGTTGCGGCGTTGGCAATTAGCTTCTGCTATCTCAGCCTGCAGCATGTTGCGTTACCTGCATGTTTCGCCGCTCTTCCTGCAAGCAACTAGCGCTTTGGGAGGTTCTCAAAGACTCTTGCCTCATTGGAGGCAAGAGTCTCATGAGGGTTTTGTGGAGGTTGCCGATTGCAACAATTGCGATCCTGCTTGCTACTGCGGCTTCAGCACAAAAAACCTGCGCAGATGGTGTGCGGGTGGACGGTACTGTCAGTGATCAATCTGGAGCGAGCGTTGTCGGTGCTGTCATTACCGGAGCCGGAGGTGACAAATCGGTCACGGATGCTTCCGGGCACTATGTACTTCCATGCCAGCCCAAGTCTTTCGTACTGCATGTTCAGGCAGAGGGTTTCGCGGAAGCAACGGTTCGGCGCGCAGTCTCGCAGGCCGGACCGGTGCGTCTTGACATAAAGCTCTCCATCGCCTCGGTGTCGGCGGATGTTCAGGTGACAGCGAACGATCGGGTGGCACTCGATCCGGACAGGGGCTCAGGCACGGTCGTGCTCGACTCGCAACTGATCAAACAGCTAGCGGATGATCCTGATGATTTCCTGCGGCAGCTTCAAGCGTTGGCCTCCGAGTCAGGTGGCAATCCGACTACGGCAGTGATCACCGTCGACGGATTCCAGAGCGCGACCGTGCTTCCGCCAAAGGGATCGATCGCCTCGATTCACGTGAATCCTGACCTCTTTTCCACGGAGTACCGGTGGCCACCGTATGGCCGTGGATTGATTGAGATCGTTACGAAGCCGGGAGCTTCCTCGTTGCACGGAGCCACCTTTTTCACCGGAAGCTCGGGCAGTTGGAATGCGACGACGGCGTTCGCTCCCACGTCAACGCCCGCGAGCAAACGTCGTTATGGATTTGAGTTAAGCGGAACCCTTGTGCCAAACAAGGGAGATTTCTCCATGGCGCTGGAGAAGCGTGACATTGACGAATTCAAGGTAGTAAATGCACAGATACTGCAGCCGGACTACACGATTGCACCTTTCCGGCAGACAGTTGCGACACCTCAGAGGCTATGGATGGGATCTCTCCGCAGCGGTTGGCAACTCGGCAAATCCGACACACTAACCACAACCTTTGCGGCGAATGTGAACAGCCTTGGCAATCAGGGAGTCAGTGCACTTGTGCTGCCCGAAGCAGGCTATTCCAACTTTACAAGTCAGTATGACCTACGCTTTGCCAATGCATTGACGGTCGGCCCCAATCAACTGCATCAGACGAGGGTGGGACTTACCTGGTGGAGGACACAGAACACGCCGAACTCCACGACGCCTTCACTGCAGGTATCGGGCTACTTCACCGGCGGCGGCGCAACAAGCCAAAACCTGAATAACCATGGCTTCAACCTTGAAGTGGATCACGATGTACTGCTGACCAGGGGCAAAAGCAGTCTCAAGATGGGTGTACAGGCACTTGCTACCTTTACGCAAAACTACACCCCTGACACGTTCAATGGAGCATGGCTCTTTGGTGGAGGTGGAGCTCCAGTTCTTGACAGCAACAATTTGCCTACAAGCCAGACAATCACGATTGATGGAATGGAGCAGTATCGTCGCACGTTGCTTGGTTTGGCGGGAGGCGTACCCACCCGGTATCAAATCAGCACCGGCAACCCGGTAGTTCCATTTACGAGATGGAACGAAGCGCTTTATGTGGAGGAGACGCTGCAGGCTTCGCCTCGGCTCACGATAGCCGGCGGTCTTCGTTACCAGATGCAAACTGCCCCGAGCAGCTTTGCAAATTTTGAGCCTCGGATCAGCTTGGCCTGGTCGGCAGACAAACGATCGAGGTGGGTCTTCCACACGCGTGCGGGCATCTTTCAGGATGTTAACGAGGCAAGCGCTCTGACGAATGCCTTCCGCCTGAATGGAGTTCGTCAACAGCAGACGACCGTGTATTCCCCAAACTATACCGCGCCTTTAGTGCCAACCGCAGATTCGATCGCTGTTTCCAGCATGTACGAGTTTGCGCCAGGGCTCTCACAGAAAGTTACAGTTTCATCCGACAGCAACGTCGAATATAGTTTTGGCCACCAATGGCTCGCCCGTGCCAGCTTCTACTGGGGTGAGGATTGGAACACCGTTCGCATGCGCAACATCAATGCGCCGATGGTGGCCGCAAGCGTTGGCACTCCAGTGGATCCCACTGCGGCACTGCATGCACCACGGCCCTATGGTGGTAATGAAGATATTCTGCGCTTTGAAAACTCCGGCCACCTTGCAGGGCACGTTGCTGCAATTGCGCTGGAACAAAATAGCTACAAGCGGTTTCAAATACACGCACGCTATCGGCACATGATCTTCAAGGCAGATGGCGGCGACGGTATTGTGAGCCCTCAATCGTCCTACAGTGAACAGGGCGAATCGTCTCGCGTCGACTGGTTGAACATCAATGGAGCGACTCTATTCGCAAATGTCGTTCTCCCGGAGAAGCTGGAGCTATCGGGACAATTCAGCACATATTCGGGAAGTTCCTACAACATTACGACTGGAACGGATGGCAACGGAGACGGAATTCTCAACGACCGGCCATCCTATGCATCGGCACCCGGCTCGGGGGTATATAGCACTCGCTATGGACTGATGACAGCGAACACTGTGAACGGTAACGTGCCACGAAATGTAGGAACGATGCCGCCGATGGTGCACCTGGACATGAACCTTAGCCGGGCTTTTGTACTGAATCCAAAGGACACAGATCATTTGCGGACGTTCACGTTCAATGTACGAAGCGCCAACATCCTGAACCACACGAATGTAAATGGCGTAGGAACGGTTATCTCGTCTCCAAGCGTGGACAAGCCATATCAAGCGGAGCCTGCGCGACGTATTGAGATGGGCGCTCGCTTCTCATTTTGAGGAAATTCGTACAATGAACTCACACGCTTACGGAGGCTCATCGATGGAGCATTTCAGCGTTACTCCAGAAGTAAAGACGGCAGCGGCACATACCTTGGGCGATGTTGCAATGCTTCGCAAGCCGCTTCCCATCCGCGCATGGCACATCATCCTTTTCGCAACGGTTGTGATTGCGTTGGCAACGGCAGCGGAGTGTCACTCGGTCACCGACCTTAGTTCGGTGCGTTATGGATTCACTCTGTCTGGCTGGTGGGGTTTGACGGCGTTTGCGATATGGCACATTGGGAAGCGTTGGCCTGCATCGCTTCGGATGAACACTGTCTCTTTGTTGCTACACACCGTTGCAGCCACGATTCTTGGCGTAGGGCACCTTCTATGGATGGCGGCAGCGGACGATCTCTTCAGCCATGCCGTGTGGATCCAAAAGCGACTTACCTGGCATCACTATTTGGACCTGAATCGCTGGGGACTTGAGATGTTGGTTTACGGCTTCATCTTCGGTGTTGCGGCTGTAACACGTCTCCAACTGCAAGCGCAGCAGAATGCCTTTCAGTCGATTGAATTACAGCGAGCACTCACAGCAGCGCAACTGCATGCGCTACAGGCTCAGGTAGAACCGCACTTCCTCTTCAATACATTGAACTCCATCACGGAACTGGTTGAAAGCGGACATAAACAACAGGCCACCGATATGTTGCGGCATCTGAATACGATCTTGAAGATGACGCTCAGACAATCAGCATCGCAGAAGATCTCCTTGGCACAGGAGCTGGACGTTGTCGAAAACTACCTCGCCATTGAGCAGGTTCGTTTTGCGGATCGATTGCGGGTCGAGTTCCGCATCGATCCATCCGCTCTCAATGCACTTGTGCCCAGTTTCCTGTTGCAACCGTTGATGGAAAATGCCATCCGTCACGGTATTGGCCAATCGGAGACGGGCGGCATGATCCGAACGTTTGTCGAGCGCAAGGATGACATGCTGTACCTGCGCATTCAGGACAATGGCTCCGGCTCAACCGTCGAAAAGGTCAAAGGTCACGGCATCGGCTTGAGTAATACTGCGACGCGGCTTCAACACTTTTATCCAGACCGTCATTCTTTCCACGCGAAACCGGAAGAGCGCGGAGGCTTCCTGGTCCGCATCGCCATTCCATTCGAGACGGTGGCGGCGTGACGGTCAGGTCTCTAATCATCGATGATGAGGCACTTGCGCGAGCACGTATGGCGAGGCTGCTCTCCATGGATCCGGAGATTGCCGTTAGCGGTGAGTGCAGGAACAGCAGAGAAGCCGCACATTTTCTCGACACAAATGTCGTGGATGTGGTCTTCCTCGATATCCAGATGCCAGGCGAGGGCGGCTTCGATCTGATCCATAAAGTTGGCGTGCGAAACATGCCCCTCACTGTCTTTGTAACCGCGCACGATAGCTATGCACTGAAAGCTTTTGAGGTGCACGCTCTCGATTACCTGACGAAGCCTGTCGAAGAGGATCGGCTGAGGATCTGGCTAGAGCGTATTAAAGAGCGGCTCGCATTGAAGTCCAATGGCTTCTCCGAGGAGACCCTACGTTCGCTGCTGACGAATCTAGCACCACAGGCCGAACCCGCCGGATATCGCAACCGTCTGCTATTACCGGACGGCGCCAAGACATTGCTCCTCGACGTCGATCAAATCATGTGCATTGAAGCGGCCGATTACTACGTGTCCATCTATACCGGTAACAAGGAATATCTGCTGCGGGAAAGCATGAAGGAGCTCGCGTCCACTCTCGACCCAAAGAAGTTTCTGAGGATTCACCGCTCCGTCATCGTGAACATTAGCTGCATTCGTGAGGTCATCCGCGAAGGGCGAGGTGAGGGCACTGCAATTCTTACCAATGGCAGGCGACTCCGCATGAGCGATTCAGGATGGAAGGCGGTTTTGGCATCTGGGGGCCACGTATAAAGGTGGCGCGTAGGTTAGGAGCAGGCTGTGTGCCAGTAGTGAAAGTGGCTCAGAATTGCTTCTGGGATAAAGGACGAGCCACAGTCTTCCGTGAGGAGATCCCCGTTCTGCTTGCTGGAGCATGACTCCCAGTTAAGGCCAGGGAATGCTACTTCGAGATGGGACGATAAACTTCGGCAGCTTGGCCTGTTCGAGCGAAGAAAGGTGTTCGATTAACGCCTCTGACCCGGTCAGGTTATACGAAGTAGATCGTAGATACAGCCCAGATCAGCAGAATCGAAAGTGTCCAGAACCCGAGCGCGCTGTAGAACAGGTACCTGGGAAAACGATGGCCGAAGAACTCCGTTGCAGAAGAAGGTTTAACCATCGATGTTCTGACCGGTATCTGACCGTCGCGGCACAGGAAATTGCCGTTGACTGTGCTAACGAGACTCACTGATTAAGTCCCCCAAGAAGCATCCGGGCACTTTCACTCTGATGTCGGCTCATACTTAGCTCCTGCCCGCTGCGCATTATCACTTTGTGGTATCCGTTGAACCAAGGATGTATTTCTCTGATCTTCGAGACATTCACGAGCGTCGAGCGATGAATCCGCGTGAACTGCTTCGGGTTCAGTTTGGATTCAATGTTGGTAAGAGTATTGCGAAGCTCATACACGAGTGTTCCCAAGTGCAAACGAACACTATTCCTGTCCGCTTCGATCCATTCAATGTCTTTAGTGTCGATAAGGAGGATTCGTCCATTTACAGGTACCGCTATCCGCTCTTGGTATTGCTGTTGTTTCTGAACGGAGGCTAACGCTTGTATCAATTGAACCGCATAGTTGCTGTCCAGAGAGCTGGCGAAACGCATCTTTGCACGAGCAATGGCTCGCTCCAGCCGATCCTTTCCAAAGGGTTTCAGAATGTAGTCCACCGCATTGGTCTCGAATGCTTCAATCGCGTAGTCCTTATGCGCTGTTACGAATACAGTGATGGGAACCTTAGCTCCCTCCAACGATTCCATAACTTGCAGACCGGTCAATCCGGGCATTTGGACATCCAAAAAAATCAAGTCCGGGCTTTCACGATTGATTACTTCGAGTGCTGATATACCGTCCTCACATTCATGAATCACCTCAATGTCCTTATCGTCGCGAAGGACTTTTAGAATGCTGCTCCGCACGAGTGGTTCGTCATCGATGACAAGTGCCCTGATCGTCATAATGCAAGGAGCTCCTCTTCGGTTGAACGTACGGAGGTGCTACTTGTGAAGGGGAGGGCAATTCTACAAACCACTCCGCTAGGAGAACGCGCCTGAATGGAGAGCGCTGCAGCGCCGTTATAAATCTGTTCCAATCTTTGCTCAGTATTCGACAATCCGATTCCCCAGCCAACTCCGTCCTGGCGCACATCATCGCGAAGAAAACTGTTTGAGTTACTGACCTCGATTACTAGTGAGTTCTGCTGTCTTGAGCTTCTGATCTCAATCACATCACTGCCCGGATTCTTCGCTATGCCATGCACAATGGCATTCTCAACAATTGGTTGAAGGATCAAGCTTGGGATCGCTCCTTGCAGAGTGTCAGGGGCAATAAACGTATGTACCGTCAAGCGGTCCCTGAATCTGATCCGTTGAATGCTCAGATACAAATCCACCAGATGCAATTCGCGCTGAAGAGATATTTGATGCAAAGACTCCTGCTCCAGAAATACTCGTAAGAGTGCTCCCAGATTGAGCAATATCTGCTCCGCAGATACAGGGTCTTCATGGATGAGGGTTCCGATTGCATGAAGGGTGTTGAACAGGAAATGCGGATGCAACTGCATCTGTAAGACCTGCAATTGAGTTTGCACTAACTGTGTTTGCAGTTGTGTTTCACGCAATCGCCTCTCGTTGTTTTCTCGATAGAAACGCAACGCCTGTGTCAGCCCTAGAAGAGCCCAATAGGTAAGGATGTTCAGCGCCATGCCTTTGCCAAGCGCCAGCATGAGGCGCTTTCGCAGCGGCTGTACCCCAGGTTCTACGTAATGTGAGATAAAAGCCAAGACAGCCACAGCAAGGAACGCAACGGCCACGCTTGCAACGAGATGTCGAGAGATGAACCGACGGGGATGCTTAGCATCGAGGGGATATTTGGCTGCCAGCCAAAAGACAAGGGGAGAGATTGCAGCCCACGTGTACCAACCCTCCATCGACCAGCGAAAGTATTGCAATACTGGCCACGGATGTCCATACAAAGCATCGTAGGTGTAGTTCTGAAGTGCGAATAGAACGACTACGACAGTCCATAGGGCGCAGTGCTGTCCCGCGCGCAACGCCGCTCTCTTCATATGATTCGCCCGCCATCTCGTCATGTAGCCCGTAAGCATGTGCGACTCTCAAATGTTATGCCCCTGATGTGACGCTGAGAAGCGCATTTCGTAATGCGACTACCATTCAGCAGCCCATACGCACCATTCGTCCCGATTGTTTTTCTAGTGCCTCCACGTCGCGTCTATGGTCAAGGCGTCGATTCGTAGAACGGAGGAACGGGTGTGAAAGTTGTCATCAGGATTGATTGGAAACTCGCAGTGGCATCTGCGGCATTGCTGTATGCGATCCAGGTGCCCGCACAACAACACTGCACATCTGGCATCCATATCGAAGGCACAGTCATGGATCCGACTGGCGCAGTGATTTCTGGCGCCCAAGTGGAAGCAGCGGACGGACAAAAGACCGTTACAGATACCTCAGGCGCTTTTTTGTTTCCTTGTGTTCCCATAACGGCAGCCACTATCACTGTGGAAGCGGACGGGTTCACCCAAGGAGTCACTAAAGTCGACGAGCGAGTCGGAGGAAATGCGCACGTTCGAGTCCAGCTTGCAGTTGCGGCAGTTCAAACAGATGTACAGGCTGTAGACGATGCCACAGCGATGGATGCAGATCATGGTGTAGGCACACGCACTATGACGGCTCAGGAAGTCCAGCAACTTGCGGACGATCCTGACGATTTTCTGAGGCAGCTACAGGCCCTCGCGGCCAGCGGGGGCGGTTTGCCTGGATCGGCCACCATTGTGGTTGATGGCTTTCAGAATGCAAGCGCACTGCCGCCCAAGAATTCGATCACTTCGATACGCATCAATCCGGATATGTTTTCACCTGAATATGAGCGAGCGCCTTATCTCGGAGGACGTGTCGAGATACTTACAAAACCCGGTGCTGACTTGTTCCATGGAGCATTATTCTTCACCGATAGCGATGGAAATTTTAACTCAACCAATCCATTCTCCACCACGGCAACTCCGGCGGGTAAGCGTCGCTACGGTTTTGAGCTCAATGGTCCCGTCGTTCGGAAGAAGAGTGGTTTTGCACTTGCTCTCGAGAAACGAGATATCGACGAATTCAGCGTCGTCAATGCAAAGGGCCTGGACACCGCCAACAACCAAATAGCGTTACAACAGACTGTTGCTGCCCCACAAAGACTCTGGATCGCATCCGCTCGCAATGACTGGCAGATCACGCCGAATGACGTTGGAACACTTTCGTTCTCCGCAAATAACAATAGCCTCGGCAATCAGGGTGTTGGTGGCCTCACACTTGCAGAGGCTGGCTATTCAAGCAGCGTAAGCGAATACAATTTGCGACTGAGCAATGTGCTGACATTGAGTCCCAATCTTCTGCATGAGACTCGAATTGGCTATACCTGGAAGCGCACAACGCAAACGCCGAATTCATTGGACCCATCGCTACAGGTTCTTGGTTACTTTTCCGGAGGGGGATCCACCAGCCAGAATTTGAACAATCGAGAGCGAGACCTTGAAATAGACGACGATGTGATGCTTACTCGTGGAACGCACTCGTTTAAAATCGGCGCTCAGTCGCTTGGTATTTTTGTACACGATTATGATCCGGATACGTTCAATGGCGTTTACATATTCGGTGGTGGTAGCGCGCCGATGCTTGACTCAGGTGGCAATCCAACCGGTCAAACGACAACCATCAGTCCAATAGAGCAGTACCGTCGTGCCCTATTAAATCTCGCTGAGGATCTCCAACAACATATCAGCTCACAAGTGGCACTCCATTAGTGCCTCTTACGCAATGGCGGCTCTCGCTGTATGCGCAGGATGCCATCAAGCTCGCATCCCGTTTATCCTTATCAACCGGATTGCGCTATCAGCTTCAGACGACTCCCGGCAGCTTCGCCAATTTCTCGCCCCGCCTGGGCATTGCGTGGTCACCGGACAAGAAATCAACTTGGGTCGTTCACTTGAGGGCTGGAATCTTTCATGACCCTAACGTTCAAAGTGCCGCAACGGAAGTCTATCGGCTCAATGGGGCCCGTCAACAATCACTCACTATTTACTCTCCAAGTTTCGCCAGTCCTCTGACGCCCGTTTCCGGGTCGATTCAAGTCAGCACGGTAAAGCAGTTCCCCCGAGCCCTTAATCAATTTTCTTCTCTCCAGACCCATGTCAGTGTTGAGCACACTTTTCCTCACGGTTGGCACGCAGCAACCACTCTTTTTTGGGCAAACAACTGGGGAAGTCTTCGCATCAAGAACATCAATGCTCCTCTTGTTGGTAGCAGCATCGGTACACCCCCAGATCCAACCACCGCTCTTCTCGCACCCCGTCCCATCGCACCAAATGAAAATATTCTGCAATATCAAAACTCAGGTCATCTTTCAGGCACAATCTTCGTTGCTGGCGTAGACCATAACAACGGGAAACTCTTCGGTATCTCCGCGTATTACGTTCACGTAAACCTGAAAACCAATACGAGTAATTCGATTTCCATTCCCCAATCGAGCTACAGCGAAACGGGAGAATCATCGAGGTCGGATGGAACAAGCCTGAACTCGATTTATGCATCAGGAAGCCTTCATCTGCCCTACAAATTAGATTTATCGGCGATACTCGATGCTTTGAGCGGTCAGCCCTACAACATCACCACCGGCACAGACGCGAACGGCGATGGCAACTTCAATGACCGTCCTTCCTATGCTTCAGCTCCCGGATCAGGCGTCTACTCCACCCGCTTCGGCCTTCTCACCACGAACGCAGTCAACGGGGATGTCTCTCGCAATTTGGGGACGATGCCTGCCAGGGTGCATCTCGATATGAATCTGACCCGCGTTTTCAGGCTCAATCCGAAAGATAAGGAACATCCACGTACGCTTACATTCAATGCACGGAGTGCCAATGTACTAAATCACACAAATGTCACTGCAGTTGGAACGGTGGTCTCGTCATCGACGTTCTCTCAACCACTATCGGCAGAGACAGCCCGACGTATCGAGCTTGGGGCACGCTTTGCTTTTTGAACATCCGACCTCGGATATCAAGGTGTAATAAACCCGAGATCTGATTCAGATAGCCTGGCTTACCGGTATCGGCTGGTTGTAACAGTTCGCAGCCGGAAAGTGCGCCTCGGCATGCAATCAAGAGGTAGGTACTCTGAACACTGCTGCTCCAGAAATCGACCAAATTTCGAGATCTCCATAAACATCAATATAAATAAAGAGATAGCCGGATGAGGGTCTGGGAGAAACCGAAGGGGTGTCTCCCAGCGCATTTTTGCTAATGCAGACAAAGTGGCCCCGGACGAATCCGGGGCCGAAGACGAACAATTAGGCAGCTTTCTTTTTTGCGGTCTCCTTCTTTCCCGAAGCTTTGACTGCGGTGGGCTTGGGCTTGCCGGAAGAGTGAGCCTTCGCCTTGATCGCTTTGGGCTTCTTCGGGGCGAAGACCTGCTCGGCTTCGGCGAGCAAATCGGGCTGGCTTTCGTGGGGAATGCCAACGTGATCCGAAAGGACGAGGCGCAGGGCGAGGCCGGTTAGCTTTTCGTCTGCGGTGCTTTCCAATGCGGCCAGCACGATTTCATCGTCCGACTGTTGCATGTTTTCATCACCGTTGGCATAGTGAGTCGCAACCTCCTCCAGAAAGCTGTAGTCCAGATGGATAAGCAGCCGTAGGAAGAGGCGCATCTGTGCCAAGCTGAATGACGCAGGGGCTTCTGCGATGATGCGTTCGAAAGTGGCACGCCGTGCCTTGCGCTGTTTTTCGCGGCGGGCTTGCTCGGCTTCATACTCCTTCTGCTGGCGTTCGAACTCGGCCTCGCGCTCCTCCTCTTTGCGCTCCTGTTCGGCCCTGTACTCGGCCATACGTTGCGCATACTCGGCTTCGCGCTGCGCTGCTTCCTCCTCTGTCTCCTCTGCCACAGCGGGAGCCATGACCGGCGGCGGGTCGCTGGCAACTCGCGCAGCTTCGCGCGGGTTGTGCACCGGGCAATCAGGATCAACGCAGACAGTCAGAGTGTGTCCGGCATGTTTGCCGAACACGATAATTGCGGATTTGGTGTGACTGCATGGGGGCTCGGCGTCGGGGTTGTCGGGGACGTCGAGTTCGCGGTATTGGTGTTTTTGCAAAGCTCCGGGATGTTGCTCCTTCGGTGCTCTCCATGCGGTTTCGATGGTGACAAGCTCGGGCCGCGCGGCAATCTCGCGCTCGATATGCGCCGTCACTTTGGCTTGGAAGCAGGGCGCGTCAAGGCACTGGTCGCCCTGCACGTCGGCAAACAGGCTGGTATTGAAACCGCTGCGACGAGGGCAGGTGACACAGGCTCCTGCCTCTGGTTTGAGGGTCGTATCTTCGCGGTCAAATGGCGCCTCGGCAAGGTTCAGGTAGAGGTTAGCCTGTATCCATGCGCTGAGATGTTTCGCGGGAAGCAGATGCGCTTCCTTGTCCTGCCAGTCCTTACGCCAGCAGTTCTCGAAGGCGTCGGCTTGATGCTCTTGGGGTAGCCGCGCAATCAAATTGGCATGACTGGCGGTGATGCGCTCCTCGACGAATGCCTGGGCGACATCGGGGATGAGTTGCAACAGGGACAGACGGGCGTAGATATGGCTTGCGCTCTTGCCGGACTTGGCGACAAGCGCGGCGACATCATTGCCGGGGAGGTCTAAGAGGCGCTGAAAGCCCTGCGCCTCCTCATACGGGTGAACGTCCACGCGCTGCGAGTTTTCGACCAATTGCCACTCCATCGCGGCGGCATCGTCAAGATCAACGATACGGGCGGGGAGAGAGAACAGTTCGGCAAGCTGTGCGGCTCGGAAACGTCTTGCCCCGGCAACGATTTCGAATCCGCTGGCATTGGGCCGAATGGTGATGGGTTGAATGAGACCGTGCTGCCGGATGGACTCGGCAAGCTCTTCCAGCTTGCTTTGCTCGAAAGTCTGGCGCGGGTTGGTGGTGGACTCATGTATCTGGTCGATAGCGATGTACTGGAATGCGCTGCTGTCCTGCATGGTGCCCTCCTTGTGGGCTGTGGATGGTTGCGGTTGTGGAGCGCACACGCTGCCCTGTATCCGCTCCGTAGGCGGAGAAACTTGGGTTAGGAGCGTTGCGGTCGCTGCCGCTCAAAGGCTTCAGCAAAGCCCTGCCGTTGGAGGTTCTTGTCCCACAGCTTGGCGAAGTTCTCGTGCTGTTCGTGTAGTTGCGGTTGATAGCAGTAGTTGCCATCCCGGATGAAGCGGCTCCACTGCTCGATGCCCACGTAATCGTTCCGCCAATAGAACGGGTTCAGGTGTGCATCACCCGCGAAGCCCAACTCGAAACACATCTCCGGGTCGCGCATGAGATCGCCGTTCTTCTCCCCGTGGTGGGCAACAGAGAGGGCGGGGAGACCACACGGGCCGGATTCATCGGTCGCCTCGATGACAAGCTTCATGTAGGGCGGGTTCTCGATCTTGAGGTAGAGGCTGGGCCGCCAGCCTCCGGCCTTCTGCAAGATGGCAAGGACGGTTTTCATGCCGCCACCCCTTCCGGTTGAGCGTCGGTGGCGAGTACGCCGTCTTCGGTCTCGATGGATGGCTCCAACGCGGCAAGAATCACGCTGGCGGTGTGCTGGATGACTTCCAAGCTCTCGGCCAGCAAGGAAGCATTGCCCTGATAAAGCTGGATGTAATCGGCGGATGTGTTTTCGTTTTTCAGTCCAACGGCTTTGCCCACCACGAAGGCCACGGCTTCGGCTTCTAATTCCCGCATGGTCTTGGTGGTTGCGGTGCGCCGCTCGGCCTTGTGCAGCATCTCGTGCGCCGTTTCATGTACGAGCGTGGCGAAGGTTTCGGCCTTCGACTGTCCCGGCAAGATGGCGATGCGTCCGCCGTAGCTCATGCCGAGGGCGGGGGCGATGTTGGGGTTATAGACAAGCTGAATGCCTTTGTCTTTGAGGAACCCGGCCAGACGTTCGATACCGTCGCCGGGATCGCCGCTGACTTCGTGCAGGTTGGGCAGGTCCACGCCGTTGGTCTGCGAGACGTCGAACACGTAGGCATTGCGGAAGCCAAGTAACACACGCTCGTTCTGCTTCGTGATGTCCTTCTCGGCTTCTTCCTTCTTCTTGCGGCGAACGCCGACGATGGGAGCAAGAATGCGGATGCCTTTGGCTCCTGCATTCACGCTGCGCCCCATGTTCTTCCACGTCCAGAAACCAGCGACGCGCGTGGCGGTGGGCATCTGCCGGGCGATCTCCAGCACATTCCCAAAGCTGTACTGGTGAAAGCGGCTCATAGCCGTGAGGTAGTGGGTAAGGGCGTCGGACTGTCCCGCTTCCAACTGCTCAATCAGGAGCTTGATGTTGGCGGTGATGAGTTCCTGTTTGGAGAGGGGCTTCTTGCTATCGATGGCGGTGACGTTGGCGTTGCTGCTCATGGTGTCTTCTCCTTGGGGTTTGGCTTTTGCACGTCCGCGTTGAAACGCGGCATGTACATGCCGAACGCCACCTGGCGAAGGCGGGGGTAGCAAGGTGCAAGGGGAGGGGTATCTCCCATCCTTGGAGAGCAGCGAAGCGCAACGGAAAGGACGAGCGGAGCGAAGGTCTGCACAAGCGCAGCGCGGAAGACTGCGGGAAACCCCTTGCGCCGCGCGATCGGGGCAGCGCCCCTTAGCGAGGCTTGGCTTCCGCATTTGTGCGCGTCAGCGCACAGGATTTCCAGGGTCGCGTTGCGGCAGGAACAGATGGGATGAGAAGGCCGGATCGGGGCCGACTTGGATTACGGTTTTCCCAGAGCCGTATTCAGGAAGGAAGGAGTACACCGATGAAGACACGCATTCCAGAGGTTCCCAAGAAGACGTTCACGATCGGATTGGATTTGGGTGACAAGTCCAGCGCGTACTGTGTGCTGGACGCAGAGGGCACGGTCATCAGCGAACAGAAGGTGCGGACCACACCGAAGGCGCTTTCGGACTGTTTCGGAGCCATGGCTATAGGCCGTATCGCACTTGAGACGGGGACACATTCGCCTTGGGTGAGCCGCCTGCTGAGTGGCATTGGTCACGAAGTCATCGTTGCCAACGCACGGCACGTGCGTCTGATTGCTCAGAGCAGGCAGAAGGACGACCGTTTAGACGCACGGACGTTGGCACGCCTGGCAAGAGTTGATCCGAAGCTCTTATCTCCAGTGACTCATCGCAGCGCACAGGCTCAGGCGGACTTGTCTCTGATACGAGCACGTGCCGGTCTCGTTCGATCGAGAGCCACTCTGATCAACATGGCACGCGGTCTTGTGAAGACGAACGGGGAGCGGCTGCAAGGCTCAAGTAGCCGGATCATCAAGTCTGATGTCAGCATGGACCTCAGCCCAGCGCTGCGCGTTTCCATGGAGCCTGTGCTCGCAAGCATCAAGGCGCTTACGATCCAGATTCGCGAGTACAACCGCAAGATCATTGAACTCGGTAAAACGTCTTACCCCGAAGTTGCGCTCTTGACCCAGGTCCATGGCGTAGGGCCTCTCGTAGCACTGACCTACATCCTCACTCTCGAAGACCCTCACCGGTTCGAGAAGAGCCGCGATGCCGGATGCTACATCGGACTGCAGCCGGCACGCCGTAACTCTGGAACTTGCCAGCCTCAGCTTCACATCACGAAGCAAGGAGATCCCTATCTAAGATCGCTGCTCATTGAAAGCGCTCATCATATCCTCGGTCCCTTCGGTGTCGACAGTGATCTGAGACGCTGGGGCCTGACGCTCGCCTCGCGCGGAGCTGCGCTCGGCAAGAAGCGAGCCCTTGTTGGTGTTGCACGGAAGCTGGCGGTGGTTCTACATCACCTCTGGGTCACCGGCGAGGTATACCAGCCATTGCACCAGACAACTACAGCGGCCAAGCTAGCCGCATAGATCGAAGTTTTTAACGCCGGGTTCGGTGACTGCGTCTTGCGGGTTTGGCGACTCCCATACACATAGTGGTGGCGAGCGAGGCCGCGGAACAGGTGGCAGCACCGGCTGAATCGAGTAACACCCAGCTTGCACCGGGCATACATACGCCCATCACAGAGTGCGGATGGAAGGGTGGCGACAGAGACTTGGCGTGCTTCTTCAAGTAAAGGAGGTCTACAGCGCAGCTTCTGACAAGGGCTTTTGGGTGGGCGGTACATAGTATTCTGCTGTGGGACACCGCTCCTATTCTGAGCATGCGCGCACCGCCGCTTTCGGCTCCTTAAAGGACACCGCTATGGATAAAAAGCCGGTCAACGAAATCGTTTTCGGTCGTATGGCCCCAGGAATAAGCGTGCGTGACATCCAAGTTTCATACGAGTTTTACTCGAAGGTGCTTGGGTTTCGGAAGGTCTTCGAGAACGGCAGCCCCGTCGGTTTCATGGTGCTAAAGAAAGACGGAGCGGAATTGCACCTAAGCCAGAAGCGCGATCATCAGGCGTCCATCACTAATGTGGCGCACATGTTCGTGGACGATGCCACGTCTCTCTATCAAGCATGCGAATCCGCAGGAGTGCGGATTATTAAGGCGCTTGCAGATAAAGAGTATGGACAGCGCGCATTTGTGTTCGCAGATCCGGACGGAAATCGTATCGACGTGGGCGAACAGGCAAAGTGATATTCAAAACAGCGGGATACGCCGATGAACGAGGTCCATCGGCGTATCCCGTCATGTCTCGAAAGCCCTCGGGTCACGTAAATCGCTCTTGACACAGCGGGGCCTTCTCATGGAAGGCCGCTGTGGTGGGTGGCGGAAGACGCGGTACGCGGCTGAAGACAGGCGAGGAGCATAGCTCCTCCCTCTAGTCTCGAAGCGAGAGAAATCTATGCTGAACGAAGCCTTTAGAGGGACCTCTAACAACTGCTTCACGCTGGTGATTTAATCCCGTAGCTGTCGTTGTGGCGCTCCGGTGTAATACCTGTCCCATAGTGCCTCCTTCTCACCCTCAGAAAAATATGCACCAGCAAATACCGGGACTAAACACCTAACTCCAGTCGATTTCCTATTCGATCATCTCTTCACTTACTTCTACGCATTCACCGTCTGGTAACCGGACAGTATGTATTTGCGGGAGTCCCGTCTTTGCCTGTGTGCTGAGGGGTGTCCACCACTCATCACGTGACATTGGCAGAAAACCACACAGGCTTCGCGACTCAGGACGCAAGTCTCTATCGGTGCCGAATCGATACAAAATTGCGGATGAGTTCTTGAAATTCCTTGCCTTGCGTCCTGCGCTGTCGTAAATTGACCGAACTCCTTGGTTTGCCGCGAAAGCGGAAAGCAGCAAAACGGATGCCGGATAGGTATGGCATTTTGACGAATGCCTGTGACTGTTGCGTGTCACTTCCTTTGTAGGATTTGCACGATGCTTAAGCTGCGCCTTGTTCTTCTATGTCTCTTTCTGCTTGTTACGTTCAAAACGTACGCTCAGAACGGCCCTCAATTTCCTGATACCCGGCCATTTGTGCCAATGCAGGGGTCTTCGATTGAGTCAGTGAGTCAAACAAACGGCTCTTTGAATGTGCATATCCCTCTGTGGTCCCAGCCGCAGTTAGGCAAGCTCAAGCTCGATTTTTGGCTCGGTTATACGCCTCCAACATATCAACTGAATTTTGACTGTAGCGACGACGTAGGGCATCCAGGAATCGAGCCATGTATGGCTGAATACCCTCAATGTCCACAGTACAGTCCCTATCAGCTCTGCACTGCAAACTGGACACAGACAGGGGGTGGAGTATATGGCCAGCAACTTGGCATCTACTTCACCTCTTCAGTGAACTACGCGGTATCCCTTGAGTATCAGCGCAGCCGCACGGATAACTCCGTCGTTGCACAGTATTGGATGGTCACCGACCCAAGCGGCGGCGGTCATCGAATGCTAAATACGACCGGTACACAGTGGCGCTCAGTCGATGGCTCAGGCTTGGTTTACGATACCGCCATGTGCACGTTACGTGATTCAGATGGAATCGCTTATGCCTTTGGATGCAATGGCAATGGGACCTCTCTTCAGACTGTCACCGATCCCAATGGCAATCAGATCCATTGGTCTGCCGGAACGGATAGCCGAGGTATTCCTATTCCAAGCCTCACCTCCATCACTCCAGAGGGACACTGCAATAGTGGAACTCCTACTGAACAACAAGTCACACCGCCAGGAGTCTCTTCTCCCATATATCTCTGCTGGGGAACCGTTAACTACCGGACCTATCTGTTCAATGGGGCCGGATACCCGGATCAGAACAATGGTATTGGTAACCAGAATGAATATGTGAGTAGCGGGATTCAGATTGTCCGGGCGGTACTTCCGACTTCAGACGCACAGAAATATGAGTTTGACTACACCAACGCGGCAACCGCTCCGTACAACTATGGAGAACTCACCAAGCTAACCCTTCCCACGGGCGGCTATATCCGATATGCCTGGGGACAGAGCACGACGATCTGCGGTGTGTTCCCGGTTGGTGGCAGTGAAATGACCTCCGTGGGATACCGAGAGGTGCATGAGTCCGCGTCCGCTACCGCTGCGCTCTGGCAATATGGAGCAAGAGAGCCAGATTCTGGTTCTCAATCCGGGTATGCCGACACGGGCTACAAAGACCCGTACGGAAATATTACCGATTTCACATTCGATACTTCTGTACAAGGGCAAGCGTGCAGCTATTACCCTGCTCATACGAGATGGTTCGACAGTAACCACAACTTGTTAAAGTCTCGGAGCACCAGCTATCAGTGGTTTCCGTCTTCGATCGCGAATACCTCTGCGTTAGCCCAAGATAAGCTGAGCCTCGCGGCGTTGCCTATCTCGGAAACCACTGCATGGGCTAGTGGGGCCAGTAAGAAAACAACGTACTCCTACGACTCAGGATTTACCGTTCACGCTTTGGGCGGTGAAACACCGACCGTTCCGTTTGGAAAAAAGACATCTCAAACGGAGTACGCGTATGGAGCTTCGAGTCCCGGTTCCGCACTTGCCTCAAACGATGAATTTTTCGTAGCGTTTTCTGGGCCAAGTGCTGCTGGGTATCTGGCTTCCAACCTATTGAATCTCCCGTACACCACGACTGCCACGGATAACGCTACAACTCAAACTCGCTCAACTGTATGGGGCTACAACAATACGACACAGGGGAACCCCACTTCTGCCAAGCATCATCTGGACACTGCCAACGCTGACCTGGAAACGTCATACGACAACACGGCATTTGGAATGCTGAAGAGCGTCACGTTGCCACACGACTCCGGTACTCCAGATACAACTACGTCATACGACTATTCTTCAACGTATCAGGGAGCAGTTCCAACCACGATTACAGACTCCCTTTCGCATGCGACCACAGCAACCTATGATTCTGCATCGTTGCGACTTCTGACTTCAAAAGATGCCAGCAACCAAACGATCACCTATGACTACTATGGTGATGGACGTCTCAACCACATCTACCGGCCCGACGGAGGCGTAACGACCTATGACTATCCCTCTGCCAATGAAGTAGACGAAACGGTTAAGCAGAACAACTCCACGAACGTTGTCACCAAGACGTTCTATGACGGACTCGGTCGCAAGATTCGGACGGTGACGCAGGGAGGATGTGCAGGCGGAAACGACATCTCAGTCGAGATCAGCTACGACCTGATGGATCGCGTACGCAGCGTGACGAACCCGCACTGCGGATCAGGGAGCGATGGCACAACGTACTACGGTAGCTCGAATCTTAGCGCGAACGATGGATACGACGCGCTGGGACGCCCCATCCTTGTGACAAATCCCGACGGGACCACCAGGACGTGGACATACAACAACCGGTCCATCGACGCTATCAACGATTCGGTGACGATTACGGATGAGGCCGGCCATACAACGACACAGATTACGGATGCGCTCGGTCATCTGGTTGGCGTAGTCGATGCAAACGGTGCCAAGACCATATACATCATGAACGCATTTGGCGATCTGACGGACGTCAACCAGGCCGGTGCCTCGGGCGAAACTGCGAGGACTCGCCACTTCACGTATGACTCGCTCGGACGCTTGCTCACTGCACAGAATCCTGAAACGGGATCAATCGCCTATACCTATGATAATCACAGCAATGTGAAGACTAAGACGGATGCGCGTGGCGTCACGATCTCTTATAGCTACGATGCGCTGAATCGTCTGCTTCACAAGACGTATTCGAATGGACAAGCAAATCAGTGGTACGCCTATGATGGCAAGGACGAGGGAGGAAACACACTTCCTGCGCCGATATCGACAAATGCCATTGGGCGTCTTTCGCATACAAGTAATGGGGTAAACGTTGCTTCGAATTATGCGTATGACGTCATGGGGAGATTGACCTATAAGGCTGACTGTCTACCGTCCGATTGCTCATACAACGTAAAGACATTGGCGGCATATGATCTCGCCGGAAATATGACTGGAATCGGGTATCCGGACGGAACGGCAGTTACCAACGTTTACGATTCCGCAGGGCGCTTGAGTGGTGTCTACGCAGGAACGTCAGCTGCACTTGGGACGCAATATGTCGGGCTCCAATACTACCCCGATGGATCTCCAGCAATGACAACGTATGGAAATGGTGTCGTCGAGACACGATCAGAGAACTCTCGGCTTCTAACATGCCGTTTACAGGTTTCGCGTTCCGGCACGAACTATCTGGACCGGTCCTATGCTTTTACTCAAACGGGTGGCGGCAGTTGCGGGGCAGAATCGAACAACAACGGCAATATCTGGCAGATTACCGATAACCTCCCAAATGCACCTTATTCGCAGGCGATGCAGTATGACTCCCTGAATCGGCTTATATCATGGGATGCACCGAATTTCGCGAATTCTGTCCGCCACATGAACTATAGCTACGATTCGTTCGGCAATATGGTCTCAGACCGGGGATATGCACCAGCCGCAAACCAAGTAGGCACAGTCAACGCTCGTCCGTTCCCGAATGCGAGCTATGACACGTCGACATGGCCCTACGATACCAACAACCGATTGCTGGCAGGAACGTTTGACTGTATTCCTGCCGGGGGCGGGTCATCGTTCTACGACCTGTCTGGAAATGTCCTCTGCGATGGCAGCAACACCAATCTCAACGCGCGGCAATATCGTTGGGATGGTGATTCCCGTATCGCCGAAATCGATGGACAACCGGGTAGCGCCAATACCTATTACAAGACGGCTGTGTACGCCTACGATCCAGAAGGACAGCGGGTGCGGGCCGATCAATTTACCGGATCAAACACAGCAGCAAGCAGTTGGAGAGAATATGCGTATCTCAACGGCCAGGTACTCGCCGAGCATGATCAAAGTGGAGCCTGGACGGATTACATCATCGCCAATGGAAAGCGTATCGCGAGGATTGCTCTTGGCAACACAACATCCACTACAGGATTCCATTTTCAGGGTAACTCTACGAGCCTTGGATACCAGCGGCTGAGTGCTTTTCAGTATCAACTCGGCTACTATCCGAATGGCATCGGCAACTACGTGATTCAAGCTGGCGATACCTTGGAATGGCAACAGTATTCCAATAACGTCGATGGCGGTTTTAAAAGCATGGCCTTCTGGCAGTGTGGAGGAACCTACTCGCTGACCGATACGAACGGCTTTAGATTTGACCATAGTCCTGCCCAGAACACATGGACTACTCGTGTCGTTGATCTCTCCAGTTATGTAGGATGCCCTTTCCAGATTTCGTCAGTCCAAGGTTCTCTGCTTCAGGCAGGACACTGGGATCTATGGATTTCCGGCCTGAAGGTTCGTCATGCCAATGGCACAACGATCATGGCCAACTCCACCACTCTGCCAACGCTTTACTATCCCGATTCGGGAGAGACTGGCGCTTCGGTGACCGTTGACACGATGACAATTCAGGGACCAATGGTTCCCACAACCACGTACACCATCACGGATCATCTGAATACTGCTTCACTCGAATTCTCGGATGCGGGAACGCTGGTCTGGCAAGGAGCCTTTGCCCCGTTTGGACAAGAGCTGGATAACAATCCCAATTTCAACCGATACAAGTTCACCGGCAAAGAAAGAGATACCGAGAGCGGCTTAGACTTGATGGGAGCGAGGTATTACGCCTCTACGATGGGCCGCTTCATGTCGCCGGACCCGTCCGGGCTTACATTCGCCAATCTTCCAGATCCACAGAGCTTCAATCTCTACGCCTATGCTCGGAATAATCCTCTCATCAACACTGACCCCTCCGGTCTCGATTGCGTCTACATGAACGACAATAATGATGGTGTTGAATCCATCGATCACAAGAGCAATTCTGGCGAATGTGGTGACAATGGTGGAACCTGGCGAGATGGGTGGGTCGGAAGCAGGCAAGTCTCCGTCGGGAATAACGGCAATGTGAATATCGCTCCCGTCGGGAGAGGCTGTATGCAGGCCGCCATGCGTGGAATGATCGCCCAAACTGAGGGGACCGACAGCTTGCCCAATGGCGGTTACGGAAGCTTCGCGGGCGGAGGAACGATAACCTCGGCACCGAGCTATCTTGCTGGCTTGGTAGGGGGCAACTCAAGTGCCGATTGGATCGCTAATCCTGAAGCCCTTCAGGGCCATCCCAATGTCATGGTTCACCTTCCGCGAAGCGACGGTTCTTACATCCCAACTACAGCCTTCGGTCGATATCAGATCATGGCTAGGACAGCAGCTGGAAATGGCTTCACCGACTTCTCTCCGGCTGGTCAGGATTCGGCGGCAAACACTCTGATGGACCAGCGACACATGATCACGCCTGCAATGAATGGAGACCTCTCAACAGCAATCTCTCGGGGTGCCAACGAATGGGCCAGTCTCCCCGGTAATAACTACGGACAAGGTGGGAAGAGCATGGCTGCTGCTCAAGCCGCCTACAATCAATCGATGCAATCTGCACCGGAGTGCCAATGACAGTCCTTCGACCTCTAATCGTCCTTATCATGCTGGCTGTAGCAGGTGCCGCTTCTTACGGGCAAGCGAAAGAGGAGCAGCGAATCTTCGATGCAGAATCCTCTGCCGTTACCAAGCCCGTACCCGTTCCCCCTGAGATGCTGAAACTCCTCTCTATGGACAAAGACGTGAAAGAGGCAGTGGAGAATCAAGGAGTGCAGGGTAAGGTGATTCCACAGGAATGGTTTTCAGCCAGCCTTGTGTCAACGGCTAGGCCGACTGAGAAGATGTATCTGTTGGTCGGCAACGGTCCTCTAGTAGGTGCTCACGTAACGACTTTTTGGTTGGCAAAAAATGGCCGTTCGGGAGCAGGGCCTTCAGTTCTGCTGAAAGCAACAGCGGATCGGCTAGAAATTGGGAAAGTCGATTCATCGGGCTATCCCAAGATAACTATCGTCCGGCTAACAGCAACTTCGATGAGTGATGCCATATATCACTTCATAGCCGGAAAATATGTGCCGCTTCACGCGACCAAGTGAAGAAAAGCACTCGCCTACCCCGGATACGAACCAATAGCGGTACAACGCGGTCACGATGCAGACAGGGTTTATCTACGACTGCACTCCAAGTTATATGCAATCGTGCGCCTTAAACCCATCACTTTCTACCGGCAAAGAAAGAGACGCCGAATCGGGGCTTGACTACTTCGGGGCCAGGTACTTCGCTTCATGAGTCCGGACTGGGCGGCGAAAGCCGAGCCGGTCCCTTACGCAAAACTCGACAACCCTCAGACCCTTAACCTGTATGCATATGTTGGCAATAATCCCCTCTCAAGAGTTGATAAAGACGGTCATTACGAATGCGCTGGAACTAAAGAACAATGCGGTGCGATTCGAGACGCCTTAGCCGCCATCAGAGCCGCGGACGCAAATCTTAAGGCTGGTACCTCGGGGGAGGCGATGCTGGATAAGGCACTTGCATTCTATGGCGATGAAGGCAAGAAGAACGGGGTACAGATTGACTTCAATCAAAAGGACCCCGGAGCGCTCGGTTCTACTTCAACGAAAAACGGGATCACGACCATCAGCTTTGGTAAGGATGCCCTCAGCAACATGCAGCAAGCCGGCAAGGGTGAGACCGTGGCCCATGAAGGTACGCATGGTGTGGATCAACGCAAGCAAGGCATGCCGCAGACATTTTGGCAGTTCTATGGCACGGAGTATCACGCGTATCAAGCCGAGTCTGCCGTAGACAAGGGGTTGGGAGTACGCAACGAAACGGACGAACATCCAGCGTGGTTTCCTGGCATCAGCCCCCAGCAGCGAACAACCAACATTACTAGAGACGCATACTCGAACGCCTGTTACGACGTTTACGGAGGTTCCTGCCCATGATTCGAAATCTTTTCATTCTCGCAATCACTTCTGTCTTTGTCTTCTTGTCACAGTGTTTGGCTGCGCCAATGCAAGCAAAGGAACCGGCGGCTTCCGTCTCCCTGTGTCAGATACTTTCCCAGCCAGAACACTATCTCGACAGTTCGGTGACCGTTAGGGTGAGGGTGAAGACATACAGGCACGGAACTTCAATATCGGACAGAGCTTGCCCGAAACAAGCATTGTCTCTTATCGCAGATGATTCAGCGCTCAAAAATGATGACGTAGCTCACTTTTACCGGTTCCTTGCAGAACGCAGGCAATCGACCGCTGTGATCTATGCAATACTGACCGGTCGTACGACGAGAGGTTCCGAGGGGGGCTTCGTGGTTAAGCGAGATTTTGTCTTCAAACTCGAATCAGTTGCTGAGATTGCTGAAGCCAATCAACAGAAGAAACCGTAATCCCTATACGTATGACACAGGATGCTTCATCTACGCTTGTGCATTTGCCTACAAGTTCACCGGCAAAGAAAGAGACACAGAATCAGGACTCGACTACTTCGGGGCCAGGTACATGGCAAGTTCGATGGGCCGTTTCTTGACCCCAGATTGGAGCAGCGATCCGGACCCAGTTCCATATGCTGACTTCGAAGACCCTCAGAGCCTCAATCTCTACTCGTACGTTCAAAACAATCCTCTGTCGAATAGAGATTCTGAGGGGCACGAGAAGTGTAAGGACGGGACTGAAGCCGACGTATGTGTAACAGCTGACCCTGATCCGCCGCTACCAACGATCAATTGGAATGCTGTTGGCCAGATTGCACAGAGAGCGACTAGCGCGCTTTCTAATGCTGCTCAAACAGTGTCAAATTTCATAAGTACCAATCAGACGTTGTGCCAAGTAGCGGCGACGGCGGGCGGAGCGGCAGGG
Source organism: Terriglobus sp. RCC_193 (assembly GCF_041355105.1). Lineage (NCBI taxonomy): Bacteria > Pseudomonadati > Acidobacteriota > Terriglobia > Terriglobales > Acidobacteriaceae > Terriglobus > Terriglobus sp. RCC_193. The sequence continues at coordinate 1,310,651 of NZ_JBFUPK010000001.1, read as the reverse complement.
GGTGCGCTGGCGGGCGGAGAGAGCGGCGGTGCATTAGGAGCGGTGATCGGCGGCACAGGCGGAACGTTCGTTGCTCCCGGAGTTGGAACGGTAGGCGGTGGGGCAGGAGGAGCTGCTATTGGCGCTACTATCGGGTCTGTGGGTGGCGGAATCGCGGGCGGAGTTGCTGGCTATGCAGCCAGCAACGTAATGTGTAGAGCCGGAGGAGGAAACGGCGGTGGTGGTGGAGGCGGGGGCCTCAGCGGCAAAGCAAGGAGCAAGCTGGGTAACTTGGCAAATCGTGCGGGCGAGAAAGTACGCGATGTCATTCGGAGTCGCGGCGGTTCCGGCTCAAACGTAAACCAAGCAGGTCCATGGGCGGATCGGACGCTGGGAGAGGCTGCCGAAGCGGCAGCGCGAGGCGATTCGAGCGCAGAAACGGCAGTCAAGATAGCTAAGCAAGCCGGACGGTTAGGGCAACAGTACTGAGGAATGTAGATATGACAACAACAAAGGTGAAAGCAGCCGAAGCTCTGTATCCCCTTCTTTCGGCTTTTCATGAAGTTAACGGGCTCCTTCTCAAGGCTGTGCGGAGGGAGGTTGTCGATGACCTATTTGTGGGCCTAGTGCTCGATTTTGAGTCGAAGGCCCTCATGATCAAGGCAGACCCAGATGACGACACCCTGGACTTTTGGGTAACAAATTCTTCGGCGCAGGACTGGAAAGAAGCCACCGAGGTTAGTTCGACCCATCCATGGCGAGAGTTTATCGGCACAGAGTTCGGTTGGGGATGGGTGTCGGTGAACCAGCAAGGCTACCTTGATGGGCTAGTGTGGAGCTTCGGAGGAATTCTGCCGCAACTCCTCGTTACGGTAGTGGCGTCGTCCCTTAAAGTGCTCGATGTGACAGCTACTGCATAATACGGCAGATTCGGTCGCAGCTTAAATGGTATGCCGGAGCCAACCTGCCCAAAAGAGCACGGTGCTCTGTACCGGCTGAAGAGTGACACTCCACTATGATGCAGGCCCCCTTTATCTACGACTGCACTCCATGCTTTGTGCATTTCGCATCCCGGTTCACCGGCAAAGAAAGGGACACAGAATCAGGACTCGACTACTTCGGGGCCAGGTACATGGCAAGTTCGATGGGCCGTTTCATGTCGCCCGATGACGGCAGCGATCAAAGTCCTTCTAATCCGCAGAGTTGGAACCTTTACTCATACGGTCGGAACAATCCTCTTATCGGCAGAGATGACGATGGGCATACGTACCGCGTTTGCACTGCTGATGGCAAGGATTGCAGCAATATCGATGACAAAACATTCGAGGCAAACCAGAAAGCCGATCAGCAGAACGGTGTGCAGTACTCGAAGGAAACAATCTCTCAGAAGGACGACAACGGGAATCTGGTCAAGGCTGGAACGTACTCTCACGATCCAGATATAGCCGGTGATCCAGCTACGAACATTGCTGCGATGGGTCGGATCGGTAATCAAGGTATGGGTGCCATCCGAGACTTCGCAATCGGCTCAGTTGTGCCGTCATGTATACTCGGGCGGAACTCCAGAGCACATGCCCGCAAAGTCGCTAAAAATTGATAGCCTCGAACTCGACCTCGAGAATCCGCGCATTACGCTCGCGACCGACCAGCGCGACGCGATGCAGAAAATCATTGCTGAGCAAAAGGTTAAGCTGATTAACCTTGCAGAGAGCATAGCAGTCCGGGGATTTAGCCCTATGGATCGCTGCCTCGTGCTACGTACTGATCGAGCGGGAAAGTTTACTGTTCTTGAAGGAAACCGGCGTGTCCTTTGCGTGAAGCTACTAAAGAACCCTTCTCTGATCCATACCTTTACGATGCCAGACGCGTTTAGGAAGCGATTGGAGAAAGCTGCCCAGAAGTTCGACCCGAAGCGGGTTGAACCTGTCGATTGCTTTGAAGTTGCCGACCGAGCGGAAGGCAACGATTGGATTCGGCAAAGGCACAGCGGCGAGGATAATGGTCGAGGAATAGTGGACTGGTCAGCTGTGGCTAGTTCTCGCTTTGCCGGACGCGATCCAGCTTTGCAGGCACTGGAATTTGTCTTACAGCATGGTGATCTTTCGGAGGAGCAGGTCGAGCGGATCAATACATCCAAGTTCCTTTCGACACTCGATCGTCTGCTTTCCACTCCTACCGTGCGTTCTGCTCTTGGCTTTGACATTGAGAAGGGCAAACTACTCACGAAGCTTCCCGCTGACGAGGCGATCAAACCGCTGAAGAAGATCGTTCTCGACTTGGCGGAAAAAGAGATCAACGTCAACGATGTCAAGACGAAGGACCAGCAAAACGCCTATATAGCGACGCTAAAGAAGCCCGACCGCCCAGACTTCTCGAAAGCTACCGCTACCAATATTGCGGTTGACAAGATAACCGACAAGGATTTTTCCGCTAAACATGCGCCCGCACCGCGGCAGGCGCGCGCGAGCCGACCGTCTCCCCGAACCAGCGTTGTGCCAAAGGGTTGCAAGCTGAAGGTGACGACACCAAAGATCGCGGACATGCTTGAAGAGCTTAAATCCCTACAGCTTGGGAAACACAAGCATGCGATTGCCGTACTACTTAGGGTGTTCCTCGAACTATCGGTTGACGAATATTTGACCAAGACAGCGAAGGTGAAGCTCACCTTCACCAACCCCAAGAGTGGACATACCTCCGACAAGAACCTAAAAACCAAAGTCAAAGAAGCTATTGCTGATCTCGTCAGCAAGGGATCGGTCGAGAAGGATTTTCTGGGTGTAACGCGTGGACTAAGCGATACGAATCATCCCTTCTCTATAGATACCCTTCACGCATACATTCACAATAGGTACTTCACTCCGGTTGAGAGCCATTTGACTGCCGCATGGGACAATGCCCAGCCTTTTTTTGAGAAACTATGGCCCTAGAAGATTCCGACCTACCGAAACCATATCGTCTTCTGCACTTCACGCCTTTGCGTTATCCGGGCGGTAAGGCAAAACTTGCAGCCTATGTCAAAGCCCTAATGAAAGAGAATGGACTCCTCGATGGCGAATACGTCGAGCCCTATGCCGGTGGGGCTGCAATTGCCCTCGAACTTCTTTTTCACGAGTACGTTTCCCGCGTCCATATCAATGATGTCAGCGTGCCGGTGCATTCCTTCTGGAAGAGTGTTCTTGAGCATACCGACGACTTTTGCAGCTTGATTTTGAAGACACCCTTGACCGTGAAGGCATGGGATAAGCAGAAGCAGATACTGTCTCATCTTGATAATCACACCGAACTTGAAATTGGGTTTGCGACATTCTTTCTAAACCGGACTAATCGTTCTGGCATTCTGAATGGGGGCATTATCGGAGGGCGTGACCAGACCGGACCCTGGAAAATCGATGCGCGTTTTAACGCTAAAGAGTTAGTCAAACGCGTTGAAGCGATCGCAGCTATGAAAGATCGAATCAAGCTCACGCGCCAGGATGCCCTCAGATTCTTGAAGAGCGGAATGGCCAAATGGCCCGCGAAGACGCTCGTGTATCTTGATCCTCCTTATTATGTAAAAGGCCGTGCGCTTTATCACGACTTCTACGAGCATCAGGATCATGAGAAGGTTGCCAAATTTATGATGTCCGCGACGCATCAGCAGCGTTGGATAGTGTCATACGACAACGTCCCTGCGATCCGCGATCTGTACCGAGGAACCAGTCATGTTGTTTATGACATCGGATACAGCGCGAGATCTGCATCCCGTGGTTCTGAGGTCATGTTCTTCTGTGATGGACTAAAGGTTCCGGCACTCATCGGACCGATTAAGATTACTGAGGATCACACCGGCATTTTCCGTCGAATGGCCTGACCTTAGATCTGTGTTAGGAACCGCCTACCTCGCTGCGACGGACTTGAATTTAGCGCACGCTCAGAGTCAGTCCCTGCTGCATAGAATTGATCTGCGCATTGCCGAAGGTGACAGCGGATGCCTTGCTCACATCATGGCTAAGACTCGCTGTGAGCGAAGCAGCGTTGTTGGTATAAATCTGCGCATCATGAGAAGCTCGCGAGACGGATACATATGCAAACCTGTTGTTCATCAATTCGGGATGAACCTCTGTGTCCATATTCACCAACACGCGCTCAGACGTGAGTCCTTGGGAGCTATGTGACGTCACGGCGTAGCCATGATCGAGGTGCCGCATCTTGTGGGCATCAAAGCGCACGATGCGGTCTCTACCTCCATCCATGCGGGCGCTGATCTTGCCATCTTCTCCGATGTGCTCGATGGTGGCGAGGTCGCGGTTGGCAACCTGCAAGTCTCTGTTCGGAGCCGTAAATTGAATTTTCTCGCCAACAGCAAACTCGCGCTCGATCTCGTGGTACGCGGCGATGCCGCGCAGACGTGATGGATCGTACGTTACCTGCTGACCGTCATCTTTTCGCACCGTAACGAGGTTTTTAGCCGGGTTGGTGGTGACAACCTGGGCGTAACTTCTTGGCTCGATTCCATGCTCCTTGCTACCTCTCGTGTAATGCAGGACATCTCCCGTCTCATAGCAGTTAGCCCACTCTCGATCCGCTCCGGTCATATCGTTGCGAGGCGCAAGCACGCGCATGGAATGGTCGGCTTTGTCCACGACGCCAAGCGCCTGCAATTCTTCCCGCACGGCCTGATTGATGGCGCGGCGCGAGGCATTATCCGCCGAGACGACGAGCGTGTTCTCAGGATGGGCGGCATACTCCTTGGCGATTGCCGCGACTCGTTGTTGCGGGTCAACAATCTCGGTAATACGGCCCTGCTGGGAAAGCATTTCGACGCCGATAGCGGTTTCATTGTTCGAAAGATGCTCGACTGCTTTCAGCAGTTCGGGATCTTTCTGGCGCATGATCTGGTCAAGCTGCGCGGTCCTCATGCCAGAATCCTGCAACTGCTCGAAGGGTTTTCCAGCATCGACGCCCTGATGTTGGCGCGTGTCGCCGATCAACAAAATTTTGTCCTGCGGGCCGATCTTCTGGAGGAAGTCACGCATCTGTTGCGTCGATGCCAGGGAGGATTCATCGATCATGTAGAGATGCTTGTTCGCGGGATCGCCGGCGGCCTGCAGGCCGCCGCCCGCGATGAAGCGTTGCAGAGTGTCCGCCTTAATCCCGACATCGCGGAGCTGCTTCGCGGCCCGCGAAGTTGGGGCAAAACCTTCCACGGCGTAGCCGTTCTGTTCGGCTCCCTCGCGTATCAGAGAAAGCACCGAAGTTTTGCCTGAGCCAGCTCGTCCCTGTAGTCCCTGTACGCGGTCATTGGACGTTAAAACCTCTTCGACAACTCGCTTCTGCGCGGCATTGAAATGAGGGCGCGAGTCCACAAGCGGGACTGCGCTCTCAATTGCCATGATCTGCGGTGCGCGGCTCTGTCCGTCCTGTACCTTCTGAACAATTTCCGCCTCGGCTTTGATGGTCGCCGCGGTGGTGAACCTGCGCCCAGCTCTGGAGCCATCGTCGGTGATCTGCTTGAACTCGCCAGAGGCGATACGCGCCTCGAAGCTGGCGCGGACCTCCGGATACGTCATCTCGCCCATGCCACGGCGCAGCGCATCCACATAGAGAGCACGTTCGTCTACCACGGCCTCGCGCTCGAAACCCTTATCGCGGGCAAAGGTCACAGCTTCGCGCACTTGCTGTTGACGCTCCTTGGCGGGACGTTCATGCTTCTGTTGCTGTCTACGCGCCTGCGCCTCGGCCACAACCCGGTCGGCCTGGTTGCCGAACTCATCGGCGATCTGTTTGTGTGCCGCGAGGATCTGATCGGGAGACAAAATCACCTTTTTATCGCGTGTGTTATGTGCGGCGATCTGCGCGGCCTCCGGCCCGCTGAAACCGCTACGTCCTAGCGCCTCTTCGATCTGCTGGCGGCGTGGGCTGGATGCCTCAAGATAGGCCGCTGTGAAACCCTTTACGTCAGGTGCTCCACTCTTGCCCGCCTCGATTTCATAGCCAAGATCGCGCAACTTGTACGTGAGGTGGGATTGATAGACAGCGGTGGCAAACTGCTGGCTTTCAAATAGGGAGTGCGGCTGCAAGGCTCGCATCTTGCCGTTGCCACGTTCGGTCATATTGAAGACGACGACATGCGTGTGGAGCTGTGGCGCGGCGTAGCCGTCTACCGGGCGAGCGGTGTCATGCTCGAACTTTGCCGCCACAAACTTTCCAGTCGTCTCGGCAGGGTTGTTGCCACCAATTCGAGCCTGCGTGTATCTCTCCAATTCGTTTAAGGCGACGTTGACGGCCTCACGATGCGCTTCGCGCACGCGGTCATCACCGCCGACAAGCGCGGTAAGAGAGACGGACTTCGGCGCGGAGAAAGTAGCGTCCCATCCGGCACGGTGCTCGACCGGAGACACCGTTTTCCCGTCCGCGTTCTTGTATTCATGGACGGCGCGATGAGAGACCAACTGCTTGCCAGTCTCCGGGTGCTGGCCCTCGGATAAACGGGCGAACTCTTCTGCTCCCACAGCGCCCGAAAGGCCGAAGCGTTCGGCCAGCTTGCCATGCCACTCTCCCTGAATGGTGTCCCGTTGCTTCCAATAATTTTGCTCGGCGGCGGTGAACTCTTTCGCGTGATACGTCTGCGCCTGGCTGGCAGAGAGCGGCTTCGAGATATTCAGCATGGCGGCTTCTAACCGTGCGTGATGACGTTCTGTTCTTCATGGACATCAGTAGTGAGTGGAAGCTCCGGCTGAACCGCTTGGGATGTTGCAGGCTCGTTAGGCGTGGGCGTCGGGGCTGAGGGCTCCGGCTCCCGCTTCAGTTCCGCAGAAGACGGCTCCGGCTTGCTGTTCCGTATGTTCTTCGGGTCATACGGGAGCTTGTCGTCAGGCCGCTCTCGCAACTCAAAGGGCTTGGCAATTTCCGGCATATCGAAGTACGGAAACGAAAAGTAGGTGACGTAGTTTTGGTATTTCATGAAGGCGTGGAGGTCGGGAAGACCGGAGATTTCGGATTCCAGAACCAGAGGCTCGACCTGCCTATCCATCGTGAAATTGCGACCTGCCCTTGTACCGTCGAAATGTGTCTCACGCAGCCGCTCGATCTCTACTTTGCCGATGAACTTCGATACCCACTCCCCGGCGTTTGGTTCTTTGGTGGTGAGCCAAACACTCGTCGCAGGCTGGGAGAGCATTACCTCGGCCAGATGCCCGTACAGGTACTCAACCTGCGCCTTGCCCTGGAAGCCAAGCACGACTGGGTTCTGGCCCTTGCGTCCCTCAGTGATTGCCGTATGAAGCTGCGGCAACTTCTGCAAGCTCGCCAACTCATCGATCAAGAACCAGACACGCTTTTGTCCCTTGGTCGGCTCATTAAGCAGACGCAAAACCAGCCAGTCAATCCATAGACTCTGCAATGGCCGTAGCGCCTCACGCTCGGCTGCTCGCGAGGTAAGGAAGATCCATCCCTGCCGTTTCTCTGCCCAATCGGATGCGGTCCATGTGCCGTTGCCCTCTGCCTTTTTCGGCAACAGGCGAAGACTGTCGGCGACCAATCCCAGGGAGCCCAGAACACCGGCCCTCTGCTGGTGGGCCTGTGGGTCGATCAGGTGTGCGTGCTCGGTGCCTTTGAGCCTGCGGTCGATCTCATACGGGTTCGACATCCACTGCACCAGTTCATCCGGCGTCGGTCCATAGGCCATCAGGAACGCGAAGATTTTCTGCGGCGACTCGATGAAGAACTCGCCCTTGCGATCCTGCGGCGGCTGGAATAGGGAGACGGCCAACGCCTTCGCTTCGGAGCGGCTGCGAAGTTCCTCGGCTGGCCCCCAATAGGGGCAGCGCCTGTCCAACGGATTCAGGATCACATCGCCTCGCTTCGGGTCATAGAACCGCTTCACGAACTCGCGGGCCGGGTCGTACACGATGGCCGAATCGCCCCGGCTTTGTACCTGCCGCAGTACCTGGAACATCAGGGCGGACTTACCCGCGCCCGTGTCTCCGATGAACTGCATGTGCTGGGCTTCTGCCCGCGCCGGTATGCGAATCATCTCTTTCATGTCATCGGTTTTGAAGCCGACGCCATCACCTTTGACTACCTCGTTGAACTCCTGCGGTGTGAGCTTTTCAGGGCCTTTCAGCCGACGTCCATACTTCAAAGCCTTCTGTCGCTTCACATCCTTGGTGACGGCGAGTGGCAACAGGATCAGAAACACTCCGGCCCCACAGAGCAGCGGTGTTTTCACGATGGCGGACAGCTCATCCTTATAAACAGTAACTTTGAGATAGTCGCCCAGGCGGGCGTCCACGTAACTCCGTAGCGGGCCGCGAAAGAGCAAGTCGTCGCCACGCTGAAGCGCACTCGGAGAGAGCGCCAGGGGAATGATTCGGCCTCCCGGCTCCATCGTTTGTCCATGCACTACGTCGTCATCCATGACGGGGCTTGGCTTGTTGCCTCGCCCGGTCAGAAAGAGCATCCGGTACTCACTGCGATGCGTCTTGCTGAACGACCCAAAGATGGAAATACGCACATAGACCGGCATATAAAACCGCTGCAATGGAGTTCCGATCAAGCGAAGGCGTCCATAGATAAACAGGAGCGTCAGAACGATGGCGGCGAAGATCGCGCCATAGGTATAGATGGGCCGGTGCTGCGGCCAGATGATCGTCTCTTTGCGACCCCACGTTGTCTTTGCCATTGTCTTATCGCCTTCCTTCGGCCATGACTTTCCCGGCCATCTCGTGCTTCAAGGTGCTGATCTGGTCAAGCAGTTTGTCGAATGCTTCGAGCGAGAGATTCTGTCCTGCGGCAAGCGGACGTAGGACATTGACCAACAGCAGGCGAACGCCAAGAATCTCGGCCAACGAAACATCGGGTGCAGGTTCGCAGCGCAGCTCACGCAGGATCACGTCACGCATCCATTCACTACGGGGAACGCCCTTCGCCGTGGCGACTTCATCGACCAATCGCGCCTCTTCTTCGGTCAACTTGAGGCATAGTGTGGTGTTGCGAAACACGGTCTTGTTGACCGGTTTCTTTGCGCCGTTTTGTGAACTCAGAAGAGACATCTGGATAGCTCCGGGCCGGTATACCTGCGTATACCGGCCTTAGCGTATGTGCTGTTGTTTGTGCAGGTTTACGTTGGTATACCTGCACGACCCTTTGAGGGGTGGAGTGTCGAAATTGTTCCGGTGCGCAGCACCGTTGTGGCTTTGCCACAGATATTGCAGCGGGATCATGCCTTCGATCCCGCCACGATTGCTGGTGCTTGTGCTGGTGAAGATGCCGACGAAACCGGCTTGCGCGCAGGCCGGTCCGACGCATCTTTTCCGTTACCGCGACGAACACGCAGTGTCGGCGTAATCCGCTGCGCTTCCGGAGTCCGAAGGAACTCCTGAAACTCGCGGTCTTTGCTGAAGACGTAAGCCAAAGCTTGCTCGACAACATCGTTAGCAGAAGCCTCGATGAAAGCGGCGTACTGATCGACCTGCATAGCGGTGGAATCAGTCAACCGAATGGAGGCGCTGAGGTGTTTGGTTTGGACTACTTCCAGTAGTGGCATATCGTTCTCCTTTTCGTGACAGGTTCAAGCAAATTTCTTACGTGCAACCATGCGTTGTGCGGTGGCCGCGATCTCCCGCGCACGGGCGAAGCACAGTGCAGCAGGCAGCTCGAAGCGGCGGCGATCTTCGAGCGTGGTGATTACGTCGTCAATCAGTGCACCTTCGAGGAACCAATGACGAGCGGAAGCAATGTCAATGGTTCGCTGCGCGTAATAGAGAGGGTTGGGTTTGTCGGAGCGCCGCGAAGCCAGCTTATGGGTCAGTTTGTCGGCATCTTTACCCTGGGCAAGCTGGTGGCAAGCCCACGCCCAATCGAGTTCCGAATGGGTGCCTTTATGAGGTGTGCTCAGTTGCGTGTCGCCGCTTCTCAGGATCGCGGCGACCGCAGGAACATCCGGTAAGCGAAAGTCCGCGGGACTGTAGGTTGCGTCAGAGAGGTATTCGACCGCGACGCAGTGAGCGGGAGAATACTTGCGATTGAAGAAACCGGGGACGCGAAGCACCCGGTTGCAATCGGTGCAAGCAGGGTCGCCGCCGAAGGCGCACGCGAGCCGCTTGAGAGCGATTTCCTGCATCGCGAAGTCGAAGCCCTCGACCCGCCAAAGAACCTGATACTTGCCGTGGGACGTGGAAAGGAGGGCGCTCGGAACAGGCAGGCCATCCGATGCCCGGAGCGCAGCGAGCCGGGCATCGCCATCCTCGTCGATGTCCAGGTAGAGATGCCGGACGTTGTCGATGCACTCTTTCGTGCGCTTGCGGCTGCCAGAGCGAAGCGGATTGGCAGCAACATAGATATTCGCTCCTGCATGGTTCTCATGCGCGAGCCAGCCGAGGTAACGAGGCGCAAGCGCCTGCTCCAGAGTGACGATACGCTGCTGCGTTTTTTCTGGACTCTCCGTTCGCAGCAGGAGAGCAATCGTCGAGCAAGGAGCGAAGCTCCGAGCGAGAAAGTCTTTGGCTGTTTGAATCATCGAACCACCTCCTCTGCGTTTATTGCGAGCGTGAATCTCACGGGCCTTTAGCGGCCGAAGAAGTCCGGCTCGAAGCCGGACCTCTCGGTCAGGAAGGAGGAGGCCTATGCGACCTCTTCCTCGATGAGTTCGTCATCGTCTTCTGCCGCCGATTTGGCTGCGCGATCCAGCTTGAGAATCGAGTTCACCCGAATCTCCCAGATGGTCTGTTCCGAGTTGGTCTTCTTGCTCTCGTACTTGCGGCTGCGCAGCGCACCCTCGACCTGGATGTGAGCGCCCTTGGTCAGCTTGGCGGCGAACTCTCCGAGCTTGCCGAAGACGACGCAGCGGTGCCATTCCGTGTGCTCGATGTACTTGCCGTCCTTCTTGTACGAGGATTTGGTTGCGAGGGAGAGAGTGGTGAGGCTGCGATCGCCGTTGGTGCGAACTTCTGCGTCGTTGCCGAGGAAGCCGATAAGGGTGACTTTGTTTGAGTACATGGTGGTAATCTCCGTTTCGTTGTATTTCCCGTATCCTGCTCGGGTCACCCTTCGCGAAGCGAGCGAGTGGGCCCGGCTCCCAAGTGCCAAGGAGTGCTTTCTTGGCGGGGCCCGGAAAAAGTTTGAGCGGCGCTCTCTGCCGCGGCTGTCAAACTTTTTCTGGGAGGAACCGAAACCCCGCAGGGGCGACGTAGTCGAAGCAGAACGACGCCGAGCCGCAGGGCGCCGGTTTGGCCCCGAAGCGTGAACCCGAAGCAGAGGACGGTATACGAACGGTGAGTGCCCAAATGCACCAAAGTCACCCGGACGATTCCTACGACGGAAAGTTCCACCTATCGCAGACCCATGGAATCCCGCAATGCCCTCGGTCTTGGACGGCATCGAGCACACGGAATGCCACCCGTACCACTGCGTCTCGCCGACTGGAATCGACATGTTGGGCGCTTTCAGAGACGAGTTGGGTTGCGCAGCTGTAAGAGCCGCTTGGATGACCATCGGAGTGACCTCGGATTCGGGTTGGATTCTTTAGCGGAACGCCTGCGCGTCAGGCGTCGGAAGCACGATAGACCTCCTCCGTCTGGAAGCATTGCTCCGCATGACTGTATCCGGAGACCGTAATCAGTTCGCGGATGCGGCGGCGGCCCGTGACATCGCGCTCGCAATGCAACACGAAGTCCACGGCTTTGCCGGTCTGCGATCGGACAAATGCCTGATCCAAATTGGTTCTTGCACTGAGGGCCATGTCGGCCAGACGATCCAAGGCATCCACAGCAGAATCGGCGTGCAATGTGGAGAGCGTCCCGCCGTGGCCGGTGTTCATGGCCTGCAGTAAGTCGTATCCGCATTCGTCACGGATTTCGCCCATGATGATGCGGTCGGGACGGTGGCGGAGAGCTGCCGCCACCAACTGGCTCGGCGTGATGGCAACCTGGCCGGGAATGGCATCGACCGCCTCCCAACGAACAGCGTTCGGATGGGCAATCTTCAACTCCGCCGGCTGCTCGATCACGACGAGCCTTTCATGGAGCGGAACATGGTCGAGGAGCGCTTTCATCAAAGTCGACTTACCCGAGCCAGTTCCGCCGCTGATGATGCCGTTCTTGCGCTTCTGTAAGAGAGTGAGAACAGTGTCTCGAACGTGTGCGGGAAAGTCCCCTGCATGGACCAACTCATCGGAGGTGTACCAGCGGTTGAACTTGCGCACCGTGAGCGTTGGTCCATTGATAGAGGATGGCGGCCCTACGACGGCCACTCGTGAGCCGTCCGGCAAGCGCGTATTCAGGATAGGATTCTGGGCGGTCAAGTCTTGCCCGAGGATGCGGGCGACGCGCTCAATAGCCGCCGTCAGGCGGTCATTGGTGTACGGCGTGGAGAGCGGAATATGCTCGACCACGCCGCAACGATCCGCGAATACTCCTGTCGTACCGTTGATCATCAAATCCGAGATTGACGGGTCCAAGAGAAGCGCACGAAGCTCCTCCGGAAAGAACGGGAGTATGAGCTGGAAGCTCATCGCGCAGCTCCATGAGCAGGCTGGGCAATGCCGTTGGGATTTGTAACAGTGCCTCCAGGTGTCATGGGGTCCACCGACACGCGGTTTTCGTGGAACTCCGTGATCGTCAATCCCAGCGGATTGATGAACTCGTATTGCGGGTAGATCTTCGCCTGGTCATTAACCTGCTTCGGATTCAGGTAGTACGTCACAGACAACAACCAGTGCTCGGTGCGGGGCTGATGGGAATGCTCTTCGGAGAAGATCTTGTCGAAGGTCACAAGCGCCGTTCCACGCGCGATGCGAACGCTCTGCACCATCTCTTCGGACATGGACGTGATGGTCACGTTGCGCACCTCAACATCACTCGATTCGACCTGGCCTGCAGCGACCTGCGAGACGAGATGATTCTGGTTATCCGTGCCCATGAGTTGCGAGGCGAGCGGCCCCGAGAGGAAGTAGTAGTTGAGCGGATACTTTTTGGCGACGACCTCCCGATTAATGGTGTAGCGATAGTTGGCCCAGTCGGTCAGGTACGTCCTCACTTCGCCCTCACGGGGACTGTAGTCTAGGTCCTTATATTGGATCGCCTGGGCACGGCCCATTTCGTCGATGCGGATGTAGCGGTTGGCAATCGGGCGGTGCGCCAGAGAGAAGTTCAGCCACATGGAACCGCATATCAATACGGTTCCGCAGCTGATGACAAGGCGGTAGGCTTTCCGCTCGGCATAGTGCGAGGCATAGACCTCATTGCCGATCTGGTCTGTGAGGAGCGATTGCTCAGGCGTTAGCGCGCGCTCAATGGGTGCTGTGTGCGTGGACATGAGGCTTATTGCTCCTTTCCGAGACTGCTTTAAAAACAACGTAGGCGTAGATCAGCCCCGCAATCAGGACGCCGATTAGGAACAGTTTGAGGAGAGGTTTGACGAATCCACGGCCCAACCCCAACGCTCCCAATGCATCGCCTATTGAGCTTCCGTTTCCGTAATTCCACATAGCTATACGCCTCCAGTGATTGCGAGCGTCCTGACGATGTTCCCGACCGTCTGTTGGCCTGATGATGCGAGTCCCGCCGCACCGCCAAAGATGGCCTGCGTCATGCTCGGAATGAACAGCATGTTAATGATGAATGCGACGAAAACCATTAAGCAAGGGATCAAATTTGCGATCCACATGTCCATCGAATAGTTGCCATTGAAGGTTTGCTGGAGGAATCCATTCATGAATCCTGCCCACACATAAATGAATGCGGCCGCTACCGCCCGAATCATCGCAAACGAGATGAGCACATCGAGGAAGTGGAAGAACTTCGCTTTAAAGGTTTGTGTCATGAGCAACGGCACAAAGACAGGGCCAAAGAGTGCGGTTACCCCGTAGAGGATGAAGGCACTGCAATTGATGACGAAGAGGATGGCAGAAGCAAGCCCAAGCATAATCTGGACGACCACGTAGCAGAGGATTTGCACTGGTGCCGTCAAAGAAGGCATAGACGTACCATTGCCAGCGTTCTTAAGAAGCTGTAGCAACTGATCCAGCGAATGTTGGTCGAACGCGGCAACCATCGCTTGAGCGATGTACGAGAAGAAGTGATTGATGCCGAAGCTCGCGCCTGGGAACGGGTTAACCCAATAGTTCAGCAGCAGACTGCACACGATGAGTTTGAGCAGGAAGTGAGTAAGGTCGCCGGCACGTACAAGATGGTGATGCAACCGGAACGTCATCGTACTCGTGTTCCAGTTGATGACCATGTTCACGAGGGTGAAGAGAGAGATGGCACTAAGCTCGGTCCAACCGAGTTGGGTCAATGCGCCGCCGTTCTGCGTTGTTAGATTGGTCAGGTTATTGGTGAACTGGTAGAGCCAGTCCATGCCCGAGCTTGCGGACGGTAATGCTTGTGCGAGAACGGCGATGCTCATAGGGGTCTCCCGTGGGATTAGGGGATATAGCTCTTCCAGGTCTTGCCTTCGTTGCCAGCAACGGAGTTGTGACGCTTTTTGTCTTCTTCGACCTTCTTGCGGAAGGCCTCGTCTTCCTGCCTGCGGCGCTCAGTGTCACGCTGCTGCTGTTCCAGGATGGCTGCGGCTTTTGCCGCCTCGTGGCCTTGATAGATCGCGGCGCTGGCAAGTGCGGCCAGCACCGCAAGGATTGCAAGCAACAGTTTCGTGTTGAGCAGCTTCGTCATGGGTCTCCGTTACGGCAAGTATGTTTGCCAGGTGTTGCCTTCACTTGCAGCACTCATGTCATGCGTGCTGTGCTGGGACTGGACGAAGACTGCGGTGTTGAGGGCGGTCGCGGCGGCATTCCGTTGCTGCATATTCGTCACAGTCATTTGGGACGCTAGACAAGCTTGCAGAGCACCCTGATTTTGGGTTTCGGACATCTTCTGGGCCTCAGCAGCATTGAGCAGGTTGAGTTGTTGGACTTCACTGTTCGTTGTGCTGGAGCCATCGAGCTGGTTGGCCGTCAGGCTCGTAGTCGCGGATGTGTTCTGTGAACGGGCTGCCCGGTATTGACCCACCGCCGTGATGCAGTCTGGTGAAACCGAATCCGACATCTCGATCATGGCGAGCTGGGAAAGCTGCGTGCTTCCCGGTGTTTGAGTGCCGACGTAGGTCGATAGATCGGAACTGACCGGAACGGTCGCGGCCGTCCATCCGGTGCTCGAAGCCGTCGGCGAGTTGCTGTTCAGCGCCGTCGTCATCCCATTCGTCTCGCCGAACATGTTCTTGACGTTTGCGTTCTTGA
The DNA here is from genome assembly GCF_041355105.1 of Terriglobus sp. RCC_193. Classification (NCBI taxonomy): domain Bacteria; kingdom Pseudomonadati; phylum Acidobacteriota; class Terriglobia; order Terriglobales; family Acidobacteriaceae; genus Terriglobus; species Terriglobus sp. RCC_193. The sequence continues at coordinate 1,295,458 of NZ_JBFUPK010000001.1, read as the reverse complement.
GAGCAGTCAGTGTGGTTTGCCACTGCTGCTTGATGGAGAAATGCTCGATGTTGTTCTTGAGCATGGTGTACTGCGTCTGTAGGGTCGTGAGCTGTGAGACCAGACTGGCATAGCTCGTTGGATCAAAGACAATGTCTCCAATGCCAAATATTGCGAAGCTAGGAGTGGCGGTCAGCAGCAACAAGCTGCCTCCCAGAATCCACTTGCGACGTTTTGTGAGATCGAGTTTCATGGGCTCTCCGATGTGGGGCAAATCAGAAGCAACGTGAGTAGGTCGGATCGGGCCGGTCCAAGGGGAAATCATGGAGCTCGGTGATGAGGTGGCCGACAAATTCAAGCGATGCATCGCCGGCTCGCGCGAGTGCCGAGAACCCTCCTAACCATCCGCTTGCAGCGATCACGAGAGCGAGTGGCAGGACAAAAATCCAAGGACGACGGGAACAGGAGATGCTGGGATACATGGTTCCTCCTTTCGTTACAGCGTGGGATCGACGCGATGCTCTGCGTAAGACGGGACGAGGATGTCCCGCCCAATGTAGACGCGAGCGCGAGACCCCTCCTTCAGCGTGATAACTGGAAGCCGGTTGAGGAAGTGATTGAGCACCTGTTCTCCTTCTGCGGCGGACTCCTGGGAGATGCCATTCCGAATCTGCGTTGAGGAAGACAGGACCGAACCGCTGTTGCCGATCTGGGCTAAGCCACCCAGGCCGCCGATGGCGGCGGCGGCGCCGAAGGCCATCAGATAACCTGGTCGAGACCTAGATACTTGTCAAAATCCAAGGAAAAACCATCAGAGCAGACGGCTCGGTGGAAGGTGACAAACATCTTCCGCTGCTGGGCATTACCCACACTTTGCACGGTGCCGATGAGCCGGGTACCTTGTGGCATCAGTAGTTGCTGATGGTCGTGGGAGTAATAGTCGGTCGTCAGCATGACAAGGATCGGACCCGACAATCCGCCGTCAACATGGTTGGTAACGACCCCCTCCAGCACCGTCCCTTCGAAGATTCGATAGAGCTGCCCTTGGTAACGGTCGAAATCATACGAGGACATCGGATCTGCCCTGGTCGGCCTAGCTGAAGCAGCCTTCGGGAGTGCTTTGTTCGGGAATTCTTCCGCAGATGCGCGATCATCACCTTCTGTCTTGGCGCTGAGGATTCCGGTGGGTGCTGCCGATCCGGCGGGGGAGAAGTCGATTGCCACCGTATCGCTATTAAGCGCATCCTGCTGCCGCTTCTCGAGCGCAAGACGCTTCTGCTTTGCTTCTGCCTGCGCTTCTGAGACGTTGGAGGTACGTTGCGTGGCATTGCTGCTCCCGCCATAGATGGCGTCCCGCTGCGCGGGAGTCATCGGTGCAGCGGTCGCACTCTCCGGTCCGGGTACGCTTTGTTCCTGCTGGAGTTGCTGCATGGCGGTCGCAAGTGCCTGTTGCCGCTGTAGCTCTTCGGCATCATGCCGTGCCTGTGTCTGTTGTTGTGTCTGGAAGCTCGAAATCTGTTGGGCGCTAGGTGTCGTCGGGCTCATGGTCAACGCACTGGCCGGGGCATTCTTTTTATTCCCGGTCAGCAGACTGGAGAGGTTGGCTATGCCAATGAGGCCCACGATTACGACCAGGGCGATCACGACGGGCATACTCTTCCGGAACGGCGGCTTCGACTCTGGCTGCTCCGGGACGGTTGCAGGGATGCTTTCGTTCGAGTCCGGCACGGCTACCTCCCCTCGGTGCTGCGATGGAAATCCACGCGCTGTTTGCCAATGGCGAGATAGCCCGCGTCCAAGTGCTTGGGCACGACGTACAGACCGTTCGAGAAATCAAAGTTAATGAGTGAAGGCTTCTTGTCTTTGACTTCATACAGCGCGGGTGTCTCCTGAAACTGCCCGCGCAGGTAGGTGAACTTGTCATCACGCCATATCTGTTGGAGACCAAGCTCTTTGCCTTTCTTTTCATCCCAGACGAAATCGAAGTGAAGCGAGCCGGGATACTGGTTGCGATAGCTCTCCTCCTTCGTCTGCTCGGCCTTTAGCGTGGCGGCCTGCGCCGCCTGTGCCGCAGCCGCTTCCTGTTTTGCTTTATCGAGGTCCGCCGCCGGCACGAACACGGGTAACTGCGCGAGTCGATCTTTCGCAGTCTTGTCACCGGGCTCGATCAGCACTTTCGAGTCATAGTGGGCGTCGGCGTCGTCGGAGATCTCTCGCAACTGAAGCGTGTACTCGTTGCCGTGATCGGAGACAATATGGATGTCTGTCGACCCATTGGCCGTCTTCGGCTTCACACTGATGAAGCGCGAAGCCACATGGCCACCGTCGAAGACCCAATCGACCGTATCCCCAGCGAAGACGTTTGCGACCTTTTCCTCGGCAGGTAAAACGATCAGGGTTGATTGCAGCAGACCTGCGCGGATCACAGGAGGAGTCTGCGACTCTGAGACGGTCACCGTTCGGGGGGCGCTTGGCTGAAGCGGGTGCACAGGCACTGCCGCGTGCAACGATGCGGTAGTCAGCGCAAGATGGAAAGCAACAGCGATGGGGATGGGCGGCTTCATGGTTGTCCTTTCTGAGCTAGCTATTCCGTCTCACCCTGGGCAAAGCGGGAGATGCCTTCGGTGAGTCCATACTTCGCAATCAACTTCGACCTGCGCACACGGTCTTTCGGCTTGGTGGAGAACGCCGCGTAACTGCGGCTGTCGAGATTCAAACGAATAACCTTGGTCAAACCGTCGCGGCGCATGTAGAGCGCTTCGCGGTCCTGCAAGCTCTCGAAAAGAGCGAGTTGCTGTTCGTTCATCTTGAACAGCTCTGCATACCGTTTGCGGTTGAACGTCGCGTCGCGCAGGAACAGGAATGAGGTGCAGGAGTTAACGATGGAGTCGGCGTTCGCTCCGAGGTCTTCTGTAGACTGGCCGATCATGGTCACACCGCCGAGGTTTTTGCGGACAGTCTTGATGGAGGCCAACGCCGCCTCAAGTAGCTGGCGGTTCTTCATCGAAGAGAAGATCTCTTCAATGAGAATGTGCTTCGGCACACCCAGATTGGAGGGATTGAACAGCACGTCGTTGATGCGCCTCAATAGCCACACCATCAACGGCTCGATTAGGTCCGCATACTGAGCGTTGTTCACGCCTTGGAAGTCGAAGCATTGCAGCCGGGAGAGGGAAAGACTGTCTTCGACGTTGTCGAAGATGGCGCTGTAGACGCCTCTGCCAACCCACTTTGACAGATACCGATCAAGCTTCTTCGGCAGGTAGAGATTAGACAGTCGGCGATTCGCAGGATCGAGCAGGTACATGTCTTGCACAGCCTTATGAATCACGTCGTCATCTTCTGGCTCAAGCTCTGCGCCGCCGTTGCTCAGCAGGAGTTTGATGAAGCTATAGAGAAATTGGACATTGCTCTCGGTCGGCTCCAAGGTGAACGGATTGACTCGCGGGCCGTTCTTACCGATGCGATCGACACGTCCTCCGTACAATTCGACAACGCTTTCATAGCTGCCGCCGATGTCGAAGATGTAAGTGAACCCGCCATACTTCTGTTCATGCGCAATGGTGACATTCCCCGTCACCGACTCCCCCGACCCCGTAGGACCGAGGATGAGCATGACCCGCACGCCATCCACATATGCGTCCTGGAAGAACGGCGTCCCTGTGCGGGTTTCGAAGACATTCAGGTATTCGTGGTCGAGGTCTTCTGATTCAGGATGTCCGAGATGCGGAGCGAAGATTGAGGAAAGTCGTGCATGATGGTCCTCACCCAGCCACATCGGGAACACATTGAACTTCGCATTGCCGGGAAACATCGTATAGAACGCAGAGAGATTTCCCAGTGTCTCTTCCATGACCTGAGCGCGCGCTTCGACGAAAACGCGATGCACAGCGGGGGCTATGCCATGCAGATCGGCCACGTTCCGGGCGGCGATCAGGAGGCGAAGCGAATATTCGCCCTGTGCCTTTTTATCGAGGGCCCGAATGACATCGCTGAGGTCATCGACGGCATTATTCGCAGCCTTCGCTCCCGCTCCAGTGTCGAGCGATGCGGTGTCTCTGCAGGCCATTACACGCGAGAGCACGCCGACCTTGAAGAACGAGATGAACTTTTCCTGCTGATCGATTTCACGCCGGGCGGTGGCACTGGACTTCGGTCGCCACGTGGAGCAGAGGATGCTATCGCAGTCGAGGGTGAGCAAATCCGCGAAGAGACTCGGGCGGGATGCTTCCGGTGTCGTCTTGAGGGAATACATTTGGACGTATCGCTTGCCGACGCGGAGATGATCAGTCTCCCACGACACAGGGTTCTGTACGATCAGGCGGTCCACGCCAGTATCGCTGCAGAGTTGTCCCTGTTCGGCCCAATCCTCAAGATTGAAGAGGTAGCTGAAGAATCGGAACGTGTCCTGCTTTTCCAGCATCCGGAGTCCGATGGAACTGCCCAAATTTCCGGCCAGGAGCGTGGCTGTTTTCTGCAATTCCGACAGCAACCGCGATGTGCCAGAGGCATTCTCCTCCGGTGTCCGTTCGAAACATTTGACCTTTGAGGGCTCCAGCGTCAAGCACCAATGAAGATCAATACGGCGAAAGCCCGCCGTCTGGTCCAAGAAACGGAGACGTTCTTCAACGAATACCTGCGTCACGGGATTTGCGTAGCTCTTCTGACGAGGCAGCGAGAAACCGGAGCGGACGCGCGTGTACTGATAGAGGCAGCTTCCTTCCGGCATGCCCCGCAACGCACCTTCGATCGTGCGGAGCTGGGACTCAAGCTCCTGGTCCGTCAGGCCCTCTTCATCGACACCCGATAGCGCAAAGAGGCATCCATAGCCACCGCCTTTCAGCGCAAAGGTATGACTGTTCACGAAGCGGGCAATCGGCACGATGCTGCACGCGGCGCCTGCCTTGGCGAACCACGGGACGAATTTCGCTTGCTCAGTGTTTGCGCGGGTCATAGTAGCTCTTCTGGTTGAGGCTCAAGCCCCAGAGCTGGAACATCTTCGGGTGTTTGCGAATGATGAGCCACGCGCCCACGGCAAGGGTGGGAAATGCCATCATCGCCAGGAGACGAAACCCAACGAGGAAAACCGCAATGCAGACGAATACGATCGCCATCCATGCTGTGAGGTCCAGGCCAAGTTTGGCCCTTGGACGATTCAGCGCCTGATTGATTGCCTGCGGCTCTCCTCGCCGAGTCATAACCGATGCACCTCCTACATCGACTGCCCGGTGAGTGAGCCGATCCAGCCGGCTCCCCAGCCGAGAACTCCAGCACCGAACAGAGCGCCGAAGAGTCCGGGAATGGCGTCTTGGAATCGGCCACTCATCATGCGGATCCCCGCGAAGATGAGCCCGCCAAGACAGATGACAGCTCCGGCATACATCGCAAAAGTTTACATCGCCGATACCAATAACAGTGCCATCCATAAATACGCGCCCAGTGGCAGCGGATATATCCAGCTATCAGATGTCGCCAATGGACTGAACAATCCCCGGGGCGTAGCGGTGGATGGCAACGGCAACGTCTACATCGCCGATACCAATAACAATCGTGTGCTGAAAGAGACGCTCTCCAGCGGCGCCTACACCCAAAGCACAATCGCCAATGGACTGAACAATCCCCAGAGTGTAGCGGTGGATGGCAACGGCAACGTCTACATCCCCGATCCCAATAACAATCGTGTGCTGAAAGAGACGCTCTCCAGCGGCACCTACACCCAAAGCACGATCGCGAGTGGACTGAACAGTCCCGGGGGCGTAGCGGTGGATGGCAACGGGAATGTCTATTTTTCGAATTATGACACCCAGCGGATCGTAAAGATCGACATCGCCGACCCACCGAGCCTGAGCTTTGCAACAGCACCTGTCGGTACGACCAGCAGCGACAGCCCGAAGACGGTGACGTTGATCAACAACGGCAACGCAGACCTGAGCTTCCCGTCGCCAAGTCCTTCAGGAAATAATCCCAGCATCTCGACGAACTTCATCCTGAGCAGCAGCAGTGGAACCGCTTGCCCGCTGGTGAACAGCAGCTCGTCGGCACCGGGGACGCTGGCTGCCAACACGAGCTGCGATCTTCCCATCAGCTTCTCTCCCACCGCAGCAGGAAGCATCAGCGGCTCGCTAATACTGACCGACAACCATCTCAACGCTACTGCTCCCTATGCAACACAGACAATCGCTCTCAGCGGCACCGCGATCCAGCCTGTGACAGCTACTCTGGCGGTCGTGTCGTCGACGCTGACGGCGAACCATGTGGCGACACCGTTTACACCGGTGACCGGATCGGGGGGCACGGCGCCGCTGAGCTACACAGCCTCTCCCGGACTGCCTGCGGGCCTTAGCTTCAACACGGCCACCGGCACGGTCTCAGGAACACCGACGGTGACGAGCGCAGCGACAACCTATACGGTGACGGTGACGGACACGAACGGTGCCACAGCGACGGCGAACTTCAGCCTTACCGTGGTGGGCGACACGCCGACGGTCAGCTTTACGGTGCCACAACATACCTATGGCGATGCACCGTTTACGGTGACCGCAACCTCGAACTCGACCGGAGCGTTTACCTACTCGGTAGTGAGCGGGCCAGCAACCATTTCGGGTAACACCGTGACGATCACCGGAGCTGGCACAGTGACGCTGCAGGTGGACATGGCCGCAACTGCACTCTACCTCTCCGGTACAGCGACAACGAGCTTCAACGTTGCACCTGCCATCCCGACATTGAACTTTGCCGCGGTCGGCGCGAAGACGTATGGCGACGCTCCGTTCGCGGTAAGTGCAACGTCAGCGTCGAATGGCACGGTTACGTACACCGTAGTAAGTGGGCCGGCGACGATAGCAGGCAGCACAGTAACGATCACCGGCGCGGGTGCGGTAACGCTGCAGGCAAGCCAGGCTACGGCGGGCAACTATGCAACAGCTACAGCGACAACAAGCTTCAACGTTGCGCCTGCCATCCCGACATTGAGTTTTGCCGTCGTCGGCACGAAGACGTATGGCGACGCTCCCTTCCCAGTAAGTGCAACGTCAGCATCCAATGGCGCGGTTACGTACTCAGTAGTAAATGGACCGGCGACGATAGCAGGCAGCACAGTAACGATCACCGGTGCAGGAACGGTAGCACTGAAAGCAGACCAGGCTGCGGCAGGCAACTATGCAACAGCTACAGCGACAACAAGCTTCAACGTTGCACCTGCCATCCCCAGATTGAGTTTTGCCGTCGTCGGCACGAAGACGTATGGCGACGCTCCCTTCTCGGTAACTGCAACGTCGAACTCCACCGGCGCGTTTACCTACTCAGTGATGTCGGGCCCTGCAACCATCTCTGGCTCGACAGTGACAATCATCGGTGCAGGAACGGTGACGTTACAAGCAAGCCAGGCTGCGGCGGGCAATTATGCAGCGGCTACAGCAACAACAAGCTTCAACGTTGCACCTGCAGTTGCAACGGTCAACTTTGCGGTACCGGCACACACCTATGGCGACGCTCCGTTCGGGGTGGGTGCAACGTCGAATTCCACTGGCGCGTTCACGTACTCCGTGGTGTCGGGTCCGGCAACCATCGCCGGTTCGACAGTGACAATCATCGGAGCTGGAGCGGTGATACTGCAGGCGAACCAAGCTGAAGACAGCAACTACCAGGCAGGTGCGCAGCATGCGACCTTCCTCGTTACGCAGGCGCCACTGACTGTTTCTGCAAACAATACCAGCCGCATCTACGGCACCGCGAACTCAACGTTCACCGGCTCGATTGCGGGAGCAAAGTACAACGATAGCTTTATGGAAAGCTTCAGTACATCGGCAACGCAAACGACGCCGGTTGGCAGCTACGCAATCGTACCGGCAGCTTCAGGCCCGAACCTGAATAACTACACGGTGTCAGCCACGAACGGTACGCTGATCATCACTCAGGCAGGAACGGCAACCAGCCTGACAACGAGCAACGTGTCTGCCGCTGCCAACCAGAGCGTCACGCTGACAGCAACCGTTACTTCATTGACCAGCGGCACACCAACAGGGACAGTGACGATCCTTGATAACGGCACAGCATTGCAGACCGTTCCGCTGGCAAACGGCGCAGCGTCATTCACCACGACGCTTGCCCCTGGAGTAACGCACACACTTACAGCCAGATATGTGGGCGACATCAACTTCCTTGCAAGCGTCAGCGCAGGAGCAGGAACAGTTGTAACGGTTGCGCCGCAGGACTTCACCTTCTCCGGCAGCGGTAGCCCGGCCAGCCAGACAGTGATACCGGGGAGTGCAGTCAGCTTCACCTTCAATCTGGCACCGAGTAGCGGGAACAATAGCTATCCGGCAGCGGTATCGCTGGCTGTCTCCGGCTGCCCGCAGGGTGCGACCTGCACGCTCTCTCCTATCGGCTTCGCTGCGAACGCCGGCCCACAGACGGTGACGCTGACCGTGCAGACTGCTGCAGTAACGGCTCGTAGAAGTGAGAACCATACACCTTGGTCACTGGCTCTGTTACTGCTACCGCTAGCAGGTGCACGCCGCGTGCGGCGCTCGTCGCAACGTCTGCAGCGGTTGCTGTTTCTCTTTGTAGTCGTGATCGTCGGAGGAGCAACTCTCGTCGGCCTAAGTGGATGTGGCAGTGGGAATGGCTTCCTGGCGCAGCAGCCGCAGGACTACACCATCACCGTGACAGCCACCAGTGGCGGAGCACAACACGTGTCCACCGTCATCCTGAACCTGCAGTAGCTCAGAAGAGAAGAGATGAGAATGAACAGAATATTTTGCATGCTGCTGCTTACAGGAGTTGTAACCACAACCTCGGTTCTGAGCGGACAAACGGCAAGTAGCACTCGTGGCTCTTCGCACGAAGTGGATCTGGCGCTGACCTACACCGCGATAAACAACAGCCTGAGCAGAGGTGGCAGCTTCTGGCAGCAGGGTGGAGGAGTGGAACTCTCAGGCGAAGTATGGCGAGGCCTTGGCGTAACAGCAAGCGTCACCGGTGCCCGAGCCAGCAATATTACCAGCGGGGTCAATTTAACAACGATCACAACTGTGTTTGGGCCTCGCTATGCTTGGACCACGTCATCAGGCAAGATCGCTCTCTTCGGACAGGGATTAATCGGTGAAGCTCATGGGCTTGACAGCGTCTTTCCGTCGCCACAGGGAGCGCTGTCTGATTACATCAGCTTCGCGCTGCAAGCTGGTGGAGGTGTCGATCTTCGTCTCTCCAGGCACTTCGCCGTACGTGCCGTTCAAGCCGACTGGCTACGCACCCAGTTTCCCAACGCAGGTACTAACGTACAGAACAATCTCCGCATCAGCGGAGGACTTGTCCTCAGGCTTCAACGTTGATGCGAAACCGAATGAACGCTGTCAGCAACAGAAATCTTGCGTGAGACCGCTAAGGGGTCAATAACCGGTGCCAGCATTGCGTCGTGCAGGATCATGAAAGAGGTCGCATGGCACACCTTCCGGTCTTATGCCTCAATGCTCTCAGCATCCATATCTGATTTAAAAGTCATTCAGGGACATGCGCCACGCGAACATTGCAACGACAATGGAGCTACACGCTCAAGCTTCCGAGTGGAGTATTCCCGGCACTTGGTGCACGGTTTACTGCTGCGCGTTTTCCAATAGCCAGAGTGCCTATTCGCGAAGTTGCGAATGGCGATCCTCTTGCACAATTTGTGGGCTCAGTTCGCAGTGATGGGCTCACCGTATCCGACAGAAGAACATCCGCCTCTGACAAACTCCAAGCTGTCATCATCTCCAAGCTGTCATCATTATGAAGAGAAGAATCTTACTGAAGCTAGCGGCCCAGGCCACCCTCGTCGAAAACGCCCGATCAGCGCTCGCGATCGTGCAAAGCATGGAGTCGGGCATTTCCGATTACGGGCCGTTGGCAATGGCCGTATCCGACACCGCCGCGATCCAAAAGCCATTGATGTCTGCGCCAAGCGCGGCGCGGGACTGTGCGGCTTGAGCGAGGTACATACCTGTCGGGGTCGATCTTCCTCCGTAGTCATGTCACGCTGGACGTCGCAAAGGGTGCAACGCTCCCTTGGAACTGCGAGGTCGAATTGTACGGAGCTGACCCTGACGCCACAAAAGGGTCCGAGCCGGAGTGGAGGGCCAAATTGTTGATTTGATTGGCGTCCCCGACGGGATTCGAACCCGTGTTACCGCCGTGAAAGGGACCCGGGCTGCCGTAACCCATTGATTTCATTGGGCACGGTTGGCGCTAAAAGGCAGTTTTGGAGCCCTGAGAAGTGTTTATCGAACCCTTATTGAACCCACGTTTGAACCCTCTCAAGGCTCAGACGTGGGCTTTCTGAGGCGCATATGATACGTCTCTCGATGGCTCATATAGGAACGTCAAGCCGAAAGATCTGGAAGCCGTTTCGCGTATCGAATAAGATGAAAGTCATGGCACGCTCCGTAACCATCTCGACGCCGGTTCCCACGCTCGAAGAGTTTGGGAAGAGCCTTGGCCTCAGCAAGACCCGACAGAATTCTCTTCTGAAGTTGGTCCGCCGCGACAGCGTCAGTGGAGCATTTGTCACGCGCCGCCGTGACACGTCCAGCTCGCAGACGAGCAAACCGACGGTGGCTAAGAAGTAGCTGAGGAAGCCGAAGTGGCCACACCTCCAGTCGTCCCCAACGCGGTCTTCCTGAACATCCCATACGACCAGCGTTTCCGGAGCCTCTACATCGCTTATATCGTCGGCCTCGCCCACTTGGGTCTGCAGCCTCGTGCGACCCTTGGCATCCCAGGCGGCAAGCGCAGGCTGGATCGTATCCTCGCTTTGATTCAGAGTTGCCGGTACTCCATCCACGATCTCTCAAGGGTCGAGATGGACAGAACACATCCTCCGACGCCCCGCTTCAACATGCCCTGTGAACTGGGCCTGACTATCACTTGGGAAATTCTGAATCCCGACCGGCACACATGGTTCGTCTTTGAATCGCGTCATCGTCGCCTTCAGAAGTCTCTGAGCGACTTGGATGGAACCGATCCGAACATCCACGGTGGAACCGTTGAGGGCGTGATGCGTGAACTCTGCAACGCCTTCGTTCGACCACGTGGTCCCCGGCCGACGGTTCCTCAAATGATGAAGACCTATCGCAAGACCTCGCAGCAAGTGGAAGATGTTCTTCGGAATGCCGGCACACAGAACGTCTTTGAGGCTCGGGTCTTCGAAGACTTGTGCTTCGTGGCAAAGGCAAACTCGATCCTTCCCTAGGTGCCCTTGGCCTTCACTTCTTTCCGAACTGAAATTGGACGCCAGCGTACGCGATCAAGCAGGTCCGCGGAGCACATATCATGGTGGGCCATCTTCTTATGATGCGGCCTCCAAATCAGCAGATTACGCTATAGAAAAGGCTCATCGTCTGAGAAGCCTCCGACGAGGATCGGGTTTCGCATGTGTATGTGGAAGTGGCCCCGGAGGCTCTTGCTGCCCGTCGCGCGTCGCCGACGTCACGGCCCGTTGCCATTGCGATGCACCGCCGAGTTGCAGCCAATCTTGCGGGAGATGTTTGCCTTGGACTCTATTGATCGAGTCCAGACGAACTATAGGCGCATATGCCACGGGTACGTTGATCCCGCAGCTATGCTTCATGTCTACGGATCCCTTCCCGAAGCCGACTAATGAGATGGTCCGCCGCTGTAGCTCTCCGCCGAGGCGGAGTATGGAAGCAGCGGTTTACAGGAGGATCATCGACATGCAGATTCGTTCGGTAGGCATCGACCTGGGCAAGACGACGTTTCACCTTGTTGCACTGGGGGCATCGGGCAAGGTGCTAGTGAAGAAGAAGTTCTCACAGAAGCAGCTGCTGGCGTTCACGGCGAACATGCAGACTTCGCTGATCGGTCTGGAAGCCTGCAGGAGCACACCTTCTCGGTCGAGCGTTGCGTCAGCAAGGCCATGACGTGCGGTTGATTGCGGCGCAGTTCGTGAAGCCGTTTGTGAAGTCGAACAAGAACGACTTCGTTGACGCGGAGGCCATCGCCGAGGCGGTCGAGCGCAAGAACATGCGCTTCGTCCCGATCAAGACCGACGACCAGCTCGACCTGCAGGCGATCCACCGCGTTCGAGATCGGCTCGTCTCCCGCCGCACCGCGGTCATCAACCAGATACGCGCGTTTCTGCTGGAACGCGGCATGGTCTTTTCGCAGAGACCAGCCAGTCTCAAGGCCGCCATGCCAGATGTTCTCGAGAACGCAGAGAACGATTTAACTCCCATGATGCGCAAGCTGATCGATAGGCTGTGGGACGAGTGGAAGCTTGTTGAAGAGCAGCTTTCAGAACTCGGCGATGAGCTGGAACGGATTTCTGTTGCCGATGCCGGCTGCACTCGGATACGCCGGATCCCAGGCATCGGTCCTGTCGTAGCTACGGCGATCGTCGCAGCCATCGGTAACGGAGCTGCCTTCCGTAAGGGGCGGGAGTTCTCAGCGTGGCTCGGCATCGTGCCTCGTCAGTACTCAACGGGAGGCAAGGCCAAGTTGCTGGGCATCAGCAAGCGAGGCAACGTCTACCTCCGAAAAATCCTCATTCATGGCGCTCGAGCTGCCGTGCTGCGCATCAAGCGGGATAGAGCGCCGATCGGAGCCTGGTTAGATCGACTCGACAGTAGGGCTCCCAAGAACGTCGTCGTGGTAGCCATGGCGAACAAGCTGGCACGGATCGCATGGGCAGTTCTGTCGAGTGGCGAAGAGTACAAGCCAGCTGACGTTGTCCTCGCAGCATAACCGCGCGGAGGCACCAGCACGACGCATCAAGTTCCCACCGAAGTCTGCACAGGAACAGCAAGGACGAAAGAACAGTCACAACGGCGTGTCCGCAGCCTGGTACCGAGAATGGTCTACAACGACCGACCGACTTAGAAGGACAGACACGCGCGCAACTCATCATGGCCAGGAGAGAAGATCTCCGCCCAAAGGCCGAATACATTTGCGCAGACTTGTCTTCTCGCTCGAACTAATCCTTGCAGTCACGCGGCGGACCATACATTTTCGTTACTAGGCAGGATCAATGAGTGCATTGGCGATAATGCGCTCGTCGAGGTCTTTCAGTTACTAGGAGTTGCGGATTTCAAGACCATTTCGGCGTGATAAATCTGCATGGTACGCGGTGGTCTCACGGAACTGTCGGTAGAGGAATATCGTATTCCAAAACGACATGCAACAGCATGTCAGGGAAGCTCAGGTGTAGTGGAGGGGCCCGATGCCGAAGTTAGCCCGCGTGCTACCTTTTGTTCAATTTGCGGCCGGTGCCACGCGAGGGCTGAGGACACCACCAATGTTGATTTGCTTCGCAGCCTATGCGAGCTTTTGGGGTGCACAATCGCTGGCTCATTCTGAGCCTGGATCGATGGTTCGGTATCAACCTTATTTTTACGAATATGCGGGACAACGCGTCGTTGGCGAACTGGGTCGCTTCGAGGTTCCGGAAAGGTACGATCATCCCGATGGTGCGAAAGTCACGTTGGCCTTCCTCCGTCTGAAGAGTACATCTTCCACTCCCGGACCGCCGATTGTGTATCTGGCAGGGGGGCCAGGTGGATCGGCGATTCATCTGGCGAAGGGCGCCCGCGGTGCCGTCTTCCTGAAAATGCGGGCGGCTGGCGATGTCATCGCTTTGGAGCAGCGCGGTGTCGGCCTCTCTGAGCCAAAACTCGATTGCGAAGAGCATCTTGGCTTCCCGCTCGATCAGTCAGCTTCACTGGCGACGCTCCGCGACGCCTTTGAGGTAAAAGTTCGAGATTGCGCAGCGCTGTGGAGGTCTCGCGGCCGCGATCTTTCGGCATATACGGTGGTTGAAAGCGCGCACGATATGGAATCGCTGCGGCGGGCATTGCATGTGCCAAAGATACGTCTTTGGGGGAGCAGCTACGGAACCACGCTGGGGCTCACCGTACTTCGCTATCACGGGGAACATGTCGATAGAGCGATTTTCGCTGGTGTGGAAGGTCCGGACAGCACGCTCAAGTTTCCAGACACCACCAAGCATCAACTCGAAACTCTGGCAACGCTGATCGCTGCTGACCCTCGACTTGAGCAAGAGATTCCGGACTTTAAAGCGCTGCTGCAAAAAGTACTGCAATCAGCTGCATCACAAGTCTATCGGGTTCCGCTTGCTGCAAATGGGGACCAAGCCGTTGTGGTGACGCTCGGCCGCTTCGACTTGGAGCAGATTGTGATCGGAAGCCTGGGCGACAGGGAAGGACTTGCCAGTCTTCCAAGACTGCTGCTGGATTTCGATCATCGCAACCTCTCTTCGAGTCGTGTTCAAGAGGCCGCGAAAGAGATCGCGGGGCAACGATCGGGGCCGGTGGATTCCATGATGTCTCTTGCTACGGACTGCTCGTCGGGCGCGAGTGCGGAGAGACTTGCCGAAATAGATAGACAGACGAAGATAGACCTCCTGACCCATATAGACTTTCCTATCCCAGACATTTGTCCAGCGGTCGGCGTACCGACCCTTCCGGCAAAGGATCGCATGCCGGTTCATTCCGCTGTTCCCACTCTGTTCATGAGCGGAACGCTCGATGGACGTACACCTCGCCGCAATGAAGAAGAGGTACGCCGGTATTTCACGCATGCTCAAAGCATCCTCATCGAAGGTGCCGGACATGGCGACGATCTCTTTGTTTCCTCTCCCGCGATTGGCGATGCGATGGTCGAATATATGTTGACTGGGAATGTAAAGGCAAAAGTAATTCAGGATCCACCGTTGAGGTTTCGATGATGTTGCGTCAATGGGCTTTTGTGGTTGCCTGCGCATCGTTCATCGTTGCGACGCCGGCTTCAGCGCAAATCAGTGCCATCACTGATGTCACCGTCATCAACCCGCGGAACGCGACCGTATCCGATCACCAAACCGTCATTGTATCCAGACGTCGGATTGTAAAGATTCAGTCGCGTGCAGACCACTTGCCGAAAGGGTCAGCTCTTATCGATGGAAGTGGAAAGTATCTGATTCCCGGCCTATGGGACGCACATGTCCACCTCAGCAAGGCCGGTGCAATATCGCTCCCGCTCTTTGTCGCTAATGGGATAACCGGCGTGCGGGACATGGGCAGCGATCTGGAACAGGTAAAGCAATGGCGTTTGGAGATCGATCGCGGTGCGCGGGTAGGACCAGAGATCAAAACGTCAGGGCAGATGCTGGAATCGCAGGCAAATATCGCTCGGATGAAACGGGAGAAGACAATCGAGCCGGTGGATAAACTGCGCATCGGCCTGAGCAATCCCGATGATGGCAGGGCGGCTGTAGATAAGCTGGCCTCGGAAGGTGTCGATCACATCAAGATGCGGACGACACCCGATCTGCCGACTTTTCGGGCCGTGAGCGACGAGGCCAAGAAGAAAGGATTACCCTTTGCCGCTCATCCTGTAGCGCCGGCTGAGCAATTGATGGATGGCCGCCTGCAAAGCGTGGAGCACTTGCTCGAGTTTCCATTGGTAGACAGGACACCCGAGGCACAAAAAGCTCTCTATACCAGAATGGCCCACTCCGGACTCTTTATGTCGGATACTTCCGCCAATCTGAATGCGTTTACCGCTCTTTCCTATGACGAGGTAGTGAGACGGATTAACGATAGGGCAGGCGTCCTCGATAGTCGCAACAAGTACGTCTGCGGTTACCTGCTGGCCGATTGGCAAGAGCAAACTCAGGACTTGAGGGGACCGGAGGGGCGTGCTGCATACGACAAGTTGAAGGCTCAACTGCCCACGATTTATAGAAATGATCGAGAGATGAGCCAGGATGGCGTGCAGTTCCTTGCGGGCACGGACACGGCCGTTATGTTGATGTACCCGGGATTCAGTTTGCATGACGAACTCTGGAGCCTGGTCCACAGTATCGGCTTCACGCCAATGGAAGTCTTGAGGATCGCTACGTCGAATGTGGCGTCATTCTACAAACAGGAGAGTCGTTACGGTGCGATAACGCGTGGCCAGGAAGCTAACTTGGTGCTGCTGGATCGCAATCCACTCGAGGACATACGGAACACCACTGCAATTCGTGGCGTCATGCTCAAGGGCCAATGGTTCGATAGGCACGCGCTCGACCTCCTATTGGACCAAGCTGCAAAGAGTGCACGAACCGATTGCCCGTCGCTTTCGCGATCAACGAATTAAGTTCGCGTGGTTTCAGCAAACTAGGAGTTTCCAACCACTTTGCTGTTACAGATCTAGCACGTAGATCGTATTGGCGGATTGGTAGATCATCGACATGACGGAAGTGATTTGCAGTTCTACCTCGGTGTAGGCGAGTCGCCTTGGACCACGAACACACCAAGAACTCGAATCTCAACTGTTGATAACAGGCCAATGCGCTCATTCACCTGGGTGAGGCAACCGTTGGAGGTGTCGGCATTATTGTGTGATCGTCTGCATTAATCATCTTGAGACTCTTCTGCACCCTTCCAAGCACCTCAACATTGAATAAAGCCTGCATAATTGGGCAAAAACCTCTGCCGTCAGCGGGCAGGGGTCAGAAGCAGAAAAACATCCTTTCGGGGTCTACTTGTCGCAACAAGATTACGCAGGCGTTGAGCGAAAAGCCCCTCAGAACGGACTTCAAAACGCGCTCCCAATAAGCTCCCACCAGGGTGTCTGGTGGGTACTTTTCGCTACTTCCGTGTGGCTATCCGTACCAAAGAAATCAGTTAGATACGCGAGTGCACGGCCACTCATAACCCAAAGGTCGTAGGTTCAAATCCTACCCCCGCAACCATTTAGCAAAAACGTCAACCCCAGATAACCCCAAATAAGAGCGGTCGTAGTTATCGCCTTGGGAGTTATCGAGTGTGGTTGGCGTTTTTTGCATGGGCCTAAGCGCTCCTCAATGCCATCTTTACGACCTTGCTGTTGGCCTCACGCTTAGCCGTCATCAAGGCGTTTCCGTACACGTTCATCGTGGTCGATACCTGAGCATGTCGCATCAGTTTCTGCTGCACTCCGATGGGCGCTGAAGTGCTGTCCAGCCAGGAACGATAGGTATGGCGGAAGGTGTGCCAACCCACGCTGCCGTACTTTCCGGCAGTCTCCCATCGTTCGTCGTGCAGCGGCAGTCGCTTTCCGTTTGGCGTTTTGGCATCCTGAAGACACCAGACGCCGACACCCGCACCGCACTTTGGACACGCCACAAGGCAGCAGCCAGCCGGACGGATGTAATCCTGCTGGGCCGGCGCCGCATGGAAGTGTCGTCCGGTGGAGGTGCTGGGAAACACCAAGTCCAACCCCATGAGTGGGGTTGAAATCCCGTTTTGCTTACCACGTTCGGCTCCTAACCTGCGTTTCCAAGTCAGGAGAACCTCCGCGAAGCCGGGATCAAGAGGCAATTCGTCCTCGGAGTAATCGGTCTTCACGGTTTTGACTCGGCCATGTACGACCGCCCGGACGATCTTCATACTGAGGTTCTCGAAGTCGATGTCCTCCCATTCGAGCGCCAGGATCTCTTCGGCACGGAGGCCGGTGCATTGGGCGACCACCACCATCGTTTGGTAGGGTTCCGGCAGCAACGCGAGAATCTGGAAATACTGCTCGACGGTCAGGATGATCGGCTTCTTCTGCCGCTTGCTAACGCCTTTAATTTCGACCAACTCCATTGGATTCCGCTGCCAATCGACCATCTCCCACAGCATGGCCTTCTCGTACAGGCGGTACATGACTGCCTTGATGTGGCCCTTGGTCTTGGGTGCAGCTTCCAGTTCTCTGAGCCATGCTTGAATCAGCATCGGCTTCATCCGCGTGATGCGGGTTGTTCCCCACTTCGCGCGGACTCGCTTGATGACGCTGAGGTAGGAGATGACTGTCGAATAGCTCAGTTCACCGTCCTTGAGATGTTCACCCGGGCGACTCTGCTTGATTTCCATCATGCGTTCGTCCTCGATAAACCGGTCAAGAATGGCGTCGAAGGTCGGCTCCATCACGGCCAGGGTTGGATTCTCTTGATTGAGTTTGAGCACGAAAGCTTCGAGATGCCGTTCTGCGGCGGTCTGCGTGGGAAACTTATCGAGGCCCAGGAACAAGGATTTTCTCTTATTGGTTACGGGGTCTTGGTAGCGGTACTCCCAAGCCCATTGATTGTTGGCCCGCGCAACCTTGCGCAGGGTGCCGCGTTGAAAACGCTGCCGAGTGAACTTCAAGGATTTTGCTCCTGTCTAGTCACGACGGCCTGATCGGTTGTATTCGATTTTATGCCGTTTTCCAGCCACTTATTGAGAGAACTGAGCCGGAAGCGCCATCTTTTCCCGACCTTGAATGCAGGTACTTCGTGCTGTCGAGCTTTGCCCTCCAGCGTCTTCCAATGCATTCCCAAAACAGAGGCCGCTTCCTGGAGATCAAGGAGCGGTTCGAAGGTCGGCGTTAACGTCCGTGAATGTGTTTTCGCGACAGAGAGCATACAACCTCACTTGAGAGACCCCGTGAGGGGCGGAGATAACGTACGTACTCTGAAAATGGCTCACTGTCTCGCTCGTGTCCAATTCTCTGAGAGGGCGCACTTATCAACGACATTGATAAGTGTGAGATGGCTACCTTTTCTTCAGCCCTCTCATCTAAGCATTATTAGCTTCACGATGGGACGAGCCCGCGCGCCGATACGTTGAAGTACCGAACGCCAGTGATGTCCTATCCCCATCTTTGCGGAGACCATGGGGGCGCGGCATGTTCAAGAACGACACAAAGCTGCTGGAATCAGTGATCGCGCTAGCCGAGGAGTTACATTACGGGCGGGCCGCCCGTCGATTGCGGATCAGTCAGCCGATGCTGACGAAAAACATCCAGGACGTTGAAACGCTGGTCGGCACACCTCTATTCGACCGTGACCGCAAGCACGTTGTCCTCAGCGATGCTGGCCGAGCCTATGTGCAACAGGCGAGACTTTCCCTCCTGTATGGCGAGAGGGCCGTCCAGTCGGCCCGAGCGGTGATGCAAAACATGGACGGATGTTTTCACGTCGGACGTACCCCGTACGCCGATCCGTTTTTGGTGTCCACACTTCTTTCCATCCAACTCCCTCTATATCCGCGAATGAAAGTCGAACTGGTGAGCAAGTTCTCGATGGATCTGATCGACGATCTCCTTGCGGGTCTGATCGATTTGGCGATCGCAAACGAGCCGCCCGAATCACCTGCGCTAACTTCCGTGCAAATCGCCGAACTGCCCTTCTACATTGCAATGGCGAAAAGAGAGGAGTTGGCGCGTTATCCGTCGGTAACGCTGGAGCAGATGGCGGGCCGCCATTGGATAATGTTTGATCGCAAGATGCATCCCCCGCTGTACGAAGCGATCACACGAGCGACCGCACAGCGTGGCATACGCCCCCTAAGCATTCAACATGTGACAGCTCCAGAGGAAGCGTTTCCGTTTGTTGCGGATGGTTCTGCAATAGCCATCGTGCTGAAAACTGGTGCGCTGCTCCTTGCCCGCAACGGTGTCACGGTTCGTCCACTGAACGAGACAGGACTCAGAGTGAAGACATGCCTAGTATGCCGAGCAGACGACGATTCGAAGATTGCCAGCGAATTTGTGCGCGCGTACATGCGCAGGATTCCCGATAGGAAGAAGCACCAACAGCTGCCTCTTCTTATTTCAGCTTAGTGCCGCTATTCAGCGGAGCGCGGTCGCTTCCGAGGCACTTGGTTAACGACTCCGATTTCGATTTGTCCAGACCACTCGCAAACCGGACAGGTCACGATTCCTGTCGTAATTGCTCTTAGGTCCAATTCGGCGAGATTGATAATGTGTCCACAGTTCGGACAAACGTGAACGCTCTCCCAGGCTTGTCCGTCTTGCTCATCTGCGGAACTTGCACCCATCGCTGTTTCAACCTCCTTGGATCAAGCACTCGTCCTAAAAGGCCATCCCGAAAATTTGTGATTATGGAAGGCGGCGTCTAGGAGCGTCATACTTGCTCCTAAGATTTCGCTGAGAAACGCACCTCAATGGAGGAGCCGAACCAACGTGCGAGGTGCACTCGATCCACAGTGATTAACCTCGATACGGGTCACCGAGCATCGGCGGAGGGAATGGGTATCTGAAGATAACTGTTGTGCTCCGAACCAGCGTGAATCGTGTGGACTCCTGTTGTTCTGAGTCCGGAAGCTGTGCCGAACGAGGTTTCCGCTAGAGCTCTGCCGCCGATTGTTAGGCGCAGCTGTTCACCGCTACGGAACATCATGGCGTGGGATTGAAGCCAAACCTCAACCGCCACCACTTCGTCTGGGGCGAGAAGTTGACTTTTTCGGAAGCTCTGTACAGGACGAAAATCCGTCGATAACGCAGGATCAAGCTCCCGCAGAGACACTCGAAGACGGGCATTATTGATAGTGAGAGGGATAACTGCGTCTCCTTTGACTTTCTCAACCCTCACGAAAAGGTCCATATCATTGGCCCCGTTCGTCTGGACCCAAAACTTTCCTTTCATGAAGCCAGCGACTGTTGTGTCTTGCTCGAACGTATGCATGAAGACTCGTTTGCCTGTCATCGCATCGTAAGGCGCAACCGATACCTCTGTGGGGACGGTCGTATTGATGGAGTTGGTCGCGGCATCGAGATAGAGTTTTCGGTATTCCGTGTCTTGCAGGGGCCACTCGTTACCGATTAGGGTCAGGGCTACGCCCGTCTCAACGCCAGGCTCCAAGACCTCAACCACCACCTTCGGCGTATCGCGTTCCCAACCATTATCGGCACCCTTTAAGTAATGGTCGAAGAATGCTTTCTCTTGTGCGAGAGCAGCTTCCGAATAGTAATCGGCAAGATGATAGTTTCTCGCGTATCGAAGCCATTTCTTGCCGTCGGGGATGCCAAGGATTGCGTCGCTCGTAGACCCGAAGCCGCCGTAGCCAGCGACCGCATACACAGCCGGGCCATGAATATGTTCAACTTTGGCCCGCTTGTCCTCCCAGTAGGCATTCATGAGTGGCTGTTCGACCGCCATTGCATCGAAGCGTTCCGTCAAAGAGCCGTCGCCCATGATCCCATCGATGAGCTCCTTGAAGAAAGGCGTGACGGAGGGTATTCCGCCTGTCATCACGTAGAACTGACGATAGATGTCAGCCGTGTGAGCTCGCGGGGCGATCGCCGCTAAGTGTGGCGGATTCGTCGACGCTACGTAGTACTGACTGAGGCCGAGCCAGGACACTCCTGACATACCAACTTTGCCGCTGCTCCAAGACTGTTCTGCAATCCATTCAACAACGTCATAGCCATCGTGCGCATTAACGCTCCCCCACCAGTGCACATGACCTTCGGAACTGTTGACGCCGCGAGGATCGATGTGGACAACGTTGTATCCGTTGGGCACCCAGAAATTCGGGTCTGGACCTTCCGTGACAGCCAAACCACTCACTCGATCCACTGGTAACTGCGCAATCCAATGCTGAAAGGCGTGATTTTTGGGCGTTGTTTTCCCATACGGAGACCATGCAATGATCGTTGGCAGTTTCATATCAGCCGGTGCGTCCGCAGCCCGCAAGATGTCCGCATAGATCGTCACGCCGTCGCGGAGCTTGATAGGAACATCCTGGAGTTTGCGGATGGCTACTTTGAGGGCCGGGGCTCCAATGTGGGTCACAAGGCCGGCTGGGTAGACGACCTCCTGCGGGTTGAAACCTGTGTAGCGTTCGGTCCACAACGGGAATCGATAGTTGCCATCATCCTCGACACCAAAGGGTGCTGGAGGGGCAATCTGCAACGGAGCCGTAGGGCCGAAGGCTACGTTCCACTCGGTCGGATAAGCCGATGGCCGAGTTTCTTCGGATGCGGAATCGGTGACACCGATCACTGCTGTGGCTTGCAGTGCTGACGTGGCGGACTTCGGTTGTTGTTGCATCTTCTTCTCCTAAAAACGAAAGCGCGTTGAGGACCAAGCGAACGTGTGTGGCGGTTTGCTTATGGGGAAGAGCGGAAGGTCAACAAGCGCCTTCCACTCTTCCCGCACACCCTCATCAGCTTTTCAGCGAGCCGCCTGGCATCAAGCCTTTGCTTTCAAGGAACTGATCCAATTTCTCTACAGCCTGATCCTTGGAGGCGAAAGCGACGTACGTGTCGGGGCGCAGCAGGTACACAGCATCTTTCTTGAAGCCTGCGTCGTCATATTCTTGACCCCACGGGAACGTCGCAAGTGGCAGACTCTTCCGCTTGCACCAATCAGTAAGAGCGGGGCTGGCCGATCCATACACCTGCACGTTCCATGTCATGGGCAGATAGTCGAAGTTGCTGCGGCCATCAATAGACACCCAGGGCAAACGCTCGCCACCCTTAACTTTGCCAGCGCTTCCGGCGCTTATCGGGCTCTCGCGGTAGTTCAAATCAATTTGAGAGATCGCGTGAAAGAGAAAAGACTTCGTGAAATCCACTCCCATCGCCAACGGAATGATCGCGGGAAAGAGATCGGCACGAAAGAAGTTGGCAAAGCCACCTTCCGCCGTCGCCAAGGTGAAGAGCTTATCTGTCGTGTGAACCAGTTTTGTTGCGAACGTTTGGCGTTCGGGATCGTAGGTGTCAAGCAGAGCTTCGGTAGCTTCGCCGTGAAGTACTGCAGCTAGTTTCCAAGCAAGATTGATGGAGTCACCGATGCCGGTGTTCATACCCTGACCACCAGCCGGACTATGAATATGCCCCGCATCGCCTGCAATAAACGCGCGGCCCTTGTGGAAGGTCGACGCCACCCGGTGATGAACACGGTATACAGAAAACCAATTCACCTTGTGCACGTCGATCTTGAGCGATTTCATCGCGCCTTGCGAGACATCTTCAAAACGCATCGCTTTCAGGTCTGCATCGTCGGCTGCCTTTACGGTGCCGATCAGCCGGGCCAATCCAGGTTCGGCATAGTTCATCACCATCATGAAGTCGGACTTCTCAAAGTCGATGTGCATGTTTCCATCGATTACGGGCCCGCTTGCCTCAACGTCCGCAACGTAGAAGACCTTGTCGTAGGTGCCGCCAGGAAAGTCCACCCCCAAGCCTTTGCGGACAAGCGAGTGCGCGCCATCGCATCCAACAATGTACTGTGCATCGATCGTTTTTTGCTCGCCGCTCACCTCCCGATAGACGGCACTGATGTGTGTGCCTAGGTCTTGGTATGAAAGCACCTCGACGTTGCGTTCGATCGTGACTCCGGCAGCCGCTAGGCGGTCGGCCAGTAACTTCTCGTGGCGATCTTGCGGGAAAACGAGCATATAGGGGTAGGGCGTTAAGCCCTTACCGAGCTCGCCAAGTTCCACTGTGGCTTTCTTCACGCCGCCTGCCCAGAAGTTATTCGCCATCCCGAGCTTGCCCTGTTTTACAACAGTCTCGGAAAGATCCAATTGCTGGTAAAGCTCCAGCGTGCGTGCTTGAACGGCCATGGCACGCGACGTGGTGCCGGGGCCGGGGGCCCTGTCCAAGATGCGGAACTTCACGCCGAGCTTATTCAACCAGAGCGCTAACACCATGCCGGTGGGGCCCGCTCCTACGATCAATACTTGTTCGCTCATTAAACTGCTCCTTTATTCGGTGACACTTTTCGAATCCTGCTTGGTTGCGCTGCTTTTTTACCCGGTCGCTTCGGTGCAGCGCCGGAAAGTCCTTGAGAGAGGACGCGAGAGTGGATGCCTGGCAGTTGAGCGAGCAGTTCCGGTGGCATAAGCGTGCCTCCGAACGCTTCACGGAGCAGTAACGAGATGACCATGGGTGACATCATGCAGATCGCATAGAGTTCAGGTGGACCTGCAGCGATTTGTCCTGAGCTCTGCTCCCGCCGTATCCGTTCACGGAACGCAGCAAGCATCGGTGCAATGACTTGGCTCTGCCATAGCCGGGCAAGCTCAGGAAAATTTCCAGCTTCCGAGATCACCATCTTTGCGACAGCAGGGATGCGGCTGGTTCCGATCTTCTCTAAAGCCGCTGCGAAAAGCCTGGGCAAGAAATCGACGATGCTTCCTTCCGCATTTGCGATGAGGTCCTGCATATCGCTCAGCGTCGACGATGCGTAGGACTTCACCACCGCTTCAAACAGCGCTTCCTTCGTCGGGTAGTACAGGTACAGTGTGCCTTTGGAGATTCCGGCACGCTTGCCGATGTCTTCAAGTTTGCTCGCAGCGAACCCCTTCTCCGCGAATACATCCGCTGCTGCGTCAACGATCTCCTGTGGCCGAGCCGCTTTGCGCCGTCGAAATTTCAAATCATCCTGCATACAACTAGTATGATGCAAATTACTGACTGGCCGGTTATCTATTTTTTGGCCGTAGCGGCTTTCACATCAGGACGTAGTCTCGCCACGTCTGGCGTCGTCTATGAATTCAAGGAGATAGCGAAATGAATGATTTAACGCGTAGAGCTTTCATGAAGGTGAGTTCGATGGCGGGTGCGCTTCTCGCCGGTTCGGCTCTTCCTCAACTCGAAGCCCAGCAAGCTCCTGACGGGAATGCACGAGACTTTCAGGCGGCGGGAGGACCGGGCGGGCCCGGACGCGGAGCGAAGAAGGCTCCGGGCATTCAAACGATCTACGCCCTCTGTGAGGTGACGGGCGGTGGCAAAAAGGTTTACGGCATCGCGATCCAGTACGACGCCGTGATTGATCCCTCAAGCCTAGCGTTGGATACATACACTGCCAACGTTTTCCCTGCCGTCCGAGGTGCCGGCGGCGGAATGATGGGTGCTCCCGGTGGCCCGGGCGGTGGGGGCCTGCCAGGCGGTCCAGTCATGGCACAAAATGCAACCGTATCGGTGTCCAAGCCCCGCACAGTCGCGGCTGTCTACACCAACGCAGAACCTGGACTACTGAACAGTCGGAAAGACATCTCCGGCAAGTACGTCATCGCTGAATTCGCGCATGATCCGGACTTGAGCGCCCAAAGCGCCGACAGCGATAGGGTCTCCATCGCGCAGGACAAAGGGATCAAGACCATTGACGGCAGGGTCTACGCCGCAACTACAACTGGCATGGACAACGTAGCTGGACGCGGCAATAACGTCATGGTTCGGGGGATCAGTGCCTGGGAGCAAAGCCACTGGTGGTGGGATGACACGCGTTCTGCCATGTTGGAGTACAGCATCTACCTCCCAAAGTCCTTCCTGAAGAACGGTGGGGAGAACAAGGAATACCCGCTGGTCATTGCCATCACGCATTCGGGAACAAGCTATACCGGGACGTCTGCGGAGACACTCACTGATGGCGTGATCGCCAGCATCTGGGGGTTGCCGGAGGAACAGGCACAGCGTGAGTGTGTGGTGATCACGCCGCGCTATGAGCGCACCACCATGAACGATTATTGGGAGCACACCTACGACGTCGAGAACACGTACAGACTCGTCGAGTCCTTCCTCAAGAACACCTGGAACTACGGCAACCCGAATCTGGAAGACAGAGTGGACAAGGTCTTAAAGATCGATCCGAAAAGGGTCTACACCACCGGCTGGTCTATGGGAGCCATGACATCCCTCTGGATGATGGCGAAGCACCCGCAGACATTCGCTGCCGGTCTGATCATTGCCGGCCAGCAACGGCCTGGTGATGTCGTTAATCTCACCAAGCAGAATGTCCTCATCCTCACTGGAGAGAACGACGCCAAATCGACCACATGGAATGAAAAGTGCGTTCCCATCTGGGAGCAAGCAGGAGCCAAGGTCACGCGACCTCAAGAGCGACTCGATCCCGCGTTGATCTTCCCGATTAGCGACCAGAAGAAACTTACCGCACAAATTGACGATTACCTAGGGAAAGGCGGCAACATCACTTTCCTTACGTTTGCGGATGTCGATCACATGGGGGCAGCTCGAAAGTTCTTTTACATCGAAGCCGCGAAGAGGTGGCTCTTAAGGCAACAAAAAGTTTGACTCGTCACGAAGGCCCGCCCCCGATTCGGCGCCGCACACGTTTTTGCTACGATGTGGGATTACGTAGGATAGAATACGTACTGGTACGTATTAGATGAGGACTGACCCATGATCCACCCCGATGTATTGAAAGAGTTGAGTCTCTTCTCCGATCTCGATGAGGAGAGTCTTCGAGAACTATCCGAATGTGTTGCCGATGTGATTCTCGACGGCGGCGAGTGGCTGGTCCGGGAAGGTGAGACGCTGGAGTTCTTTGTTGTGCTTGCGGGCGAGCTTGAGCTGACGAAGGAGGTGCTTGGCCAGAAGGTTCGCGTGGCGCGCTTTGGCCCAGGAGAATTCTTCGGCGAGGCGGGAGCATTGTTTCAAATCCCCTCCCTCTCCTCGATTCGGGCCGTTGGCCCCTCCCGCGTCGTGCAATTTTCTTCCCAACAGCTTCAGACACTCGTTCAGGGACCATCCCAGTGTGGCGTGACGATCCTGACCACGTTACGAGAGCGACTCCTCACAAGTGAGCGATACGCGAGAGATCTTCCTTCCGCACGCGTCGTGTTGGTTGGGGCAGGCCGCATCACCGACTTGGCGGAGCTCCGGACCTTCCTCAAACTGAACCGCGTACCTTACGCGTGGGTCGACCGAACGCGACATCCGGACGCAGTCCCATCGTGCGTCCCTGCCGACTACATCAACCCGTGTGTTGTTGTGGACGGACAACAGTGGATGGCTTGCACCGTTTCGCCAAGAGAACTCGCAGAAGCCCTTGCCATAAGGACTGTCCCTTCCCAACGGGTCTATGACCTGGTGGTGATCGGCGGAGGACCTGCGGGCCTTGCAGCCGCTGTCTATGGTGGTTCGGAGGGACTCTCCGTTGCCCTGATCGAACGGCATGCCGTGGGAGGCCAGGCCGGAACCTCTTCGCGGATCGAGAACTATCTGGGATTCTCCAGTGGCATTTCGGGGGACGATCTGAGCGGGCGCGCTGAGAAGCAAGCGCAGCGCTTTGGAGCCGAGATCGTCCTGACCCGCGAAGTTCAGCAAGTTCGAAAGAACGACGACGGTTCTTTCTGCCTCATTCTTGATGGCGGAGATGTCATTCAAGCTCGGACTGTATTACTGACTACGGGAGTGGAGTGGCGCCGCTTAGAAGCCGCAGGGCTGGACCGCTTAGTCGGAAGAGGTTGCTATTACGGAAGTGGCTCGATCGAACCGCCGCACGTGACCGGTAAGACGGTCTTCATCGTTGGTGGAGGCAATTCCGCAGGGCAGGCCGCACTCTATGTCTCCCGGTATGCCAAGAAAGTAACGATCGTAGTTCGAGGGACGCGCTTGGAAACAAGCATGTCGGAATACCTCGTGCGCCAGATCACTAGCCGAAGCAACATCGATGTCGAGTGCGAAACAACCGTCTATGCCGTGAACGGGATGGGGCGCTTGCACTCTGTTCAGACGCGCAATAGCACCACTGCTGATGAACTCGAACATCCCGTTGACACGATGTACATCATGATTGGAGCAGAGGCCAAAACAGATTGGCTGTCCATGTCCATCGAGCGGGACGAGGACGGATTCGTCCTAACCGGTCGGGATCTGAGGGAGGCTGGGCATCGCAGCAAAGGCGCTCCGCCCTTCCACCTTGAAACAAGTCTCCCCGGTTTTTTTTGCGCAGGAGACGTGCGTCATGGATCGGTGAAACGCGTGGCTAGCGCCGTTGGCGAAGGCAGCATTGCCATTTCGTTGATCCATCAATACCTAGCGGATCAACCGAACTCACCGAACGGGACGACAGAGTTACTGCGGAGCCCCGATTAAACAATTTCCAAATTGCTGAATCAAACTGCCGCCCATCGCTTCTAATACCTACCAGTACGTATTATGGCGACTGAAAATTCTATTCCTTTCAAAAGGGGACACTGATGCAGAACAAGCTCTTAGCCTCCATCGCAATCTTTCTTTTTTCTTCCGCCTTGCACGGCCAGGCCACCTATACGGCCGAACGCGCCGCACGGCAGCAGATTGCCGTCAGCGTCGGCGGCAGTATCACGCGCAAGATCACGAGCAATGGTTTGACCTATGACCCCACATCGGCGGGGTTGGCGGAGGGCAGCTATCGATTCAACTTCAACCATTGGTTAGGCGTCGAGGCGGACTACGACTACTTCAGGAACTCGCAAAAGTTCCTGACTTCCACGAGTACGTTCCGGCTCAAGTCCGACGTCCATACCCTGACGGGTGGTGCCGTCATCAACCTTCCGAACCCCCTGACAAGACGGTTCAATTCATTTCTGTATGTCGGCGGCGGGGAGATGTTCTTTGTTCAACCGAACGCAACGTCCTTTGAATCGCAGATGGCTCCCGTGATCGCATTCGGAGGCGGCATAGACGTCCCAATGAGCAGGCATCTCGCGCTTCGTCTGCAAGGAAAGAACTACCTGTACAAGGCCCCAGCCTTTGGCTCCGGGTCTCCAAAGCTCGATAAGTATGCCCAGACCCTCGTTCCAACGGCGGGCGTTGTCTTCAACTTCTAGCGGATTCGTCGACTACAACCCAACATCGCTCTTCGGGTAAGAAACAACTGCGCCTTAAACATTCAGCGTGAACAAAACCGTCCACCAAAGTACCTACCAGTACGTATCATCGAGGTGTATCTTGAATATAATCCGTTTTCCGTCACTCCTTCTTGCGTTCACAACCACTATGGGCATCGCACAAAGCACGCAGACATCCGAACCGACGCAACCCGTGGCCCTCGTGTCTATTCCGTCGTGGACGGCTCCAAACGTTCAGCACGCATACGGTTTGCCTGAACTGAAGCCCAAAGCTAAAGGTTCCTTAACCGTCGACAATCACGGGATCGCGTTCAGCGCGAAGTCCGGGCGCTATGACGTGCCCTGGGCCGAAATCGCAGCGGTCAGCAGCGCAAACGAGCGCGTCGAGTTGTGGGGCACCACGGGACGGATCGTTCGCATGGTGATTCCAAATGGCGGTGGACTGGCAGCGGCAACGGTCATGCACCATAAGGTGAACGAGCTCACGGTGGAGTTTCATGACATCCGGGGCGCATATCATGGAGCCGTCTTCTTCCTCCCTGCCGCAGATGCTGCGCACGTGATGGAGAGTTCCACCCTTGCAGTGCCTTCGTTGAACGATCCGATTGCGATGGCCGTATCTGCTCCTAAGCCTTCGATCTCCTGCCAAGGTGCCAGCGGACTTGCAGGAGCGGTGCTCGTTTCCCCTCCCACATGGACCGAAGCAGACGTGCCAGCAGCCTATCGCGCCGCTGTCTATGAGCACATCATCGACCGACTCAAGAAGGTGCAAGGTGTCACTCATGTCTACCGTGCAGGAGAACCGGACACCCAGCCCGTCTGCCCGCAATTCACGATCTCTATTTCCGTCGTCAGCTTCAAGCCCGGCAACCAAGTAGCTCGTGCTTCCATGGGTCCTATCGGCTTCTTCGCGAAGACGACGCAACTCGTCTTCGATGCGACCATCACCGATGTGTCGGGGCATTTCAATAAAACGGAGCCGCTCAAAGCCACGGTGCGTGGCGAATCCGAAAGCCTAACCATCGCCGACAGCGTCGCAAAGAGACTGGCGAAGCTCTACGTCAACGATCTCAAGCAATTCAATCGGGGTGGTTCCTTAAACGCTCCCACTCCTCCCCATGCTCTTTAGTTGCCCAAGTTTTTCTTCTCCTGAAGGAGCACCACTAGGAACTATGCCTACTGCCAGACATACCGCAACCGATGTCAGTTTCAACTCACAGATGCGCTACCGTGCTTTGCCCGGCACCGTGAGCAAGCCAGAAGACTCGGGCAAGCCCACGAAGCATGGGATGAAAACACAAGAGACACGCGAACTGTTGCTACGAGCGGCGGAACGCATCTTCGTTCGCGACGGATACGAGAAAGCCGAATTGGGAGAGATCGCTCGGTTGGCCGGCCGCACCAAGGGCGCGATCTACGCACAGTTCAAGAGCAAGGAAGACGTTTTCCTTGCTCTTGTGCAAGATCATGCCTTGCGACGTCGAGCGATTATGAGGAAGTTCATGGAGCACTCTTCCACCATTGAGGGGAACCTTGACGCTTTCCGAAAATACTTCCTCGACTTCGCGACGGACGACACCTGGGGCTTTCTTCTCTTAGAGTTCCGCCTATACTCAGTGCGAAACCCGGAATCACAGGAGCGCTTTCGAAAGGTCTACGAAAGCATCGTTCCTGTTAACGAGGAAGAAGCATATTCCAACCTCTTGGGGCCGGCCTCCAGAAACAAAGAAGCAATCAGTCGTACCATCGCGGTACACACCGGCTTTTCGATGTTGACCGCATTGCAACTGGAGTGCAGATTCGATCCCAACATTGTCGACTCCGGTGCCGTGCGAAAAATTGCCGGCCAGCTTTTCGATATGCTTTTTCGGAATAGCGCGCTGGGGACCTAATGACAGCCTGCTGCAAGGAACAATGGCGCTGTCGGGACTGCGTTTCGCCTGATAGAGCCCGTCAACTTCCTTGTTACGCTTAGTGAACTGCAGCCGACGTGTTCCTTGGAGGCTTTTGCATAAACAGGGCCAGAGGAACCATGCAGCCACAGAACACAGCGAGCATCTGCAGGATATCTGAACGCACGCTTCCAGGAGCAGCAACAGCGTAAGGCTTGGAAGCCCTATGTAGTGACACCTCTTGTGAGCATGAGCATAGGGACACGTGAGCGTGGGCTGTCGTGGCTTCGAAAGATTGCTTGCGCGACATCCTGCAACAACGGATCGTGATGACAAGCAATTGAGTAAGCCGTTTGAGGCAGGCAGCTCCTATATCTCGCAAGGCACACGGCATACGCTGAAACACGTCGCTATGCTCGACCTACCCACCAAAGAGATGACGGACGAGTTTGGGATGGCGGACACTCAATCAGTAGGGCCTGAGGTAGCAAACGAGGGAGGTGCACTGACATGAAGAAGATCGGCGAAATGGAAGACGCAAGCCGTTTCATCGCATCGGACATCGTGACCGAGCGCGAGAGCGAGTTTGCGCTTCCCGATCTCTTGAAGTGCGATTACTTCCAACGGCAGAGGCACGGCTACTACCGAGCGCAAGAAGCGGGGTGCCTGAACCACTATCGAAACTACGTGCGATTGCTGGAAGACCTAAACGACATCCATGACTACAACGGGCAACACGCGAGGTCCTACGCCAAGCGGTTTCGCGAAGCTTCAAAGGAGTGGCGGAACTGCGAAGCCATCTTCTCAGAGGTCATCGTATATCGTGCCTACGTTCGTGCAGTCCATGAAGGCTTGATACGAGGTATTCATCTCGAAGAGGCGGAGGCAGACATCATCGTCGAGCGGCTGGACGGATCGAAGATGTTCTTGGAAGTGTTCTGCGTGATGCCTTTGTTCCCGCGCCCCAGCGAGGACGGGACACCGACCGTCTATAGCGTAACGACCCATACCCAGACTGCGATGGCTTCGATCCGCCAAAAGCTTCTGCGCAAAATCGCAAAACAGAATCAACTCTCAAAGCCGCGTGAGAACTTTGCCGTCATTGAACTCAATGATGTGACGATTGCGGGTGATTTCGCCGTGTTGTCCTCGCTATCCGGCGGCTATCAACTCAAAGTCGGGCACGAAAGCGGAAAGGTGCTGTCTAGTGGCTATGACTGGGACAACTCGGTGTTCAACGATCCCAGCACCCAATGGTTGAAAGGCATTTTCTATTTCAGTTTGGGGGACTATGCGTCACGAAAATACCTCTTCAATCCGAAGTTCGATTCGCAATTCAGCCAGTCCTGAGGCACTAATCCTAGACTCCACGAAGAGTAGTCCCGCATCGACAACCGTTTCTGAAAGGTAGCGGCAGCAGGCAGAAAAGGGGCAAAGTGCAGGAAGGGGGAACGTCGTCCTGCCGCGCAGCCGGCGAGCGGGGGCCGGATAAAAGCGGGATGAGGATGCAGGGAGAAACCGAAGGGGGTTCTCCCTGCTCGATTTTGAAACAGGTAGAAAATGTGAGGCGGCAGGTTCGCCGCCTCCTGAAGCGGTGACGTCTAGGCTGCTTTCTTGGCTTTGACTTCGGGCGTGGGGTCATTCTTCGCCCTAACCTTGGCTGCAAACTCCTGCTTCACCTTCTGGGTAATGGCATCGGTGTCCACCTTGTAGACCGTGGCCGCATCGCGAAGGACGGTCGTTCCGTTCTGACGAGCGGAGACAAGCAGGATGGTGGTTTCGACCATCATCCGGGAGAGCGTTCCCTCATCGGCACGACGGGTGAACGCGATCAGGGTCTTGCTCAGACCGCCATCATCGCGCTTCTGACGGATGCCGTGCTGCCGGGCAAGCGTTGCGATGCGGTTCTCGTCCATCAGGGCGATCAGTCGCTCCAGAACAAAGAACAGGTCACGCTTCAACAAGCGGACAGGCACGGCGTCGGCGATGGCACTGAGTACGCGCAACCCGGACGCGTTCGCGATGGCCTGCTCACGGCGCTGTTTTAAACGTTCCCATGAGCGTTTGTGCGCCGGAGAAGTCCATCGTCCCTTGCGCATGGGCGACGCCGGCGAATGTGAGGGCGACCAGAGTCGGCCCCACCACGCGCACAGCACGGGGTAGTGTCTGTTTGAGGAAGTGTCTTGCCCACCTCTGGATGGGCCTGGAAACGAGCCTGACTTTGATCTGCATTGGCACCTCGATCAACCGTGGAATCGGTTGCGATATGCGTCAACGTAGAATCGTTCGGCGCGATGAGTCCAATAAATGGGAAGGGTTTGCTTATCAGTAGCGCTGATAAGTGGCTTATTTCGGCTCAGCGCCGCAGGCAATCCGAGGGGAAAGGTGCAGGAAGGGGGAACGTCTTCCTGCCGCAATCCGGCGAGCGAAGGCCGCTGGCGGGACGTGGGTGCAGGGAGAAACCGAAGCGGTGTCTCCCTGCGAAATTTTGTGCGCGCACAAAGACGAGAGGCGGCACGAATGCCGCCCCTCAGACATGCAAAACGTCAGAGGTCTGGTCAGGGAGTCGGAATGGCCGAACCTGTGCGCCAGGCTGAGCTTTTACGGTCACTCCAGCAAGCAATCGCTCCTGTTCTTCCTTCGGCACTCCCTGCGCGGCCCAGGGGGCGCGGAGCGCTTGCTCTGGGTGTTTCTCCGTGGCTGATTCCGTTTCCAATGGCGAGGATTTCGGCCCGATAAAGAAGCCGGTTTTGTCCTGCGATTCGATCAGCTGGCCGGTGTCGCAAAGCCTACCGAGGCATCGACAAATGACACATGCCAGCGATGCGGATGGCCACTTGCTTTTGAAGTTCATTGTTCTCCTCGGTTTGGCATTCCGTTACACCATGTACAAAGCCTTTGCGTCTGATTGCGGCTCTTGTTCACTGAAAGCACGTTGCACACAGGCTCCAATCTTTGTGATTGGTGTGTTTTCGGAAGAGCCTCTTTTCGCCCGGACAGATGTACGTGTCGCTATCGGCGTCGTAGCGGAAGTCGTTCCGCCCATATAAACCGCCGCCTCCCTGATTGTTGACAGTACGCATGACAGGAACATAGGGCAGGATGCCCGCCACCTCACACTCCGCGAAATGCTCTCCGTTGGAGTAGCCAGCCATGGCAGGGGAGCAACATTCCGATGGAACGAATCTCGAAGGAAATGGAATGAAAAAGATAATCTTCGCCTGCCTCCACAACGCCGGTCGCGCCCAGATGGCGGCGGCTTTCTTCAACGAGTTCGCCGACCCCGCCAAAGCAGAAGCCATATCGGCAGGAACTGAACCGGGCTTGAGAGTGCATCCAGAGGTCCTTTCCGTCATGCAGGAAGTCGGGATTGACCTAAGCAACTCGACACCTCGAAAAGGTGACACAGGAACTTGCGGAAGACGCTTCAGTCCTGATCACGATGGGCTGCGGTGACAAATGCCCGTATGTCCCTGGCCTTCGCAGGGATGACTGGCCCCTGCGTGATCCGAAAGGTTTACCTACGGATGAGGTTAAAGCGATCCGAGATGACGTGAAGGCCAGAGTGTCGGAGTTGATTCAATCGGAGAGGCTAGGCAAGTAAAAGAGCACTAGAGACCAAGATCGCTGGGCTGGCGTTGATCCTTGCATCCTTCGAAGTCAATGCTCTTTAAGCAATTGGCTAATCGTTTGTTCAAATTCCTTCTTATCGCCAAAGCCAATTTTCACGGTCTGAATCTTGCCTGTCCGGTCGATCAAGAATGTGGCGGGCAGCTGCTCACCCATCCCGTACAGCTTCATCGTGCGCTTGTCTCCAAGCACGATCGGGTAGGAAATCCTCAACTTCGTCACCGTAGGTTGAACCTCCTTCCAGCCGCCATCGTCGAGCGATACCCCGAGAACCGCGAAGCCCTTACCGCCGTAACTTTTTGAGAACTCCTCGAACCACGGCATCTCGACCCGGCATGGAGCGCACCAGGTTGCCCAAAAGTTGAGGAGGATGACCTTGCCTTTGTAAGAAGACAGACTGACGGCTTTGCCGTCCGCCTGCCGTAAGACGAAGGGAGGAGCAACATGTCCCGCGGTGATGGGCGCGGCATGTGTCAGCCCGGGCGCAATCAGAAGAGAACAGGCTAGAGCAGCATCGCGAACGGACGTCAGACGCATTAGCCGACCAGCCCAGGAAGTTCAGCCCTAATGAATTGCTTGACGCCGTCCGGTCCGGTTATCTGCAGCCTCAACGGTTCGGTGCTGTCACCGACATGCACATCGAACTCGAAGAACGGGCAGCACAGCCGCTCATTTCCAATCCATTCCGAGACCGTGGCAAACGTCTTGGCATCGGATGGAAATTGGAACGCGTATCCATTGCTAATTTCACTACTCTGGCGCTTTGCCGTGACCAGAGCGGGGGAAAGTACTTCGGAGTGCCGCTTCCGTTGCGCTGGAGTCATGGCCTTCATGTTGCAGGCGAAGACAACAGTCTTCTTCTCGGCTGACGGTGTTTGCGCATCGACGGGAACGGTCATGAAGAAAACCCCTGCGGCAAATATGAGGCAAGTAGCGATTGAAAGACGTTTCATTGTTACTCCATAGTTCAGGAATTCACCGCGATTGCCTCGGCATCACAATGGCTTGATCACAGCTTCGAGTTGGTTCATATCAACGATGCCAAAGAATGACTTCACGAGCTTGCCCGAACGGTTATACACAAACGTCGCGGGTAGGGCGCCACTCCACTTCGGGTTCAACGAATCAATGAACTTTTGATCATCCTTCGTTTGCTTGATATAGGAGACTGCGCTGAAGCCGGAGGCTGCGAGAAACTTCGTCGCAGCTTTCTCCTCCTCCGGCTCATTGGCTGAAACGAGAATCAGCTTCACCTTCTGGCCAGCGTGTCGCTTCTCAAATGAAACAAGCGATGGCATCTCTGCTTTGCATGGAGCGCACCACGTCGCCCACATATTGACCACGACGACTTTGCCTCGTTCGGAAGCAACCGCCTTCTTGAGTCCAGCCTGATTCAGGGGCAGAAGCGACATCATCAACAACAAATGGGCGAACGGTGTAAGGAGATTCATGGCTAGCTCTTCACGCGAGAAATCGTGCAGCCAAACGCCTTGGTCTCGGCGACCGGTACGGGCTTTCCACTGAGCAGCGCATCGAGCGCCGTCCGTGTGTCGCGCGACGTGATCTTCGTACCCGGTCGCGAATCATCGACACGGCCGTGATAGCGGAGAGTGCCCGTCTTATCGAAAAGATAGACTTCGGGGGTCACATGAGCATCGAGCTTGTCGGCGAGACGGTTCGCCTCATCCTGGTAAACCCGAAACTTCCAGCCCCGAGCCCTGCTGTACGTATCGACATCCGCCGTCGTCTCATTCGCATTCGAATCGACAAAGACAAACTGTACTTTCTTACCGGAATAGTCAGCGAAGAGTTCTTCGAGCCGAGCGCTGTAGGCGGCGGTGACCTCGCACGTCGTCGAGACGAAAATCAGAGCGGTGACCGGAGCATCCGCCGAATGGATCGTGACGGGCTTTCCGTGATCGGTCAACGTCGTCTCTGGCAACTGTGTAATTCCGGCAGCGCGAGCGCCCACCAAAGGTGCTGCAGCGATGACGATAGCCGTCAACGTTAGGGCAGAGACTGCAAGCAGGATGCGTTTCATCGAACCTCCGTGATGTGTTCAGGGTGATCCTGAATAACAAGTCCAAGGCTATAACTTCAAGTTAACTTGAAGGCAAGCTGCGATAATCCAGAGATGGGTTCTCTAACGATTTCGCAGGTGGCGAAGCAGGTTGGTCTCAGAACCTCCGCCCTGAGGTACTACGAGCAGATTGGGCTTCTAGAGCCTGCCGAACGGGTCGGCGGCCAGCGCCGCTACGATACCAGCGTCTTCTACCGGCTATCGATCGTGCAGAGGGCCCAACAGGCGGGATTCACCTTGGAAGAGGTCCAGGAATTGATCACGGGCTTCGTTCCTGGGACTGCAGCACCGGAGCGTTGGAAGCAACTGTCAGCGCGAAAGATGAAAGAACTCGATGCCAAGATGGGCGAAATCCAGTTCATGCGGGGGCTGCTGAAAGACATGATGACCAATTGCCACTGTGACACTCTGGAAACCTGCGGTAAGGGAATCTTCCACCAAATCGGCGGTCTGAACGATCAGGCAGTCGCGAAGTGCTGCGGCCCCTCAGCAGAGAAAGACTGAAATGCAATCTTTGTTCTGGTTTGTTGTGGCATCGCTCCTCGAAATTGGCGGCTGCTTCGCTTTCTGGGTCTACTTCAGGCTTCATAAGAGTCCGGTATGGATGGCTCCGGGCGTCCTCTCGCTCATCCTTTTCGCAATGGCTTTGACCCGCGTGGATTCCAGTGAGGCGGGCCGCGCCTATGCGGCTTACGGAAGTATCTACATCTGTTCGGCCCTGGTGTGGATGTGGGTCGTTGAGAAGAACCGACCGGACCTTTGGGACCTGAGTGGAGCCGCAGTCTGTTTGCTTGGCTCTGCGGTCATTCTCTTTGGTCGCCACGCAGTCAGACCCTAGCCAGACGCACTTCCGCATTCCAGTCCTGCTCCTCATGACAATTCAGGCTGTGTCGCATCGCCGCGTTACCTCCTGTGGCGATCCGTTTCGATTGCGAGGATTCGCAATCAGAGTTTCGTAACAGCCTCGAACAGGCCCGCAGAGGTGGGAGCCAAGACGCGAAACGCGGCTGCAGCGCGGCGAGGAGACCTCCTCCCGAAGAACCCCGTGCATCCACACAGCGAAACGGAAGAGAATG
This sequence comes from Terriglobus sp. RCC_193, assembly GCF_041355105.1. Lineage (NCBI taxonomy): Bacteria > Pseudomonadati > Acidobacteriota > Terriglobia > Terriglobales > Acidobacteriaceae > Terriglobus > Terriglobus sp. RCC_193. Next base: position 1,258,440 of record NZ_JBFUPK010000001.1, on the reverse strand, counting down.
ATGGGAGCGTGTCTTCTGTTCGAGTTTCGATTGGAGAAGAGATTTGCAGATCAACTGGAAGCACATCTGGACCCTGAACGGTTCGCAGACGGAAGGTTTCGAGGAGTTCGCCAGCCAGTTGGCGCGCCGGGAAACAATGCCTCAGGGCACCAAGTTCACCCGGAAAGGCAAACCGGACGCCGGGATCGAGTGCTACTGGACATTGCCCTCGGGCGACGAGATCGCTTGGCAAGCGAAATACTTTCTGTCGCAGGAAGGCCTGGACTGGTCGCAAGTTGACGGTTCGATCAAGACAGCACTCGAAAAGCACCCAAGGCTCGTTCGGTATTACATATGCATTCCGGTTGACTTGCCGGACGCGCGGCTCCCGAAACAGAAGAGCGCCTTCGAGAAGTGGCAGGACCACGTCACGAAGTGGAAAGGTTGGGCTGCCAACAAAGGGATGTCGGTGGAGTTCGAGTGGTGGGGCGGCCACGAGATGCTCGAAAAGCTGTCCTCTCCCGCAAACGCCGGTCTGGCGCGATTCTGGTTCGATGCTGCGGTTCTCGACGCCGATTGGTTTGACAAGCGCCTTCAGGAAGCCATCGTCACAGCGGGGCCGCGGTATACCAAAGAAATCAACGTCGAATTGCCCCTCGTGGCAGACTTCGATGCTTTCGGCAGGACGGCAGAATGGGTGAGCCGTTTGAAACGATTTGCGAGCCAGATCAGCAAAGTTGCCCGCTTGGCGAGCTATGGACGCGACAAGCTCGGGGAGCAGCGTACTAATGTCGAAGACGTTCTCGCGTCGGTTGAGACAGTCATCGCAATGCTGCGGGAGATTTCCGTCGAACCGACCTCGCCTATTTCGTTCAAACCCATCCTCGACCAAATCGCAACCGCAGAGTCCGCGATTCACTCCGTGCTGGAGAAGCTGAGCGAAAGCGAACGACTCGAAGATGAGAAGCCGAGAGAAGGCGCGGACCGATCCTACCGGGAGAATCCCTTCCGCTCAACTCGATACAAGCTTTATGACGTTCAGCGCGATTTGGGCGAAGCCGCTGAGACATTGGGTCATACGGAGAGTCTGGCCCAGAGCGTTCTGCTTCTGTTGAACGGAACTGCGGGCATGGGCAAAACGCATCTCTTCTGCGACCTCGCGCTGAAACGTCAGAAGGCCGGTCTGCCCACAGTACTTCTCATGGGGCAACGGTTTGTAATGCCTGCGGAACCCTGGACGCAGGCATTACAGCAACTGGATCTCGCGCAATGGTCGGCGGGCGATTTTGTGGACGCATTGGAGTGTGTAGCGCAAGCGGCCAACGCACGAGTAATGGTCATGATCGACGCGCTTAATGAAGGCGCAGGAAGAGCGATCTGGCCGGACCACATGAGCGCGTTCCTCAAATTGATTGCGAGGTCGCCGTGGATCGCTGTCGCCGTAAGCGTTCGGAGCAGCTATGAAGAGCTCGTGCTGCCTGCCGGTGTCATCGCAACAGCAACGCGGGTGACCCACGAGGGCTTCGCCGACCACGAATACGACGCCTCGAAGACATTTTTCAAGCATTACGGCATCGAATTGCCGTCTACCCCCCTGCTCGCACCTGAGTATCGGAGCCCGCTCTTCCTGAAGAGCATCTGCCTGGGACTGCAAGCAGCAGGACACACCCGACTGCCACGCGGCTTCCATGGAATCACTCAGGTGTTCCAGTTGTATACAGGAGCGATCAACTCACGCCTTGCAAAGTCTCTGGACTTCGATGAGAAGGCACAGCTTGTGCAGAAGGCGTTGAAGCTGTTCGTTGCCGCTTTCCCGTCCCATCGCCAGCAGTGGCTCTCTCGCAGCGAAACGATCACTCTCGTGGACGAACTCCTGCCCGGTCGCAGCTTTCAGAGTTCGCTTTACCAGAACCTCGTTGGCGAAGGTTTGCTCGTCGAGAACCTGGTGCCGATGCAAGATGGAGTCGAGCAGGAGTTCGTCCATCTCGGATACGAACGGCTCACAGACCATTTCACGGCAGAACAGATTCTTGAGAAGGTCAGACAGGCCCCAAATCGCACCATCGAGGCTCCTCTCACCGACGATGACAAGCGCCTGACTTCAGGAGTGCTTGAATCGCTCTTCATCCAAGCACCTGAAACCCTGCAACAAGAGCTTTTGGACTTCGCCCCATCGGTGTCCTCGCATTGGCAGTGGCCCCATGCCTACATACAGAGTTTGATTTGGAGGTCGCCAAAGGCTTTCACTGACCGGACGATTGACTGGTTCAACCAGTCAATCGCTCGGGTTTCGGACCAGACCAAGGCGCTGGAGATCGTGCTAACCCTAGCAAGCGTTCCGGACCATCCGTGGAATGCGGACTTCCTGGATCGTCAACTCCGAAAGAGAAAGATGCCGGAGCGAGACGAGTGGTGGACCGTTAAGCTGCATTCTTTGTACGCAGATGAACGCTCGGCCGTCCATCGCATCATTGACTGGGCGCTCTCACTCAAGAGCGTCGATGTGGTGGAGGAAGAGTCAGTTCGACTTGCGTCGGTGACGCTTGCATGGCTTCTGTCCAGTTCGAATCGCTTCTTGCGTGATCGCGCGACGAAGGCGGCCGCGAATTTGCTTCGTGGTCGGGAGCCAGCTGCAGCGGATCTTGTCCGCGCATTTGCGACGGTCGATGATCTGTACATTCGGGAGCGCGTACTCGCCATCGCCTACGGTGTTGCGATGCGTTCGCGTGATGCAGCGCGGCTACAACCTCTGGCAGATGCCGTACTGGAAACAGTGTTCTCAACTCCTCCTGTCGTAGCTCACCATCTACTGCGCGATTATGCGCGAGGCGCTATCGAGAGACTGCACGTCTTGTCGCCTCAACCGGATCAAATTCTTGCGCGGGTACGACCGCCTTACGGAAGCAAGTGGCCGCGAATCCCCTCGAAGAAGGCAATTGAGAAGCTGGAAGAGTCGATCAAGGCGGGGGGCAAAGAGGCATTCGGAGCGTGGCGTATCACAGGCTCCGTTCTGCACGACGATTTCGGTCGTTATGTGATCGGCACGAATTCATGGTCAACCGATTGGCTCTCTCTCCGACTTGATCAACCGGAGTGGCGCTCTTACTCGGAACGGTTGCAACGTTTCCGTGATGAGTGCGATCCGACCTTGTCGGGTTTTTGGGAAAAGTACGAAGCGGCAGAATCGAAGCATTCGGAAGCATCTTCCAACAGGTTTCTTGCCGAACTGCGGTTTGGCATCCATGACGAAGGCGAACAAAGCGAAGACTTCGACGCGGCTATCAGCGACGCGGAGAAGCTGGTGAAGACAGCTCAGACGGCGTTGCTGAACCAGCTCAATCCGGAACGCGCTGACGAGCTTCGGAGTCTTTGGAAATCACGCCGGTCGCCGGAAGCGACCCGTGCGCCAAAGTTCGATCTTCACTTTACTCAGCGGTATATCGTCAAGCGCGTCTTCGATCTTGGCTGGACGACCAAGCGGTTTGAATACTTCGATCATCACGTCATCCGGTACAGCGGTCGAAGCGCGTCGAAGGCGGAACGAATCGGAAAGAAGTATCAATGGATTGCGTATCACGAAGCCTGCGCACTGATCGCCGACAACTTCCAGTATCGCGATGATCTTGGCCAGTCCGAGGTAAAGCACCACTATGAAGGGCCCTGGCAGGACAGTACGCGCGACATTGATACTTCCCATTCGTTTCTTTCCACCAAAGGCGATTCAGAATCGCAGGAGGGCTGGTGGGCACCGCAATTCCAACCCGATTGGGGCGAAGGACAGGATGGTCCAACATGGGCCCAGAACATCGCAGATTTTCCAGATATGGGTAGCCTGATCCAGAAGACGGATGCCTATGGCCGTACGTGGCTTGTCGCAGACCTCTCTTTTGACCGCGGCGGGCCCACTCCGGAAGGGATGGATCGAGACGAGGTCGAATCCAGACGATTCTGGTGCCACGTCAGAAGTTTTCTCGTGCGGAATGATGACGTGGATGCCTTTGTGAAGTGGACGGAAGGCGTTGACTTCTGGGGCCAGTGGATGCCAACCGTTCCGTCGTCCCACAATTTGTTTTTAGGCGAATATCTCTGGTCACCAGCGTGGAGACATTCGAACATTCCCTATTACGGCAACGATGGTTGGGTACAACCGGCTCACGGGTGTCCGGTGTCCGTTCGCACATCTTCCTTCGAATATCACCAGGGGTCGAAGGGCTTCGATTGCTCCGTGGATGATGGATTCACATTGCATCTTCCAGACGAAGCCATTGTGGGGGCCATGAATTTGGCTTGGTCAGGCGACGCTGCCGACTTCCACGGGCCAAGCGGCGAGTTGCTGACGCAAGACCCGAGCGCTTACCATGACGGACCGGCGGCTCTGCTGCTGCGAAGCGACATGACCGAAGAAATGCGTCAGAAGCAGGGTCTGAGCCTTTGCTGGATTGTTCTGGGAGAGCGGCAGGCCTATCTGCCCGGTCCAATGCAGCATCTTGGTTCCGTGCGCATCTCGGGAAGCTTCACAATCAAGAATGGCATCCTTAGCGGTTCGGTGAAGTTTCGGACCGATCCTTGGACCGACGAAAGCACGGCTGGAGAGCCGATTGGAGAGAAGCGCTTCTAAAACCGCATGAAAAGCTAGCTTTTGTATTCTTGTGCGTCAGCGCAAAGGCAGTGCGGCGTTATCGAGCATCTGAGCGAAGCTCACCGGTGCTCATTTACTGAGCCATTCCGCCATCTTGGGCGGCAATCCGACGCCGAGGCAAGACGCCATCGCCGCAAGAAGTTGGCGGGTACCCCTAGGACTTCCGTCGCTGAGTTGGAGCTGTCGTCTGGTATAAGCCTGGGGCGTTCTGAAGAGCGCCATCGACTGGCCTGTAGCCCGATCCCAGTAAACGCGAAACATGGGCGCAATCAGGTGGCGATAGAGCGACGGCGCAGCTCCGAAAAATCCCTCCAGATGTTCAGCCAATGTGATCTGGAGCCCCAGCGCGGCTTCAACCGGAGCGTTGTACATAGCACCGAGGACTAAAACATATCCGTGTATGAGGTTGTTCGCAGGTATCGCAACATATCCTTCCTGCTGCAGCGTGTGCCAGTCATCCCGAGCTATGAGCGCCCTCCGAAGATCATTCACAAATCCTGCTGGAGCACACGTAACCGGAACGTGGGTTTCAATTTGCGACAGATAGGTCGCTACCTGCCCGGGCGAAGCGCCTTCAAGACTCAGCGTCACAAGCTTCATGGCAAGCGGAATGAACGGATGCATGAGAAAGGCCTGATGGCGCGCTGCCGTAGGCACGCCTGTCATAACCGACTCGATGTCAGCAGCCTTCGCAACGAACTCCCTCTGCGCTTCAGCCGGCAGAGATCTGCCTAGGGCGATCAGCTTGTCCGCGTTTTGTTCGGAGGCCAATCTGGCCAATTCTGCGGCCTTGTCGAAGTCGTTTGTGAGCAACGCCTGAGGCAGCGCCAAGATGCACTGTAGTCGCAGGCCCGTCCATGCTTCCGGAAATTCCGACGCACGTTCGATAGCACGATAAACCCATTTGGAGGCGCCGGCGAGATCACCCAATCCATCGGCGTACATAGCGAGCCGCAAACAGATATAGCTTTGTTGTTCGTCTTTATAGGACGGGTGAGCATCGCGGCTTCCTAAAAATGAGGCCTGTTCCGGTTCCTGATGACCTTCTCGCGGCTTTCCATGCTGCATCACATCGCTGAAGTAGACGAGCGCAGCGAATAGCCGAAAGAAGGAACCTTTCCAGAGTTCGACTTGGGATGGAGCCTTTAGAAACCGATCAACAGCATTCTCAAAAGCCGCGAAAGCCGAACGCCGGTCTTCGGCCTTCCACAAAGCGATACCGTGTTCAGCGAACGCCTCAGCAACCCCAAGGTCATACGGATGCGGACCTTCCGCGACTACGATAGCTTGCGCAGTGAGCTCCACTGCGGCATGGCGCGATGTGGGGCCTTTCAACTCAGCCAGCGTGATTAGGACGTCGCGCCGCCAGAGACTATGGCGAAAGGCATCACACTTTAGGGCGCGTTCAAGCCACGGAATGGCCCGTTCGCCTTGCCCGGCGTAAGAAATCTGACGGCCAGAAACCTCTCGTATCAGAAATTGGCAGTCCGCCCTATCCAACCGTTTGAGTGCCGATTCGGCTAGCGAAACGGCGTCTTCGAGCCGATGTTCCCATTCGGCAAGAATAACGATCTGGGTACGAATTGCTGCGGCCGACAGCAAGGGGAATCCAATGTCGTCACCCGCCGCTTCCACCCGCTTGAGTCGATCAGAAGCGGCCTGCCAATTGCGTGCCGCCTCCGGCTTATCAAATTCTCGCCTCCAGATACCGTCGCAGAGAATCGTCACGTTGTCTTCCATCATTTCCGAAGACTCAAGCACAACGATTTGTTCACGAGAGAGCTTGGCAACCGTTGCGATCCAAGAGTCAGCATCCTCATCGGATTTACCGGTATAGCTCGACATCCAAAGGATCATCTCAAGGGGATACTCGGGCGTCGGAAACGATGATCCATCAGGCAATCGAGCGGCGGGCATCCGCCTGAGAGCCTCGACAAGATATTTGTTCGCGATGGAAGGAAATAGCCAAACTACGTAGATCGCGATGGTGGCCGCTGCCATCGCTGCGCCCCAGCTACCGCTTGGGGCGGCTGCCAACATTGTGTCGAGTTGAGAGAGACCGGCGCTGAGATCTCGTCCCTGTTTGGCTAGTACAGCGATTTGCATCGACTTCAGATAGAGAAGAAGATCGAGCGGAATCTCATTGTCAACGGTGAGGCCCGTCCACATTCTGGCGAACCCGAAATCATCCTCGATGGTGTCTTCCATCTCAAGGAGAGAGGAAAGCGCCTGCAGCAGAATCACCACTGCCGTCACGGTGGTTTTCGCCATCAAGAGATGGTTAAAGCAGGTGAAGACTTCGATGGGAGCCAATTCTTTGCGGTCGAGGATCAGCATCGCAAGAGCAAAATGAACACCCCGCTTTGTCTTTGGATCAAGCGCATCAGCCGATGCCGCAGTGATGAGCGGGGAGCGAGTGAAGCGGCCATCACTATTCTTTTGCAGCCACACGCCGGTTGCGCGCGCAATCTTCTCACCGACCAGAGGAATGCCTTGTGGGACGCGTGCGACTCTCGCGATGTCCTCGCTTGAAAAGTCTCCGATTGCCAAGCTCATCCTTGCTAGCAATTCGCGCTCCTCTTGATCTCTGACAATGAACTCCAACACGCTCACGGCGTCGCGGCGATGTGCCGTGGCAAACTCGCCTTTGAACAGGGCTTCCAGCTCTATATAGGTGAAATTCCATGTGTTGCTTCTCAGGTAGCGAACGGCTGCCATCGCCAGCATCGGAAGGCCTTCAGTCAGAGTGACCAGAAGATTGGCGACTTGTTCTGTGCGAATCGCCGTTGGCGCAGCATTAGCAGCGAGTAGCTCCAGTACGTCTTGGGCATCGAACCGTTTGACCTCGTAGCGGCCTAGACTAATCGAAGCTGTCAGCGTTTCAGGCAGCGGGAAATAACTGGACATCAGCAGTAAGCCGCCAACAGCACGTAGGCTGTTGGCAAAGGTCTCGATCCTTGTTGATAGTTGTCCGCGTGGAATGATGCGTGGCAGGTCATCAACGATCACAAGCGCAGCGTCAAGTTGCTTGCACGCTAGCTCACACATTTGCCGAAACGGAAGCCGCTCGGTGCCCGGAAGCAGAGAGCGAAGAAACCCTTCCAGCATGCCGTCAGCCTGAGCTTCCGAGGCCTCGCGAGGAATATTGAGCCAAAATGTGCGTCGCTGAAGGCGGTCAGAGGCGAACAGCGAGAGTTGCGTCTTTCCAGAACCGGGCTCACCCAAAATCAAGGCAGGCTGCTTGTTGTCGAGAAGATCGACGATCCCTTGCACCGCATTGTTCCTTGGCGCGCCACCGGAAAGGACTTCTGGCGGATCGGATAAAAACGCGGGAGCAATCAGTGCAAAATGAGCACCAACGCCAAACGGCTGGCTCAATGTTTCGACTTTCTTCGTGAGCTCGCCAAAGGCGTGCATCTGGCTCTGCACGGCAATCTTGATTTCCGAGATATCTTCCTTAATCGCGCTGAATTCATCTCGCAACAAACGCAGAATGCCACGGTCCGATTGGCTGATTGTGGGGCTTTCAAGCTCAGTCTTCAGAACGTGGGCCGTAAGCTCCTTTCCTCCGGGACGGCAAAGGACACGAAAGACATAGGCGAAGAGATGTTCAAAGACCGACTCGGGTGTGCCATCCTGCGCGAAACTGCTCGTAGAAAGCGCAGCGATGGCCTCTTGCTCGATCTGGAGATAGTTTCCGTACCCGGCGCCCCATTCGAAAGGCATGATGAGCTGTGACAGAAAAGAATCTTCATCCAAGGTGAGGGTGGCTTGTAATGCTTGCCACGCTTCGTCAGAAGTCTTATCAGGCTTGGTGCAGGAAACAAGGAAGGCGCGAATGGCTGCGATAGCATCAGCACGGTTGCTATCGTTGAACACACCACGACGAACAGACATCCAAGTGTCGATCGCGCCCTCAGTTCGTGGCCAGTCTTGCTCAACGGCGATTACGGCAGTCGTGACGTAACGCATCGCTAGCTCTATACCAGGGTTGTTTTGCCGATGGCGGCAAAAGTTCGCCACCGACTGTAGAGCCTCGGGCGTACGAAGGGTTAAAGACCTCGTGTCACGGACTTTGATCTGCTCCAGAAGTCTCTTTTCGGCGGTCAGGCCATCATCCGATGCATTCTCGACGGTGTCTATGTCTTCGCCGCACTCCAGCGCTAGGCGCCTATCAGCCGGGAGTTCAATCCAGCGGAGGATAGTCAGGTTCACCTGAAACACGAAACCCCGAATGACAGCCGAGGCGTCGCGGCCGGCGATTTCAGTAAAGTTCGTATTGGTCCCATTCATATCGTGCGACGCCCTCAGATGCTCAGCCCAACCGCTTCGGTGGAGGGATCACTCCATCAATCTGCGCTTTGATCCTTCCACTGTCGTCCAGAATCATAATCTGCTCTCCAGACAGCAACGAGTCTGGAAGAATGTTGAGGCAATGGCCGTGACCGTTGGCCGCGCTAGGGACTTTCAATGCAGAAATGCTCCCACTGAAAGAGCAAGCCGCTCCGAGAATCTGCGTGGGGGTCTCTTCGCCCCTGGCATTGAGTATGAATCGAGAGGGCGTGAGGCTCACGAGTTCTTCCTGGGAGGTACCCAGCTCTCCCAGAAAGGCGTCATCCGTTAGATCCAGCACGCGGACGAGATCGCAGCGCAGAGACAAGACAAGATCCGGGTCCCGCGGGCTACCCTTCAACTGCCCGTCGGAGGTGGTGAATAGGGCTTCAACCTCCAGCAAGGCTGTCATTTGGCTATCGGCGCAGTAAAGAACTGGGAAGGTGTTTGGGGGGTTGTAGCGACCGCCTGACCGGACAGAGCCAATCGCGGACAAAGGAGAATCGCGGTGCCGCTCTGCAATGATTCGATAGACGAATCCCGAGAACGGCCGAACCGGGGCGTGTTCTAGCGCTCGCAGGAGTCGGTCAGTGGAATGCAAGACTATCCTCGTTAGGCTGGCTGCCTCGTGGTCATGGCTTCTACCAGTGCTTCCAAGGGCTTCAGCTCACCGCTTTCGATGAATTCCACGGGAGCCTGATTTTCGAGATGCTTGTTTGGAGCGTTCAGAAAGATCCGTGCGCTTTTCTTGTTCCCGGCGTAAAGTTCCACGATTGCAACCCAGATGCGGTAAACGCGTCGTAGCTCTGGTTGCAGGCTGCTTGCGTCGGGATGCTTGCGAACGCTCGGAGCCTTCTTGCCGATGGCCTCAGCAATCGTTGAGACGGGCAGTTGGATTTCGCTCGCAATACGCGAGGCATCAAGTCGTCCAGACTGGGGATTGAAGAGAGCGGGATCAGCGCTCACGAATGTAGAAGTCGCCAACATTTGAGGTCACCTCTACATGCAGTATAGAATCCCGTTTCGGTATCGTCAATGTATCGTCAAAGAAATTGGGGCTGGGGTTGAAAAACCAGAGGTGGTGCGGTTTCAACCCCAAACCAACCCCAACTAGAAAAGTTCTATACTTATTTTCAACAACTTAGGGCTCCGTAAAACTCCCGATCAGGCCTCGTAAGTCGTTGAAACTACGTTTCTGTCGCCGCTCATAACCCAAAGGTCGCAGGTTCAAATCCTGCCCCCGCAACCAATCCTTTTCAAGCAGTTACAAGGATCGGATTTTTCGAACAAACTCCCTAACTCCCAATAAGAAAATCGCCGTTTTAGGCGCTCGCTGTAATTGGCTTGAGCACCATCTCGACGACCTTCACAGCAAGTTTCCTTTCCCTGACTTCCCGACACAAATGGCTGTCTCAATTCGTATGCCGAGGAGCCACTGCGGGTAGCGTGGAGGAAGCCGTTAAAGGTTTCTGTCGCGCTTCAAGCTGTCTGCCAGCAGGATTGCCTCTGCAATTTCGCGCATGGATTTTCTTCGTTGACGGCTTTCTCGCTGCATGTTGCGGTAGGCATCGTCTTCTGAAAAATTCAGATCGCGTTGCAGGATACCTTTTGCCCGATCGACAAGCTTGCGGGTCTCGAGCCTGTCGGTAAGAACGGAATTCTCTGTCTCCAGCCGAGCGCGTTCGATTTCAGCTCCTACAAGAATTCCCACTGTAGAAAGCATGCGCCGTTCCAGTTCGCTGTGTTGATACGGCTGCCTGTGCTGCAAATTGAGTACACCTACGACACGGTTTGCGCAGGTGACAGGGGCACACAACATCGCTTCGAAGCGATCTTCCGGGAGGCTTACAAACGCGCTGAAACGAGGATCCTCACTCGCGCGTTCTGAAATAGCCACGGTTTCACGGTGTTCTGCGACCCATCCTGTAACACCTTCGCCGACAGAGAGTTTGAGGTGATCCAGCTCGTCGCTGTGCGGATTGCGTGAAGCACGCAAAACCAGTTTGTCGTCCTCAAGCGTGTAGAGAAAGCAGGAATCGCACGGAATCACAATGGATACAAGGGTCACGATGCGCGAAAGGGTCACGTGAAGCGGATCCGTGGAGGCGATGTGACTGCTGATCTCCTGCAGTACGTCAAAGGGAGCAAGACCATCGCGGAAGCCAGCCATGGCAGATGTCGAAGGGGCGACCTGCTGTACGGTTCCTCTGTACGGAGCTCGCGCTTTTACACCTGGCCTGGGGCCGGATTCAATCGTAACGGAACGCTTTTCCGGAAGCAGCTTCTTTGCATACTGAGCAGCTTCGTTCACCATGAAACCCATACGAGGTCGCGACGGTTCAAAGTCTGGCTGAACGCCATAATGCTTCAACTCTTCGGTTGTCGTTGGACCAATTGAGACGACGACGGCTTGTTGCAGCGCAACTCCCATCGCCTCTCGCAGTCCCAACTCATCCGCAATCTGGAAGAGATGAATCACCTGCACGGCGGTCATGAATAAGACAACGTCAATTTCGCCATCGCAGAGCCGGCGCACAGCATCGCGCAAGGGTTCCAGATCAAGAGGCAGCCCCCACTGATAAACGGGCACCTTGGTTACGTCAGCACAGCGGGCGACAAGTTCTGTGATGAACTCCGGATTGGTCGCCCCATATTCCTGTACCGCAACCCGAAGTTCCGCAAGCCGCGGACCATACTGTGCATCAAGCAATGCCAGCACTTCATGCCATGTGCTTGGTTCTTCGGTGGAGGCGGAAACCGGAATCTGCAGCTCACGCAGTGCGGCAACGGGTTTCACTCCACGAGTCACGACCTCACGTTGACGTAGCTGCTGAAGCAGAACCTCTTGCGAGTATTTTGTCTCTAACGTCTGCATCAGTTTGGTGACGCCGATGCCTGTCAGAAAGATGATCAGGTCGAAGTCCCCATTGAGTAGACGTTCCCCAAATTCAAAGCAATCTGTATTTGATTCGAGTGGGATCTCGCGCATCGCAGGGACGACTATTGGATCACCGTTATAGGTGCGGATCAGCTTTTCGACCTCGCGGGCACGGCGGGACTCGAGCGATAACACTCGCAGACCGTCGAAGCTGGCGTGACGCATGCGTGACTCCCAATGCGAATGGGCAGTGGCTGTAACTGGAAACTGCCGAAGTTTCTTGAGTGTAACGTGTCCGGCGGCAATTCTGCGCAGGCCGCCCAAACCGGCCCGGAAGATGGTTAGGAATCTTTCCCATTGCAGTCCGGGCGAGCCCGTGTCATACTTCGCGTATTGAAGGTGTGTCCCGCCATGATTGCCGGACGACTTTCTTCCTGCTCATAAACTGGCCCCCAGGCGCGCCAGCTCCGGCTTTACGAAACAAGCTCCACGACGAGCCCAGATGTCACTCATTTTAGTATTTGAGTGTGCGTCCGCGCGTTCTCGAGGCTTGTGCCGCGCACACACACTCTGATCCGTGACCTTCTGGGCCCGCCCTCTACATCGCGTTGAGGACCAGGATTATGACAGAGTTGCAAGCATCTGAAATCGCTGCCTCCGGAGAATTTCTGCCGGAACAGAAGGCCTATCTGCAGGGATTCTTTACTGCTGTGGCCCAGAGTTATCCGTATCTCGGACAGCTTGCGTCCGGGCAGTTCACTTCCGATTCCAATGCTGGCGGTCCGAACCTGGCGGACGCTCCGACGTTCTTCAATACACCCGTGGAGGATTTGTGCGCGGAAGAACGCTGGAAGTACGAGTCCAATCCCCTTGATGTGTGGGATGAATTGCTTGTTCATGCGGTGGAGAACAAGGCGCCGAATGCGGAGCATCGTTTTCGGTTTAAGTTTCACGGCCTGTTTCATGTAGCTCCCGCGCAGGACAGCTTTATGATGCGTCTCCGTGCCCCGGGTGGGATTCTAAACACGCAGCAACTGAGAGGACTCGCAAACATTGCAGAGCAGTTTGGTTGCGGCAGGTTAGACATTACGACGCGCGCGGGAATTCAGATCCGTGAATTTGCGCCGCGAACGATCATTGACGTGTTGAACGCAGTACGCGCGCTCGGCATGACCTCGCAAGGATCAGGTGCCGATAATATTCGCAACATCACGGCGTCTCCGCTTGCGGGAATGGATGCCGCCGAGTTGATTGATGTTCGTCCGTATGCGAACGCGCTTCAGGCATACATTCTCAATTCGCGTGACCTGTTCGGATTGCCGCGTAAGTTCAATATCGCCTTCGATGGCGGTGGCACGATCAGCACACTTGCGGATACCAATGACATCGGCTTTCTTGCGGTCCGCATTCCTGAGAATAAGTCGGTCCCAGCCGGTATTTACTTTCGCGCATTGTTGTGCGGAATCACCGGGCATCGGCAGTTTGCTTCCGACTGTGGACTGCTGCTTCGCCCAGATCAACTCGTCGCAGTTGCCGCTGCGATGGTGCGTGTCTTTGCTGAACATGGCGACCGGACGGACCGCAAGAAAGCGCGGCTGAAATATCTCATCGATAAGTGGGGGATCGATCGTTTCCTTGAAGAGACAGAGAGGAAGCTGGCATTTCCAATTCTGCGCATTGCCGCAGAAGATGCTGAACCGAGGCATCCAATTGACCGTACCGCTCATTTGGGCGTGCATTCGCAGCCACAATCAGAACTGCACTATGTCGGTGTCTGCGTTCCTGTAGGCTGGCTTCCCGTGGCCCAGGCTCGAGCGTTGGCCCACATTGCAGATCATTACGGGTGCGGCGAAGTGCGGCTGACGGTATGGCAAAACCTTCTGCTGCCAAATATCAAGACGCAGGACCTGGACGCTGTATGTGAAGCCATTCGATCTGCCGGACTTGATTTTGAGGCCGGTCATGTCTTGAGCGGCACGGTCGCTTGTACCGGTAACCGCGGCTGTCGTTTTGCAGCGACAGATACGAAAGGACACGCACTCGAACTTGCGCGTTCACTCGATGCTGCATTCCCAATCCTGCAGCCTATCAACCTGCATGTGACGGGCTGCTCGCACTCATGCGCGCAACACTACATTGGCGATATCGGTTTGATGGGAATCAAGGTAGGTGGGGAACCTGGGTATCAGGTGAGCCTTGGTGGTGGCGCGGACAATCACCAGGCGCTGGCTCGTGAATTGTTTCCCGCGCTTCAGTATGACGAAGTTGGTCCCGCGCTGCATAGCTTCATGCAGCAGTACACACGACGAGCCGGTTCGGGCGAATCGTTTCTGGATTTCTGTGCGCGCCATTCGGTGGAGGAGCTTCGTTTCTATTGCAAAGTGGAGAGTGCTGACGAGGTTGCCGCATGACAAAGATGATGCCGCTGATCCCGGAAGATGCACCCTTCAGCGCTGAGCAACGTGCATGGTTGAACAGCTTGTTGGAAGGCTTATTTCCTGCACCTGTACAAACAGAATCGCGGAAGAACTATCGTGTGAGTCTTTTCTTTGCTTCTCAGGGCGGTACAGCAGAACGGCTTGCGAAGAAGATGGCTAAGTTGCTCAAGGAGAATGGTCATACTCCGACAGTGCAATCGGTTGAAGGTCTTGCGCTGCCTGTCCTGGCACAGGAGCAATACGCCCTGTTCTTTGCCAGCACCTATGGTGACGGTGAGCCGCCCGATTGCGCATGCGCATTTCGAGATGCACTTTTTGCCGATACCGCGCCCCGTATGGAGGGCCTTCGTTACAGCATTTTTTGTCTCGGCGACAAAACGTATGAGTATTTCTGCAGATTTGGTATCGAGTTGGATGATCGGCTGTTGGCTCTGGGCGGCTCACGGATCACCGGACGCATAGAAAGTGACGTGGATGTAGACGCGTCATTCAGCGGATGGAGCGGTCAGTTTCTACAGGGTTTATCGGAACCCACCAAGACCGTGAACGATATTGCCGCTGCAGTCGATTCGTCCACGGTGATGACTCAGACACATACCCGTGAAAATCCTTATCATGCGCGATTAGTCGACAAACTATTACTCACCCATCCTTCATCAAGTAAACAGACTGTGCATGTCAGTTTTGACCTGACAGATGCGGAACTGCAGTATGAAGCGGGTGATGCTTGTGGTGTCCTGGCGCAGAACGACCCTGTGCTGGTGGATGAGATTCTGACCCTTCTGCCATTTCCGGCTACCGATACTGCCAGCCTGCCTAAATCAGAACCACTCACCGTCGAGGAACTTCTTCGTCATCATCTCCAGATAACGAAGCTGACCCGCAAAGTCATACAGCGGTTTGCGGAGAAAGCAAAATGCCGAACGCTCTCTTCGCTTCTGGCATCGGAGGCGGGTGAGTTAGAAACATATCTGTATGGACGTGGTTTGATCGACCTTCTTCATACTTATCCGGGTGTGCTTTCCAATGCGACTGAGTTAGTAGAGCTTCTGCCTCGACTTGCACCAAGGCTCTACTCCATATCATCGAGCCCTAGCGCACATGGTCGTGAACTTCACTGCACGATTGGAGTTGTGAGTTACATCGCACATGGACGCGAACGCGGAGGGGTGGCTTCCACCATGCTGGGACAGAGGATGGAGGTTGGTGCGCGAGTACCAATCTATCTGCAGCCAAACAAGCGTTTCCGTTTACCCAAAAGTTCTACAACGCCCATCATCATGATTGGTCCTGGAACCGGCGTGGCGCCCTTCCGTGCGTTCCTTCATGAGCGTCGCGCACTGGGGCATACAGGCCGCAACTGGCTTTTCTTCGGAGAACGTAGTGCAAAGACAGACTTCCTTTATTGCCGCGAGATGAAATCGTTTGTCGAAGATGGTCATCTAACCCGATTCGATACTGCTTTTTCGCGTGACCAGGAACACAAAGTGTACGTTCAGGATCGCATGCTTGAATCTGGCGCCGAGTTGTTTCGCTGGCTGAATGATGGTGCATCGCTATACGTGTGCGGTGATGCCAGCCGTATGGCAAAGGATGTGGATATTGCACTGCATCGCATCGTGGAAAACCACGGTGGTCTCACGGCGGAGGCGGCGCAGGAATACGTCTCTGCTTTGCACGAACAGCATCGCTATCACCGGGACGTGTACTAACATGCCTCTACCTCTTCAGGAAATTGCGATGGAAGCAGACAGCGCCGAACTGGTGCGGATGACGCTCGTGGCAAACGGAGCTTCACCCACTCTGGCACAGGCGCTTATTCCGTCGCGTCCTCTGGAGGCTGATGAACAGTATCGCTTTCACTTCGACATGACGAAGTGCATTGGTTGTAGATCGTGTGAAATTGCGTGCAACGAGCAGAATGGGAACCCAGCACATATCCAGTGGCGGCGCGTTGGTGAACTGGAGGGTGGCGTGTATCCAAACACGCAGCGCACGTATCTTTCCATGGGCTGCAACCATTGCCTTAGTGCCGACTGTCTCCGCGGCTGTCCTGTGGATGCCTATACAAAGGACCCACTTACCGGCATCGTTCTGCATTCCGCGGATGCATGCATTGGTTGTCAATACTGCGTATGGAATTGTCCCTACAGCGTCCCCCAATTCAATGCTGAGCGCGGGGTGGTAGGCAAGTGCGATATGTGTCGCGATCGCTTGCTCGACGGACGTGAGCCTGCTTGTGTGAACGCTTGCCCGGAAAATGCAATTCAGATCGAGATTGTGAATAAGGAGGAATGGCAGAGAGATTTCCATACCGCGGAATCTCCTGGAATGCCGGCAGCAGGACAGACAATCTCGACCACGCGCATTACGCTTCCCGAGCGGTCATCCTCCTGGTTAGAGCGTGTGGACACGGGGGCTATCCATCTTGAGCATGCGCATCCTTCCTTGATTGCAATGACCACGGTGATGCAAGCCTCCTTTGGAGCGCTTGCTGTTACAACCATTGCACATCAATTAACGGCTACTGTTCTGGCACTGCTCTGGTTGCTTACAACGTTTGCTTTGAATGTGTCCGTGTTTCATCTCGGTCGTCCAGCCTACGCATGGCGTGCACTTCGCATGTGGCGGCGTTCATGGCTCAGTCGTGAAGTTTTATGCTTCGGCCTCTTCTACAGCACCGTCACGGCATGCGCGGCTTCTGCGTGGTTTCCAACCCTCCGCTGGTTGGTTGCACCACTTGCCTGCACTAGCATATTGCTTGGATTATGCGGGACGTTGGCGAGCGCCGCACTCTATCTTGTTAAAGCAAGACCCGCATGGAACACAGTCCATACACCCATTGATTTTCTGGCTTCAGCGGCCTTACTGGGAAGCCTCGTAGCAGATGTCATAACACAGGACCACTTTGCTCATCCCGGCGTAGTGCTGGTGTCTGCATCGGTCTGGAGCGTAAATCAACTTGTGAGGATCGCGCGGCTTCGCCACGCAATCGTGTTCGAGCAACGCGCCAGCTATAACCTGCTGCGCGGAGAGCAATTGTTCTATCGAGTGGCGCTCGCTTTTCTAAGTGCTGGTGCAGCGGTTCTGTTTGCATACGCCCCGCTGCCGTGGCTCGCACTTTTCGCAGGCGTCGTGACAGTGGTTACCGGACGATATCTTTTCTTTGTTTCCGTTGTGCCGTTGAGCATGGGCCTGGGCTTTATCGGTAGTCACGCGGAGGCTGCATGAGCATTACGCAACGACTGATGAGAGCTCTTGGCCTGGATATTGCAACGAGTAAGTACGCCTACGGACGAGATCCAATCTTCGGACATATATCGGAATCCAGGATTGCTGATAAGTGGACGAAGACAACGTGCGGCTATTGTTCCGTGGGCTGCGGCATGCTGGCTGGTACACGCGATGGTAAAGCAGTTGCGGTACGCGGCAATCCGGATCACCCTGTAAACCTCGGCAAACTTTGTCCGAAAGGACTAAGTGAACACCAGATGATCGATACTCCGGGCCGCGCGCGTACTCCATTGCTGCGTCGTGGCGGACGGAATTCACCTTTCGAGCCGATCACATGGGACGAGGCGCTGGATGTGATGGTCACGCGCATAACGGCACTTCAGCGGCAGCATGGCGCTGATACTCTCGGTGTGATCGGGACAGGACAGCTCCTCACAGAGGAGTTCTTCACGCTTGGCAAGCTTGTGCAACTCGGGTTCCGCAGTAGGAATTACGACGGCAACACTACGCTGTGTATGGCATCAGCCGTATCGGGTTACAAGATGAGCTTTGGCTCAGATGGTCCGCCCGGTTCGTATGCCGATATGGAGCATGCAGATGTCGTCCTGTTAGTCGGCTCGAATATTGCAGACAACCATCCGATTCTTTGCAATCGTCTGCGAAAGAAGCCAGGACAGGTTCTTATTGTTGCCGATCCTCGCGTTACTAAAACAGCAATGATGGCAGACATCCATCTTCCGGTTAAGCCTCGCTCTGATATCGCGTTGTTGAATGGTATCGCTCACATCCTCTTGCGTGACGGCATGATCGACGCGAGCTTCTTAAAAGAACACACGGAAGGACTCGAAGAATTCAGGAGTTTTGTTTCTGAGTTCACGCCAGATGCTGTATCTCTCACCACAGGCCTCTCGGTAGAAACGATTGAGAATGTAGCCTTCCTTTATGGGAAAGCATCGTCCGCTTTTATCGGGTGGACGATGGGCGTGAACCATTCGACACAGGGGGCCGTGACGGTTGCGGCGATCAACAATCTTGCATTGCTTACTGGCAAGATAGGGCAATTGGGTTCTGCTCCCTTCTCGATCACGGGACAATGCAATGCCATGGGGACGCGCGAGAGTGGCTTTACCTCTGGCATGCCTGGGTATCGCAAATTTGATAACCCAAAAGATCGTGAAGAATTAGCAGCGCTATGGGGTATTGACGAAGATGAGTTGCCGCAGTCACGCGGACTTGCGTACCCTGACATCATTGAGGGTGCTCTCGATAAACGCGTTCGTGCTCTTTGGTTCATAGCTACAAATCCGGTTGTGAGTTTTCCGAATGTGAAGCTGTTGACGCAGGCTTTGTCTACGGCCGAGTTTGTGGTGGTGCAGGATGGTTTCTTCCCAACGCCAACAATGGATTATGCCGATCTTGTGCTTCCTGCGGCGATCTGGGGTGAGAAAGAAGGAACTTATACAAATTCAGAGCGCCGCGTCAGTAAGGTAAATGCGTTTGTTACACCACCCGGAGAGGCACGTCCAGACTTCAATATCTTTCTCTCTATCGCAGAGCGGCTAGGGATTCGAGAAAAGCTGTTTCCTGGCTGGACCTCATCTCATGACGCATGGTTGGAGTGGCAGCGTGTGTCGGCAGGCAGGCTTTGCGACTATAGCCAATTTACGTGGGAGCAACTGGAAGAACAGGGCGGTGTGCAATGGGGTGGTGCAAGCCTCTATCGAGAGGGCGTCTTCCCCTATGAAGGTGGTCGGGCGAAATTACATTGTGTCCCGTGCCTGCCCTTCACAGAACAGCCAGACAAAGAGTTCGACTTCATTCTCAATACGGGCCGCACGGTTGAGCATTGGCATACAAGAACAAAGACAGGAGCTGTTCCGCAGCTGGATAGAATGGTCCCCAACGCGTGGTTAGAGATGAATCCTGTTGATGCGGAACGTCTCTCGTTGCGTCAGCATGATCGGATCACCCTCGTCTCTCGCCGTGCCAGTGTTGAGGGTATTGAGCTGCGCATTACCGGCATCGTTGCACCTGGCCAGGTCTTTATGCCATTCCATTTTGCCGAACAGAACTCCAATCTTGTCACACTGGGTGCATTCGATCCCATTAGTCGCGAACCCAATTTCAAACAGTGTGCTGTGCGCGTCGAGCGTAGCCGCTGAATCCTTGCGGCCATGACCGCCGCGAGAGTATCACCGTAGTAAAGAGCTGAACCATGACGTTCGCTCCGCACCACAAGCCGTAAGCGCAGTTTCACAACAAACTCACTTCGACTTAGGAGCCACAACATGGCAAGCGCAAAAGCGTTCTTACGTTCCGGACATCCACCCACACTCTTCGCCGCCTTCCTGTATTTCGACTTCAGTTTTGCTGTATGGGTACTGAACGGAGCCATGGGCCCATTCATTACTGAACAGTTTCATCTTTCACCAGCTCAGACAGGGCTGATGGTATCGATACCCACCATGGCTGGTGCGCTGATGCGCTTTCCACTGGGAGTTCTTAGTCAATACATCGGACGTAAGAGCGCGGCAATTATTGAGATGGTCATAATTATTGCCGCTTTGATGTATGGTTTTTTCTTTGTCCACACATTTTCAAATGTTCTTGCCATGGGTGTGTTGCTGGGAACTGCAGGCGCCAGCTTTGGCGTCGCTCTCTCTCTTGGCTCCGGTTGGTTTCCAAAGGAATACAAAGGCCTTGCGATGGGCATTGCCGGAGCAGGGAACAGCGGAACAGCTCTTGCCGCGTTCTTTGCACCGCGTCTTGCCAAGGCCTACGGATGGTCAGATGTTTATGGCGTTGCAGCACTATTCATGCTGTTGCCACTTTTGACTATGATCTTCTTTGCGAAGGAACCACCAGACAAAGAGCATCAGACACTGCGGCAGCATCTGAAATGCCTGGTGGAAGCTGATGGATGGTACTTCAACCTTATTTACATCATTACCTTCGGCGGCTTTCTGGGGCTCGCGACGTTCCTGCCCTCTCTGTATGTAGCGCAGTTCCACATTGCAAAGACCCAGGCCGGTACGCTGACCATGATGGCGACACTGCTGGGAAGTGGAACGCGTGTATTGGGCGGATGGCTCTCAGATAAGATCGGTGGGATCACGACTCTATCGGTTGTATTTCTCGTAGCCATTGCAGGCATCTTCGGTCTTACGACATCACCCTCGCTTGCTGTAACAACCTTTCTCTTTATGGTGTGTTTCGCGGCACTGGGTGCTGGTAATGGAGCAACATTTCAGCTTGTCCCATTGCGTTGGCCGCTAACCACAGCAATTGCAGGTGGCATGATCGGCGAGATCGGAGCTCTTGGCGGAAGCATTCTTCCGAATGCTCTTGGAATCTCGAAACAGAAGACCGGATCCTTTTCCGCGGGCTTCGTGGCTTATGCGATTTTTGCCGTTCTGGTACTAGTCGTCATGAGACTTGTTGCTCGCCGATGGACGAAGAGCTGGGTCGGAGCAGGGGGGAGAGCGATTGCTTCCGAGGCTGTTGACTCCGAAATTATTGGAGTAACGAATTCGGCTATCGCTGTCTAAGGTCTAACCGGCTGACTCAACCGCGAGATACATAACGTCCAGAGGCGCAAAGCATCAGCTAGCCGCGCTGGAATAACGCAAGACGCTTCAGGAGACATTCATGAAGAAGTCCCTCCTCTTGCTCGCTGTTGCGAGCATGGCTCCCTCTTTGTTTTCTCAGACCTCCCCATCGGCAACAACGGGGCCGCTTGTTACGGTTGCCATTCGTGAACGCACGAATGCCACTCAGTGGTTTGCTGCGACTCCAACTGCTGAAGTGTATGGGCATCAGGATTCGCTCTTACGCCTTTCGTTGACGCAACGAATACGCAAAGTCGACTACATGCTGGACCTGGGCCAGAGCGCTGAGCTGGCGCTTCCAACGGATGCAGTTTCGCCGATTGCAGCGCAGGGGCAACTTGGCCTGGGAGGCACGTACTATGCCGCGAACAATAGCAATGCGTACCCAGCGGCTGCGTCGTTCCGGCAGGGTTTTCTTCGCTATCACTTCCATGAGGATGGAGGCGCGGCACGCATCGGGCGCTTCGAGTTTTTCGAAGGGCAAGAGATGTCGGCCAAGGCCCCGTCACTTCGCTGGTTGCAAACGAATCGTGTTGCCCAGCGTCTGGTGGGTAACTTCGGGTTCTCCAATGGACAGCGATCATTCGACGGCATGGATGTGAAGCTTGGCGGGGCAGCCTGGGATGTTACTGCGATGGCGGGCCGTGTAACGCAAGGTGTCTTCAATACGAATGCCAATCCGGAGCTTAACGTTGATATTCAGTACCTTTCGTTTTCTCGGTACCTGAACCAGCACCTACTTGTTCGTGGCTTTGGGGTTGGATATCACGATGGGCGTACGGGGATTACAAAAACAGATAACCGGACAGCTACAGCAAGAGCACTGGACCACACGAATATTCGCATTGGCACATACGGCGGCGATATTGTTGCTGCAATTCCTACAGGCAAAACTACGGTGGATTTTGTACTGTGGGGTGCAGGGCAGAGCGGTCGCTGGGGCGTTCTGGATCACTCCGCCGGTGCGATCGCGGTAGAAGGCGGCATTAAGCTCAACACTGTGGCATCGATGCCATGGTTTCGTGGAGGACACTTTCGTTCGACTGGTGACGATAATCCCAATGACGGGAAACACAATACATTTTTCCAGATGTTGCCGACCCCGCGCGTTTATGCGCGTGATCCGTTTTACAACCTGATGAACTCCACAGATACATTTGTGCAAATGATCGATAATCCCAGTAAGAAGATAGAAATCCGGAGCGATCTACATTTTCTGCAACTCACATCGAAGCAGGATTTCTGGTATCAGGGTGGAGGAGCGTTTGATAACAAGGTGTTTGGGTACACCGGGCGCCCCTCAAACGGCAACGCCAGCTTCTCATCGCTCTTCGATATCAGCACGGATTATGCCATCACGCCACAAGTATCACTGACGGCCTATTATGCTCATGCTTATGGGAAGACGGTGATCGCGACGATCTATCCTCGCAATCGTGATTCTAACTATGGATACTTCGAGTTGAACTACAAGTTCCAAAAGCATCTTTAGGAGTGTGTCGCGTTTTATGAAATTGAGAATCAAGGATAACTCCATCCGCTTCCGTTTGCTCCGATCGGAAGTGCGTGCCCTGGCAGAGCAGGGAAGTATCGTGGCGCACACGCTGCTTAGTGCCTCCGATCCCGCCGGCCGGTTGTCTTACTCGATTGAACACGGGGCTATGTACACAGTGCTCAGGGCGGAACAGAAAGGATTTTCCATTCACATTACGGCGCCCACGGAAGAGATTGTCGGCTGGGCAAACGACGACGGGAAGGTAGGACTTTATGCGGAACAAACGGTATACGGAGACCAAATACTCCAGATCGCGATTGAAAAAGACTTTGCCTGTATCGATCGTGGCGATGCAGATAACGTGGATACCTTTGACTATCCTAGTGTGAAGACGTGTTGATGCTTCGGAACAACTGCGCGAAGGCATATAGTCCGCAAGTACATCGAGCACTCCGGCGTGATGTGACGGAGTGCTCAATGTATTGGTGTGATGGGTCAAACCTCGAGGATGGATACTTCTTTCACCTTTGCCGGGCCGGAGGTTGAGTGTTGGATGAGCAACGTCTTCAATTCCCATGGACCAAGTTTGACTTCATGATCAAGATTCATGAGAGCGCTTTTCAGGGATGTCTTTGTCGCCGTTCCGGAACGTTCTTGTATGCGAACGACATAGCCATCCTTGACGTTCTCTGCGGGTTTGAGTGCGAGTACCCAGACAGAGCTTGGAGACACATCAAAGAACGACTGCTCCCATTCCATATGCCCTGCATGAGCCGATGTCATGACATGTTCGGCTGGGCTTTGTAGCTCTTCTGCAAGGCGGTCCAGCGCTAATTGAGAATGTGTTCCTTTTTTGGCCACAAGCCAGAATCGGCGCTCCTGGCGCCCCTGGTCCTGCCATGCATTGGCATCGAAGTAGGTGGTGGGCGCGGGTCTGTGGCGAGCGAATGGTGCAGATCGGATGAGCACTGTCCGGAAGAGTCCGTCGAGGCAATCGTAGCTATAGGTCTGCTCGTTGATGAGCGCAAGAGTGTAGTCGTTGAAACCGATCTTGCCTTGCACTGCTGCCCAATCCTGATACGGCTCTTCTTCGCCATTGACGGAGCGTTCAATGATTGCTCCAGGAACCTTGGTGAAGATACGTGGCTGGACCAGTGCGGTTGGGATCTCGAGTTTCAGCATCTGCTCATGCTGATGCCAATTGATGACGAAGCGGAGTTCTACTGCTTCGATACCTGCATACTGAACAAGATCGAGAATGATTTCGGATTCCATCCACGTTGCGCGATGACGGGTAACTCGAGTAACGGGTCCATCTTCTACAACCCCGGCAGAAACAAGAGTGGGACAGCCCATTTCCTGACGGAATTGCTTCACGCCATGCGCCCAGGTGTCTGACGTATCGGACACAACCACCAGTCCGATGCTCCTGGCCAGAAGCTCGGTCCCGTCCTCGGCTTTCACAGAAGAGATGCCGAAGCCAGTTTCGGAAACTGCGATGGCATTCGAGAGTTTATCACCACCAGGTGCAGGACCGTGGGCAAGTTCGAATAACTTATATCCACAAGCAGGTAAGTCCACCCAGGCGGTAAGGCGCAGATGGTTTTGCGTCATGCTCTCAGAAGAAATCCATTGAATTGGATACTTCTTTTGATCTTTGTCAGTTAGGTGAGTAATAAGTTCCAGATTGTCGGGGCGTCGTCCTGTGTAGTACTCGACTAATGTTTTGCGTGGCCAAGGTAGGGGGTTCCACAAAAATACGGCGCCCTGTACCACCTTGCTGGTATCTACTTGACGAGCCATCGTCTGCAGCGCTTCTATCTTGGTCGTCTGAGCAACCTCGCATGCGAATCCAAGGCTGTCGCGCACATCCTGATAGTCGGTGTAAAGGGATGTTCCCGCTGCCATGTCATGGAACTGGCAGAAAAGAATCTTCCACCACGAATCGATGAATTCCTTGTGGGGATATTGATGCGTCGTCGTCAGGCTCGAGAACAGAGAGATGGATTCGGCTTCCACCATGGACCGTTCCGCGCGACGGTTGAGGGCTTTGCCTTCTCCGTAAGCGGAGTAACAGCCCCGCGAATGATGCTGCAATTCGTGGCGAACCACAGGCAGGGAGCCGAACGCCGGCGATTTCTTTACTGCCTCGAAGAACTCATGCAATGTGCTCCAGCGTAGCTCCGGAAGACTCCGGTCACCTTTCATCTTCAGGACTTCGCGTATCTGCGCGGCAGTTACTGCGCCTCCGTGGTCGCCGACGCCAAGGAAGAAGGCGGCATGATCCATACCAGGTGAGAAATCGTGAGTTACGGCAGATGCAATATCGGAAGGTTTGGCTTCATAGGTGTCATAAATCCTGAGCGCGAGTACACGTGAACCATCCGGACCCTCCCACCAGAACAGCAGTGGAAGATCCATCTCATGTTCTTGTGGCCGCATGAAAACGTAGTATTCATAGCCTGCGTTCTTAAGGATGGTTGGAAGTCCAGCAGCGTGTCCGAAGGAGTCAGGATTGAATCCGATTTTGACATCAACTCCAAGCTCGTTCTTGCAGAATTGTTTTCCGTAGAGACAGTGTCGAGCGAAACTTTCTGTTGAGGGGATATTGCAATCGGGCTCAACAGGCCAAGCCCCTACCACTTCCCAGCGGCCTTCGCGAATACGCTGTTTAATCTCTTCAAACATGCCGGGATCCGCGTTTTGGACCCAGCGATAATGCATCGAGGAAGAGTGGGTATAGCAGAATCCCGGCGTGTCTTTGATGCGATTCAACGCACTGCGGAATGTGTTCAATGCTTCATCGGCACCATCGCGCCACGGCCATAGCCACGCCGCATCAATATGCGAATGCCCCATGATATGCAATATGCGCTTGCTGTTTGCGCTATTGTGCACAACCTGAGCAAGGCAATTAGAAACGGCCACGGTGCCAACAGCTGCTGTGCCCTGAATTAAGAAGTCTCTTCTGGACAGGCTGCTTTCAATCGTTTTCATAAGAGCTTCCTCGTGGGTTGACTGCAATATTCATGATGCAGATGGCATCTAGGTGGAAGATGAATCAATAGGAAAGCACGCGTCTTCCATATCGGCACATCGTGCGAGCTATGATCGGATATTGTTCTGGCAATCCTGCCAGAATCACATATGAACTTATCTTTTCTGCGGTAAACACCTGTCAAGAATGTTGGTTGCAAAGCTGGCATGACAACTTAAATCAAAACGCTTTCGATTGAACGGAAGGCGCCGCCAGCCTGCGCGATAGAATTCGCGGGGCAGCATATCTAGCATTGTGTCTGGTACCTGCATCGGCGGGCGTGGCTCCGTTACGTCCTTACCATTTCCTAAGAAGTGTTTGTGTTTACAGGAAAATGTAGTAAGTCAAGTTACTATCGTCAGAGTGTAAATTCGCTCGCGATGGCGACCGCTCTGTGTGGAGGTCTTGTTTCATGCAACGTTGCGTATGCGCAATATACTCCGGAAACAAAGCAGTTCGATAATCCCGGACCACAGCAAATCGCCACTGCGGTGAAGGCTTTGACGAAGCAATCGCAAGATAATATCGACAAATTGTCTAAGTTGGACGAACTGCCTACATCGAATCTACGAATGGGTAGGGGAGAATGGCAGGGTCGTGTTCCGCATTCCTGCGGGGGCGAAGTCTGCTACGTTGACGAATCTGATGGAGAAGCCTGAAGGTAGCCCGATATCCGTTGTTGACACGAATAAGGTTGGGGTTCCTGTAAGTCCTTATTCAATTACGTCATTGCGTATCGATTACCCGGATGCTCAAAAGCAATAAGTGTCCCGAGATAAAACGAATGGCCTGCCATAAGGCAGGCCATTTGCATTCTGATGAACGAAGATCTACTTCGCGTGGATCAACGGCATATCTACCAGGTGCTGCATGATGAACCACGCCTGCAGTTCATTCACACGAAGTACGTCGGAGACAGCCAGATCATTGGTGCCGTCATCACCGTTATCGTCGGCCTGTTTGGCAATTTTGTGGCAGTCTTCAATGATGATTTTGTGCGCTTCGAGCAGGCGCGAGATCTGCACGGGAACCTCTTCCTTGCCACGTGGAGGCCGTGCGATGCGGCTTACTTCTGCTACGTCACCACCCATCGCAATGGAAACGCCACCCAGAATCTGAATGCGTTCTGCGATGGAGTCGACGATCTCTACCTGTTCGTCAAAGTGCTTATCAAACAACAGGTGGAGCTGATAGAAGGTGGGGCCGGCAACCTGCCAGTGGTGCTTTTTGTACATGTCGCGCAGGGTGATGGAATCTGCCAAAAGCTGGTTCAGTGCCTTGCACGATTTTGCCCGGACATCTGCATCCAGCCCCAGCGGCAGGTCCTGAACGACGGTGCCCCACTTCTGAATTTCCACGGCCTTCTCGTGCCAGTGCGGTGTAATTAGATCTTTTGACTCAGCTTTCTTCATTGCGACTGCCATGATGCGCTCTCCTTTGCGGCTTATTTCTTGGATGCCAGGGCGGGGGATACGGTGGCTTTTCTCATCGGCGCAGAAACACGAAGGGCGCGGCTAAAAGCCGCGCCCTTTTGTGCATAGATTGCAGTGAAGTTACTTAATGCCTACATCCGGAACCACGGAGTAGCCGGGACGCAGCAGGTGGTCGTCATTCTCACCCTTTTCCAGGTCGATGCGAACCGGGATGCGCTGCACTACCTTCACGTAGTTACCCGTGGCGTTCTCCGGCGGAAAGAGCGACAGGCGTGAACCTGTTGCACCACCAACCTGAGTTACGCGGCCCTTGTACTTGCGGCCACCCAGAGCATCTACCTTCACGGTAACTTCCTGGCCCACCTTCATGTGCTGGAGCTGGGTTTCCTTGAAGTTCGCGGTGATCCAGAGGTTATCCAGCGGGATGATGGTCAGCATGTTCTGGCCGGGCGAGATGTTTTGACCCACCGAAACATTCTTCTTGTTGATGATGCCGCCAATTGGCGCGACGATGTGGCAGTAGCTCAGGTTCAGCTTGGCCTGGTCCAGCTTTGCCTGTGCCGTCAGGATGTCCGCATCGGCGGCCTGTGCACGAGCCTGCTGCACTGCAATCTGCTTGGGGCCGTTCTCGCGAGCCTGTGCTGCATCGCTGCGGGCAGAGTTCAGCCTGGATTGCGTCTGCGCCACAGCTGCCTGTTGCGCAATCACATTCTGCTGTGCTTCCAGCAGGGCGCCGCTGGTGGCTGCTGCCTGTGCAACCGCCTGATCAAACTGCTGCTTGCTGATAACGTCCTTTTCGACGAGGGGCTTGTAGCGGTCCACGTCGAGCTGAGCCTTCAGAGCATTTGCCTTTGCCTGATCGACGCGAGCCTGCGCTGCAGCGACGTTCTTCTGTGCCTGTGCCACAGAAGCTTCGGCCGTCGCAACGTCCGATCCCGATGTCGCCACCTGCGTGCGCGTTTGAACGCTCACAATGGGTACATTTGAGTTGGCCTGTAAGTAGCTGGCCTTGGCATTGGCAAGCTGTGCTTCTGCCTGCTCAACTGCTACCTGGTAGTCGCGCGGATCAATTTCAGCGATAACATCGCCCTGCTTGATCTCCTGATTGTCTGTGACGCTGACCTTGATGACCTGGCCGGAGACACGTGCGGATACCTGGTACAGATCGCCATCCACCTGCGCATCGTCTGTGTCTTCCGTCAGCGTGGAGCGCCAGTAGAAGAAGCCGGCCACCAGAACGAGAAGGAGGACGACAAGAATAATGATGAACTTGCGGCGAGCCTTTGCCGGTGCCGTCTCAGACGGATCGGGTGCTGCTGCTTTGTTCTGCTGCTGTTGCTGCTGATCGGAATCTGCCACGATCACTTTCCTCCGAGTTGAAGAGCTTGTTTGTAATTCGTTCCGGCATAGCCGACGGCGCGCGCTAATGAAAGCTTTGCGATGTTGTGCTGATACAGCGCGCTGATGTACTGGTTGTTCGCCTGTTCGGTCTGCGACTGCGCATCGGAGACGGCCAGATTGTCTGCTACACCGGAGCGGAAGCGCTGCTGCGCTTCGCTAAGTGCTTCGTTTGCCAGATCCACGTTGGACTTGGTGGCTTCCACCAGCTTTTCCGCTGCTTCAATGTCCAGCAGGGCATCGCGAACGTCTGCGTTTACCTGCTGCACCTGGTCGGAATAACGAGCTTGTGTCGCCTTCAGGTTGGCGTCTGCCACCTGAATATCACCTTGCGTGCGTGCAATCTGCAGGATGGGTACGGAGACCTGTCCCGTTGCGGTATAGGTTCCATGCGAGTGAGCAGGCGTGGTACCCAGGTCGCCGAAGTCGCCGTTAAAGTCGACGGTCGGGTAGTACTCCGCTTTTGCCGCAGACCTTTGCGATGCCGCACCCTTTACCCGTTCTGCGGATGCCTGCAGGTCCTTGCGGTTCTTCTGCGCATCGGCAAACGCCTGTTCGGGTGTGGTGGGTGTTGCGGCAGTGAAGGGAGCTGCATCGGCAATGTGGAGCTTCTGGTCCAGTGGCAGGCCAATCGCTCGAGCGAGATTCAGCTTGTCCTTCTCCAGATTGTTCTGCGTCTGGATGACCTGCTGATCCGCATTCTGATAGTCCACGCGGGCGCGCAGCACGTCCAGCTTGGGGCTGGTGCCGGCTTCATGCGCTGCAGTGGCCTGATCGAGAGACACTTTCGCATTGGCACGTTCCGCGATGGCAGCATCAATGCGCGCCTGATCCGCAATGCAGAGAAGGTAAGCATTGCCGATGGTCAGCACCACCATGTTGCGTGCGTCTTCCGCGGTCAGCTTCGCGCCCTGAAAGTTATGCTTCGCAGCAATGTACTTCTGAATGCTGCTGACATTCACCAGTGACTGCGACAGATACGCGCGGAAGTCAAAGACCTGGAAAGGGCCGATGATGGGATTCAATCCGGGGAAGCTCAAGCCGTAGGCGGCAAGGTTCACCTGCTCTACCGTGTAGGAAGCAGATCCGGTGACCGAGGGCAGCAGAGCCTGCAATGCCTGCAGTTTCTGACCATTCACGGTTTGTGTCTGAGCGCCCTGCAGGATCAGGCCCAGGTTCGTGCGAAAGCCGCGCTGGATCGCATCGTCCAGCGTCAGTTCCAGCACGCCGTCTGTGGCCTTGCCATCAACGATGGATCCCTTGAAATCCTGCTGTGTTACCTGCGTGCTGCCCGCTGCTTGTGGGACAGAGCTGAAAATCTGCTCTGCACCCTGAACGGTGGTGACGCCGCTGGCGGTGTGGTCGTTGCTGCCCGGTTGTGTACTCGCTCCCACCTGGGCACCGGCTCCGAGTGGCAGCATCAGCGAAAGGACAGCCGCCGCGGACAGTGTCCAACGCCGTGGGCGGCAGTGAAAGCCTGAGGCTCGAACGTGTTGCGTCATACGCTCCATTGCGACCCAAGCGACTCGGTTCCACGTCTCCACTGACTGGCAAGTCAGTGGCCGGGCGTCGGCCATGCTTCGGTTTCCTTCTTCAGATGCAGGCAACCCCATGTCCCGATGCAGAAAATGTTGCCTGCGTGCCACAAATTCTGTGCAGATTCTTTTCTGCGCGATTCATCACTCCGTTCTATCCTGTTGATTCGCGCGTTGAAACAGGACGCGGACAGGGGGAACGGAAGAATTGCGTCGCATTCGCACGGGAGTTGTGGGATTTGGACTGGCAGGACGCGTTTTTCACGCGCCCTTTGTAGATGCTATTCCTGAACTGGAGCTGGCTTATATAGTCCAGCGTTCCGGCGACGAGGCACGACACGCCTTTCCGCAGGCGGAGCAGCTTCGCAGTTTCGAAGAACTTCTGCAGAGTGACGTGGAGCTGGTGGTGCTGGGAACGCCCACCATCAGCCACTACCCCATGACCAAACAGGCACTGCTGGCGGGCAAAAACGTGGTCTGCGACAAGCCCATGACCACCACCACGGCCCAGGCCGAGGAACTGGAGCGGATTGCCCATGAGAAGGGGCTGTTGCTGTTTCCGTTCCACAACCGCCGCTGGGATGGCGACTTTCAGACATTGCAGGGAATCATTCGCGATGGCCGCGTGGGCCGCGTTGTCATGTTGGAGTCGCGGTTTGACCGCTATCGCCCTGAACCGAAGCCAAATGCATGGCGTGAGGAAGAAACAGCGGGTGGCGGCCAGCTTTATGACATTGGGCCACACCTGATGGATCAGGCGCTGACGCTCTTTGGACGTCCGTCTACGCTGACGGCGAATCTTCGTTCCGACCGCAATGTGGGCAAGGTTCCGGATGGCTTTGACCTGACACTGGTGTTCGACACGGGCAGGGAAGACCGCAAGATTACGGTGAAGCTGGGCACCACGGTGCTGGCCGCCGATCCGGCGCCGCGCTATCGCCTGAATGGTACGGGTGGTAGCTATGTAAAGTACGGGTTGGACCCGCAGGAGCCTGCGATTCTGGCAGGGCATCTGCCGCCGCGGCAGGGTGCTGAGGAGGTCTGGCTGCAGGAGCCGGAGGATCGCTACGGCATTCTGACCTACTGCCCCAATACTCAGAAACCAAATGAGTTGGAGCGGGAGACAATTCCTACGCTGCGGGGCGATTATCGCGGTTTCTACCAGAACGTGGCGGACTCGCTGCTGGGATTGGCTGCGCCGGAGGTGACGGCGCGTTGCGCTGTCCGAACCGCGCGCATGATCGATCTGGCGTACGAAAGCGCTCGTATCGGAGCTACCGTCCGCGTGGACCATACCGGCTGGTAAATCAAAAGTGGTTGTTTCAGAGATGGGGTGTAAGTAGTTGGCATCATTAAGAAAAGAATTGCCGCGCGGGTTCCGTTGGGCGGCTGTAAAGGCTGGTATTAAGGCCAGCGGTCGTACCGATGTGGCGGTGGCTGTGGCGGATCGTGTGGCTTCAGCCGCGGTCATGTTTACGGACAATCAGGTGGTGGCTGCGCCGGTAACGGTAGGGCGGAAACACATGGCCGCCACGCAGGGCCGGGTGAAGGTCGTGGTGGTCAACGCTGGCAATGCAAACTGTGCCACGGGAGCGCCGGGTATCGCCGTTGCGGAAGAGACCTGCCACAAGGCTGCGGAACTGTTCGGCTGTACAGCGGAGGAGGTTATCCCGTCCTCCACCGGCATCATTGGCGTGCCATTGCCAGTAGAAAAGCTGACGAAGGCGCTGCCGCTGGCTGCGGAACGCCTGGCGAACAGCAACAAAGCAGCGGAAGATTTTGCTACCGCGATTATGACGACCGACACCAAGATGAAGGTGTCGCAGGCGACGGTGGAAGCGGCGGAAACCTCTGTGCGCATTTTTGGATGCTGCAAAGGTGCTGGCATGATCGGGCCGCAGCTTGGACCACCGCACGCGACCATGTTGGTCTATCTGTTTACGGATCTTGCCGTGGACCCTGCGGTTCTGCGCGAGTTGCTGCAGGGCCGTGTGGAGGCCAGCTTCAACTCCATCAGCGTGGACGGCGATACGTCAACGAATGACACGGTGCTTCTACTGGCCAGTGGTGCCAGTGGTGTGAAGTGGAGCGATGCACCGCGCAGCTTTCAGGACGATTTCTGCGATGCGCTGCAGCAGGTATGCAATGAACTTGCGCACGCCATCATTGATGATGGCGAAGGTGTGACGCACGTCGTTA
Organism: Terriglobus sp. RCC_193; assembly: GCF_041355105.1. Taxonomy (NCBI): domain Bacteria; kingdom Pseudomonadati; phylum Acidobacteriota; class Terriglobia; order Terriglobales; family Acidobacteriaceae; genus Terriglobus; species Terriglobus sp. RCC_193. The sequence goes on along the minus strand of NZ_JBFUPK010000001.1, from coordinate 1,226,235 downwards.
CGCTGGAGATCAGCGGTACCGCAAACGACGCGGATGCAAAGACCATCGCCAAATCCATCGCGCATTCGCCACTCTGCAAGACAGCGTGGTCCAGCGCCGACCCGAACTGGGGACGCATTATTGCCGCAGCAGGCTATGCGGGCGTGCCGTTCTCGCCGGAAGAGACGACCGTCACCATCGGTGGCGTGAAGGTCTTTGACCGCGGTGTGCGCGCCGCTGGATATGACGAAGCTGTTGTCCACGAGAAGATGAAGCAGCGCGAATACACCATTGCCGTGAGTGTTGGCACCGGGCCGGGGCGTGCTCGTTTCCTTACGTGCGACCTCACGGTGGAGTACGTGCATATCAACGCGGATTATTCGACCTAAGCGACCGATTCGCTTTGCTTATACCTTTTCCTCTCCGCACTTATAATGGCTGTGGTTGAAATGTGTGTGCTGAGTCGTTTCAGCACGCGCATCTTCTGTCACGTATCGACACAGAATCTGGAGCAGCGATGGCGACCAATGTAGCAGTGCCCCCGGCAAGCGCCCTGAACGATCGGCAGCAGGAAATTGCAGAGTGGATTGAAGCGTTTGACGAGATGATCGTCGCTGAAGGCGCAGAACAGGGTGCGGAGTTGATGACGGCTCTGCGTCAGCGTGCGCGCGAGGCAGGCGTCACGGCGGGCATTGAACTGACCACGCCGTATAAGAACACCATTCCCAAGCATGACGAGATTCCGTATCCCGGCGACCGTGATATGGAACGCCGCGTGGAAGCGCTGATCCGTTGGAACGCCATGGCCATGGTCCACGGCCAGAACAAGAAGGACGCGGGCATTGGCGGTCACATCTCCACGTATTCGTCGGTAGCCACGCTGTTTGAAGTTGGGTTCAACCATTTCTTCCATGCGAAATACACTGCTGCAGACGGCACGGAACAGCCGGGTGACTTCGTTTATTTTCAGGGTCACGCTTCGCCGGGCGTTTACGCTCGTGCGTTCCTGGAAGGCCGTTTGAAGGAAGAGCATCTGCTTAACTTCCGCCATGAACTGCGTGATCATCCCGGCCTGTCGAGCTATCCGCATCCGTGGCTGATGAAGGATTTCTGGCAGTTCCCGACAGTGTCTATGGGCATTGGCCCACTGAATGCGATCTATCAGGCGCGCTTCATGAAGTACCTGGAGAACCGTAACCTGATTCCGCACACGGACCGCAAGGTGTGGGCTTTTGTTGGCGATGGTGAATCGGACGAAGTGGATACGCTTGGTGCGATTTCGCTTGCGACGCGTGAGAATCTGGACAACCTGATCTTCGTCGTCAATTGCAACCTGCAGCGCCTCGATGGTCCGGTGCGTGGCAACAAGCGCATCATCGACGAGTTGGAAGGCCACTTCCGCGGCTGCGGTTGGAACGTCATTAAGGTGGTCTGGGGAACCGACTGGGATGCGCTGTTTGAGCGCGACCACACGGGCCTGCTGCTGAAGCGTATGGAAGAGTGCGTCGATGGCGACTTCCAGGCGTACAAGGCGAAGGGCGGCGCGTATCTCCGCGAGCACTTCTTCGGCAAGTATCCGCAGCTGGTGGAACTGGTGAAGGATTACACCGACGAACAGCTTTCCAAGCTGCACCGCGGGGGCCACGATGCACAGAAGGTCTACAACGCCTACAAGCGCGCCGTGGAGCACAAGGGCGGACCGACGGTCATCCTTGCAAAAACGGTGAAGGGCTATGGTTTTGCCAGTACCGAAGGCCGCAACGCCGCGCACAATGAGAAGAAACTGACCGACGAGGGCGTGATCGCGTTCAAGCAGCGCTTTGATATTCCTGTGCCAGACGAGCAGGCTGCTGCGGGTAAACCGTGGAAGCCATCGGACGATGCGCCGGAGCTGAAGTATCTGCAGGAGCGTCGTGCGAATCTGGGCGGTTATGTGCCCACACGCGGATGGAAACCGTTCAGCTTTACGAACCCTGAAGTTGACTTCTATAAGGAGTGGCTGGGTGGGTCGAAGGGACGCGCTGTTTCCACCACGATGGTGTTCGTTGCTATCCTGCGTGCGTTGATGAAAGACAAGAACATCGGCCGTCTGGTTGTACCTATTGTTCCGGATGAGGGCCGTACCTTCGGTATGGAATCTGCTGTGAAGCAGGTGGGTATCTACGCCAGCGAAGGCCAGAAGTACACGCCACACGACAGCGATATGCTGCTGTCGTACCGCGAAGAAAAAGATGGCCAGATTCTGGAAGAGGGCATTACGGAAGCCGGCTCCATGGCCAGCTTTACGGCTGCCGGAACGGCCTATGCCAACTACGGCGTGCCGTCGATCCCGTTCTACATGTACTACTCCATGTTTGGCTTCCAGCGCATTGGCGACATGGCGTGGGCGTTTGCGGATTCGCGCGGCAAGGGCTTTCTGATGGGTGGCACCGCGGGACGTACGACGATGCTGGGCGAAGGGTTGCAGCACCAGGACGGCCACTCGCACGTGATCAGCAGCACGATTCCAACCTGCCTCAGCTACGACCCGGCCTATGCCTACGAAATGGCGGTGATTCTACAGGACGGCATGAAGCGCATGTACGTGGACGACGAACAGATTTTCTACTACGTCACCATGTACAACGAGGACTATGTTCATCCGGAAATGCCGCAGGGCGACAACGTTCGTGCGGGCATTCTGAAGGGACTGTATCGCTTCAAGTCCGCTCTCAAGGGTAAGGCGACGGTGCAGCTCTTCGGTTCGGGCACCATTCTTAATGAAGTGCTGAAGGCGCAGGAGATTCTCTCCAGCAAGTTCGGCATTGAAGCCGATGTGTGGAGCGTGCCGAGCTACACCGAGGTTCGTCGTGACGCGCTTGCCATTGAGCGTTGGAACCGCCTGCATCCGTTTGAAGCGGAGAAGACGCCGTATCTTCTGGAAGCTCTTGGCGATGCACCGGGACCGGTCATTGCAGCCAGCGATTGGATGAAGGTGATGCCGGATGCGCTGTCGCCGTGGCTGGGCAAGCGCCTAGTCACGCTGGGCACAGACGGCTTCGGACGCAGCGATAATCGTGAACATCTGCGCGAGTTTTTTGAGGTGGATGCCAAGGCGATCGTCGCCGCAACTATCTCGAAGCTGGTGCGTGATGGTGCGTTGAAGGCCAAGGATGCGAAGAAGGCGTTCACGGAGATCGGTGTCAACACGGAAGCGCCGGAACCTTCGAAACAGTAAGCCCATACGTGAAGATAACGAGAGCGCCGATACCATTCGGCGCTCTCTTCTTTCGCGCATCGACTGCGGGATGTCAGGAGTTCACTATCGCCATGGAGTGGGATATCGACAAGCTCGGAGAATTCCTGGAGAAGAAGGCTCAGGAAGGCGTTGCCATCGAACGCAAGATCTATGAGTGGAAGCTTGCGGAGCAGAAGGTAAAAGTTGCTCACGAGAATTCTGCGAATGAATCTATGGAATCCGAGCCGATTGCAAAGGCTGGCTAAGGTCTAGCGGTCGCGGTCGGTGACGTAGCCGGGAACCCACTGCAATGCGCGTAACGCCTTGGCAGCTTCTGTGTTGGCGGCGGGTAGATCGACGATGGACTGGCGTGCCGCTTCCGCGTAGGCGCGGGCTGCATCCATGGCGTATTCCAGCGATCCGTGATGCGTCAGGATTTCCAGGATGGTGGCGTGCTTGACTCGGCTGAAGTTGCGATCGGCCAGTACGGTGCGGATGGCTTCGCGTTCGGCGCCTGTGCCGCGTTCCAGCGCGTGAATCACGGCGAGTGTCGCCTTGCCTTCGCGCAGGTCGCTGGCGGCAGGCTTGCCGATGGTGGCTTCTTCGCCGGTAATGTCGAGAACGTCATCGACAATCTGGAATGCGAGGCCGAGGTTGCGGCCGTATTCGCCAAGCTGCTGCTCGACCTCATCGCTGGCCCCAGCGAGGGCTGCACCAAGCTGCATGCTCACCTTGAAGAGCATGGCAGTCTTGCGGAAGATCAGATCGAAGTACTCTTCCTCGTTGATGAGGTGGCCCAGCTTTTGAATCTGGAGCAGTTCGCCTTCCACCATCTGCTGCGTCAGGCCGATGAGCAGGTCCAGCACGTGAAAGTTGCGTTCGTCCAGAGCGGTCTGGAACGACTGCATGTACAGCCAATCGCCTGCGAGGACGCATTTACTTTCGCCCCACACAGTGTTGGTGCTGGCCTTGCCGCGGCGTGTCTTCGCTTCGTCAATGATGTCGTCATGGACCAGCGTGGCGGTGTGCAGCATCTCCACCACGGCACCCATGCGGATGCGGCTTTCGCCCTGGAAGCCAAGCGCCTTGGCTGCAAGCAACAGCAGCAGTGGACGGATGCGTTTGCCGCCGCCTGCCAGCAGGTATTCTGCAATGTCCTGAATGACGGCCACTTCGGACTGCGACTGCTTGCCGAACTCGCGCTCTACGGCGGCAAGATCGTCACGTACAAGGTCGAAGACCTGTTTCGCAGTCGCACTGGGGAGAAGGCTCACGCTTTTCAAACTGTAACAGTTCTTTGACGCAAAAGCAGTGCAGTGGGACGCAGGAAAGAGAAACCCCATTCACGACTATTTTCATGAACGGGGTGTTGACTTTTAAGAAGGTTTAGTTGGAGCGGTAGTTGGTGAACTGTAGGTCCACGCCAAAGTCTTTGCCCTTGAGCAGGGCGATGATCTGCTGCAGAACATCGCGGTCCTTGCTGGTGACGCGAACGGTATCGCCCTGGATGGAGGCCTGCGCTTTCAGCTTGCTGTCCTTCACGGCGGCGGTGATTTTCATGGCTGCATCGCCCGTGATGCCTTGCTTCAGCTTGATCTTCTGGCGGACAGAGGAATTGGAGGCGGGCTCAATCTTCTCGTATTCCAGGTTCTTGAGCGAGACGCCGCGCTTGACAAGTTTTTGCTGCAGGATGTCCGTGACAGCCTTCAGGGTGTACTCGTCCTGCGATGCCAGTTGGATGGCGTCGTTGCCCTCCAGTGACATGGTGGACTTCGAATTCTTCAGGTCGAAGCGCGCGTTGACTTCCTTGCTGGCCTGGTCAATCGCGTTTTTTACTTCCTGTACTTCCACTTTGCTGACGACGTCAAAACTGTTATCGGCTGCCATTGTTCGTTCTCCTTGCCAGTACTGCAATCCTGCACATGCTGATGATTTAGAGCGGCAGAAAGATGCCGCACGTTGCCGGGCTATTCTACGCGGAAGAGGCGACGGAAGTTTGCGGTGGTCTCTTCCGCAAGCTGTTCCAGCGGGATCTTGCGCAAGTCGGCGACAAACTCCGCCGTCACGCGCGTGCGTCCGGGTTCGTTGCGTTCGCCGCGATAGGGGATCGGCGCCAGGAAAGGCGCATCTGTTTCCACCAGGTAGCGATCGGCGGGGACCAGCTCTGCCGCTTCGCGGATGGAAGGGAAGCGCGCATAGGTTACGTTGCCCGCGAACGAGAGATAGAAGCCAAGATCGAGTGCGCGTCGTGCTTCGTCCGCTGTTCCGGAGAAGCAGTGCATGACGCCAATGCCGCCCTTGTTCGCGAAGTTTTCTGCGATCAGGCGAAGCAGGTCGTCCTGCGCGTCGGCAGTGCCAAAGCGCTCTTTTGCCTGCGGTGTGGCCAGTTCGCTGGTGCGGCAGTGGATCAGGATGGGTTTCTTCGCCGCGAGTGCAATCTCCATCTGCGCCAGAAATGCCTGCTGCTGCACGTCGATATCGGGGTTTTCAATGTGGTAATAGTCCAGCCCGATTTCACCAATGGCGACAACGTTTTCATCCGTTGCCAGCGTGCGCAGTTTGCTTAGCGCGGCGTCATTTGCGTGATGCGCTTCCTGCGGATGAATGCCTGCTGACGCGACGATGCGTGGAACAGCGGAACTGTGCTTGTACTTCACGGCAAGATCGCGCGCACGATGCATCGTCTCCGGGCCATCGCCAATGCCCACAGACAGGATGGTGCGTACGTCTGCTTCCAATGAGCGCGCCAGTACCGCGTTGAGATCATCGGCGTAGGTGGGGAAGTCGAGATGTGCGTGTGAATCGACGATATGCATATGAGTGCAGCGAGTCAGCAGGTCAGCGAGTGAGCAAGTCAGCTTGCTCACTCGCTGCTGTGACTAGCGGAGGCGTGCTCCGATTTCAATGTCTTCGATGAAGCTGGCGAGTGCGGGTGTGCCGTCGCCGATAGAAGCAGCAACGACCATGCCCTGCGATTCGTAGCCACGCAGCTTGCGCGGCGCAAGATTTGCCACGATGACCACCTTGCGTCCGATCAACTTTTCCGGCTCGTAATACTGCGCGATGCCTGCAAGGATCTGGCGCTTCTCGTAGCCAAGGTCTACTTCAAGGCGAAGCAGCTTGTCGGCCTTGGGGACACGCTCAGCTACGAGGATCTGCGCGACACGAAGGTCGACCTTGGCGAAGTCGTCGATGGTGATCTCGGGGGTATCAGGCTTTACGGGAGTGGCTGCGGCTGCGGGGGAAGTGGTTGCATCGCTTACGGGTGTCAGCTTCTGTTCGCCTTCAGCGAGATTTTGTGGTGCGTTGGCATCGGTCGTAACGGGTTTCTGTTCTGCGTCGTTCATGCGGGTAATCAGTTCCTTTTCTGCGCGCGGGAAGATGGGCGCGAGTGTTCCAAGCTTTGTGTTTGCGGCGAATCCGCCCTGTGTCAGGTCGCGCAGTTCGCCGGTTTCGGCGGCGCGTTCAATGGAGCCAAGTCCAAGCTGCTCCCACACGCGCGCGGTGACATACGGCAGCACAGGATGCAGCAGCGCCGTCATGATGCGGATGCTCTTCGCAGCCGTACGCAGCACAGTGGCAAGGCGTTCGCGCTGCGCGGGATCCTTTGCCAGTTTCCACGGCGCATTCGCAGTCAGGTAACCGTCCGTGGCTGCAATCAATGCAGAGGTGGACTGCACGGCGGCGGTGAAGTCCTGGGTTTCCAGACCACGTCCGACAGCTTCGATCGCAGCTGTGATGTCCGCGGTGAGTTCTGTAGTCAGAGCGGCATCCGGGATTACGCCATCGAAGTTCTGCACGATCATGCTGAGCGTACGGCTGACGAGGTTGCCATAGCCGTTGGCAAGATCGCTGTTGTAACGAGCAACGAGAGCATCGAACGAGAACGAGCCATCCTGACCGAACGAGATTTCGCGCAGCAGGAAGTAGCGCAATACATCCGCGCCGAACAGGTCCTGTTCTTTCTTATCCAGCTCGGGCTTCAGCGAGCCGAAGGCATCAAGAATGGTTTCAGAGCGCACAATGTTGCCGCGGCTCTTGCTCATCTTGCTCTCTTCAAAGAGAAGCCATCCGTGCGCAACGATCTTCTTCGGCAGCGGCAGAGCTGCGGCCAGCAGGAACGCGGGCCAGTAGACGCAGTGGAAGCGAACAATCTCCTTGCCGACAAAGTGCAGATCGGCAGGCCAGTAGCGCGCAAACATCTCCACGCCTTCTTCGCTTTCATCGCCGTATCCCACCGCGGTCATGTAGTTGGCCAGCGCATCCAGCCACACGTAGATGACATGCTTTTGTGTCGTAGTGTTGGCAGCAGGCGAGGGAACAGGAATGCCCCAGTCAAAGCTGGTGCGCGAGACGCTAAGGTCCTTCACCGCCCCGGGGACGTAGGGGATGCCGGTATCGCTGAGCAGTGTTTCTACGCCGGAGTTCACCGGGCCACGCAGGAAGCTGAGAACTTCGTTCTTGCGCGCTTCTGGCGTGATGGTGAGCTGATTCGATTCGATGAGATCAATCAGCGGCTTCTGATAGGTCGACAGCCGGAAGAAGAAGTTTTCTTCCGTCACCTCTTCCGTCACACGACCGCACTCCGGGCAATGATCGCCGATGGGGACATCCACAAAGGCTTCGTCGGAAACGCAGTACGCACCGGTGTAGCGATCGAGATAAATCGCACCCTTCTCATACAGAACGCGGAACAGCTTCTGTACGCCGAGCTTGTGCTTCTCGTCGGTGGTGCGGATGTATTGGTCGTAACTGATGCCCATGCGCTGCCACAGCGTGCGGAAGGTGGCGGAAACCTCATCCGTGAACTGTTGCGGCGGAACGCCTGCGGACGCGGCGCTGCGACCAATCTTCTGGCCGTGTTCGTCCGTTCCTGTCAGGAAGTAGGTGTCGGCGCCATCGATTCGTTTACGGCGTGCCAGCGTGTCTGCGGCAATGGTCGTATACGCATGGCCAATGTGCGGCCGGGCGTTGACGTAATAAATCGGAGTCGTGAGATAGAACTTATTGGGCATCGCGCTAACGTTCAGTTTATCAGCGCCATTTGGAGGCTTCTGTGCAAGGCTGCATAGGCCGTCGATAAGTTTCGATGAAAAGCAGATATTACGTGTACTTCGCAGCCATTGCGCATGGTATCGGCACGTCTACAATCATCCTCATGGGAAAGATGACCGTGGTTACCGGCGCAGCCGGATTCATCGGACGCAACACAGTGGCAGAGTTGAACCGGCGGGGAAAGACCGATCTATTGCTGGTGGATGACCTGGGAACAGGTGAAAAGTGGCAGAACCTGAATGGCCTGCGGTACGAAGACCTCATCCCGGTCGATGAGTTTCTGGATCGCATTCAGGGTGTGGGCGCGGAGGAACTGCCGGAGATTGACGGCATTGTGCATCTGGGCGCATGTTCCGCCACCACCGAGAAGGATGCAGACTATCTGCTGACCAACAACTACGGCTACACGCGCACCCTGTGCCAGTGGGCGCAGCAGCATGGCGCACGATTTGTCTATGCCTCATCCGCTGCCACCTATGGAGATGGTTCGCTTGGCTATGACGATGATGACAGCGTAACGCCGAAGCTGGAGCCGTTGAACATGTACGGCTATTCCAAACACATGTTTGACCTGTGGGCTTTAAAGAATGGCTTCTTTGCTGACGGTCATCCCATTGCCGGTGTGAAGTACTTCAATGTGTACGGCCCGTATGAAGATCACAAGGACGATATGCGTTCCGTGGTGCACAAGAGCTTCGGCCAGATTCATGACGGTGACGGCAAGGTGAAGTTGTTCAAGAGCCATCGTCCGGAGTACAAGGACGGCGAGCAGATGCGGGACTTCGTGTATGTGAAGGACGCTGTCGATGTCACGCTGTGGCTGCTGGAGAACCCGCAGATTGCCGGTGTTTTCAATTGTGGCACCGGTATCTCGCGCACATGGAACGACCTGGTCACGGCGGTGTATTCGGCGGGCGGGAAGCAGCCAAACATTGAATATGTCGACATGCCGGAAACCCTGCGCGAGAAGTATCAGTATTACACCGAAGCCAAGCCGGACAAGCTGCGCGCCGCAGGTTATACCAAACCATTTACAACGCTGGAAGATGGCATTCACGATTACGTGAAGAGCTATCTGCAGCCCCGTGCGGAGAGGTTGAAGGGATGAAGGAATTGAGCATCTTTCAAAACAACGTAGCTGAGTCCAAGGTCGTGTTGGACGCGATTCTGGAGCTTGAGCCACAGGTGGAAGCAGCGGCAAACGTACTTGCCGACGCGCTGCTGCGCGGTAACAAGCTGCTGGCCTGTGGCAACGGCGGGTCGGCTGCGGATGCATCGCATCTCACCACGGAGTTTGTGGTTCGCTTCCACAAGGACCGCCGTCCTTATCCCGCCATCAGCCTCACTGCAAACGGTGGCGATCTGACGGCCTGCGGTAACGATTACAGCTTTGATGATGTGTTTTCGCGGCAGGTACGCGCCTTCGGGTTGAAGGGCGACGTTCTGTTTGCCTACACTACCAGCGGCAACAGCGAGAATGTACTGCGTGCGCTGAACACGGCGCGACAGTATGGTGTTGCCACGGTTGCCTTTCTTGGACGCGACGGTGGAGCGTGTGCGGGCATTGCAGATGTGGAGCTGATTGTGCGTCACAACGTGACGGCACGCATTCAGGAAGCACACAAGCTGCTGTTGCACACTATCTGCGAGCTGGTGGAGCTTCGGCTTCTTGCTGCCGCAGAGGCAGGGGAGCAGCCGCTAACTTAAGCGGAACGGGCGATGAGCATGCGTATTGGAGTTGACCTTGGCGGCACAAAGATTGAAGGCCGCGCTTTTGATAACAACGGACAAGAACTGGATCGCCTTCGCGTTCCCACACCGCGTGAAGACTACGACGGCACAGTTGCCACGATTATCGAGGTAGCGCGGTCGTTGGAGACGCGTCTCGGTCAGCAGGGAACGCTGGGCGTTGGCATCCCCGGATCGGTGGTGAAATCCACCGGACTGGTAAAGAATGCGAACTCCACGTGGCTGAATGGTCGCCCCCTGGAGAAGGATCTTTCCAAGACATGGGGCCGCGAAGTTCGCTGCGCCAACGATGCCAACTGTCTCGCCGTTTCAGAAGCAGTGGATGGAGCGGGCGCGGGATACAACGTTGTCTTCGGCGTCATCCTTGGCACTGGATGCGGTGGTGGTGTTGCCATTGCCGGCAGGGTACACAACGGTCCGAACGGCATTGGTGGCGAGTGGGGACATAACTCGTTGCCCATGCAGCGTGAAGGCGAATGGCCCGGCCCGGAGTGCTACTGCGGTCAGCGCGGATGCATGGAGACATGGGTCGCCGGATCAGGACTGGAACGCGACTTTCTTGCGGTTACTGGCAAGGCGCTGCGCGGACCTGAGATCGTGAAGCTGAGCGAGAGCGGCGATCCCGAGGCTGAAGCCGCACTGCAACGCCTGGAAGACCGTCTTGCACGCGGTCTGTCCAACGTCTGCAATCTGCTGGATCCGGATGCAATTGTCTTCGGTGGTGGTCTGTCGCAGCTTGATCGGTTGTATACGAATGTGCCGCCGCTCATCGCGAAGTACACCTTTGGCAAGGGGTTTGATACCCCGCTGCGGAAGGCTGTGCACGGCGACGCCAGTGGTGTGCGTGGCGCCGCGTGGCTGTGGCCGCAGGAATAGGAGTTGTTACCTCGTTGCTAACGTTGCTCTCGTTGTTCTTGTCTTAAACATCGCGAGAGCAACGTGAGAAACGAGGTAACGAGAGCAACGACCTACAGGCTGATGTGTTCCAGATCCAGATTCATCCAGTCGCCCTTTTCAATGGCGGCGCGAATCTGTGCGGGCGACTTGTGCAGCTTGGTCTGCTGGTAGGCGAAGGCAGCTTCTTTCATGCAGGTGGAGCATTCGGCTCCGTGCAGGCCTTCAAAGCAGGAGTGCAGGCTGTTGTGACCCATGCCCTGGTCGCAACGGCAGTAGCAGGGCATCTGGTGCAGCACCGGCGAAACCTTCGCGGCCATCTTGTATACCGTTACCTGGTACGGATGCGAGAAATACACGCCCGTTAGTTGCGCGTCATGCAGGATCGGCGGCAGGGGCTTGGTCGGCGCGGAGGTGTTGTAGGCCGGAATGTCCTTCGAGGGATTCGACCACTGCGCACAGGCGGCTACGGTGAGGACGGCAACGGCAACAAGAGCAATCACGCGCTTCATGCATACGATCATAGCGCGGTCTGCTTTCATGCGTTTTTTCAAAGCGAAGGAGCCGCATCTGCGGCCCCTTTTGCCTTACTTTCGACCGGGATGTTCTTCCCGATCAAATGCAACGATCGCTGGCGTAACCACCATGGCGAGAAAGACGAGTGCAATGAGAAAGTCGTGCATGCTGTCTCCTGTTTCAAATATCAGCATGGGACATAGCATCGTTCTGGTCATGGCTGTTCGCAGCAGTCACTAATAACTGCATTGGTTCGCCAGTTTCATAACCGGAAGGCTTACACCGGCTGCGTGCAGAACTTGCAGCGCGTGGCTTCCAGAGGGATATCTGAGAGGCACTGTGGGCAAGCCTTGGTGGTTGGTGCGGCAGCTTCTGCGGGTTTATTAAACCTTTCCATCACGTACTTCATTGGCATCACGATCATGAAGTAGATGGCAGCTGCGTTGATCAGAAAATTGATGACGGCATTCAGGAATTTGCCAATGTGAAGTTCGCCCGGCGGAATGTAGCCCGCAGGCAGTGGGCTGGGCGGTACGACGTGGCGCAGCGTGGGAACGTGGACAACCAGGTTGGAGAAGTCCGGTGCGCCAACAATGGCAGCAATGAACGGAGTGATGATGTCTGCCGTTACCGATGCGGTGATGGCAGCAAAGGCCGCACCGATGATGACAGCGACTGCCAGATCGACAACGTTGCCGCGCAGGATGAAATCGCGAAAGCCCTTCAGCATGTGGAGTGTTTCCCCCTTACTTTGTGGGGACAGCATACATGCCGGATCGAATTTATGGCAGCACGAAGCTTTTGATGTGTGGAAAATTTCGTAGTGCTACAGCCAGAACGGATACACAAGGAAGAACAGGATTACGCAGATACACATCAGGTCCATGTACGCGCACAGCACCACGCCACCGTGATACCAGTTCCATTTTGTACGCATGCAGCGCAATGTATCCGCAGTGCCAATGAAAGAAAACAGCAGCGGAATCACAAGCCACGGATTGGCTTTGTTATAGGGGAAGTTTGATAACCAGAACGAAACGGTCAGGCTCAAGAGCACCAGTAGATTGGCGCGCAGCAGCGAACGCTGGCGCCAATCCACGAATGCCATCCGGTGATGGTTATGCAGGTACGCCATCGGTTTCTGCTTGGACTGCGGCCGCCATGGCGCGCATGCTCTCATCGTATGGCGGATACAGCACGCCCCGCTCGGTGATGATGGCGGTGACGTACTTTGCCGGAGTGACGTCGAAGGCAGGGTTCTCAATGCCGCATCCGTCCGGCGTCATCTGCTTGCCGTTGGAGTGTGTCACTTCGTAGGCGCTGCGTTCTTCGATGGGGATGTCATCGCCATGTTTCGTCGCCATGTCCACGGTGGACCACGGTGCGGCCACGTAGAACGGAATGCCATGCTCCTTCGCCAGCACGCTAACGGAGTAGGTGCCGATCTTGTTGGCCACATCGCCGTTGGCAGCAATGCGGTCCGACCCGACGATCACGGCCTGGACACGACCCTTGCGCATCAGCGCGCCGCTCATGTTGTCGCACAGAACGGAGGTGGGAATGCCGTCGTGCAGCAGCTCCCATGCGGTCAGGCGAGCACCCTGCAGGTAGGGGCGCGTCTCATCGGCAAGTACGTTGATCTTGTGTCCGGCTTCGACGGCTGCGCGGATGACACCGAGTGCCGTGCCATAGCCACAGGTCGCCAATGCGCCGGCGTTGCAATGCGTCAGCACGGTACCTTCCTTCGGCAACAGTGCCGCGCCGTAACGGCCCATCGTCTTGCAGGCTGCAATGTCTTCGTCGTACATGCGTAACGCTTCGGCGCGAACTGCTTCACGGATGCGCTCAATCTTTTCGGCTTCCGACAGGTTCGCAGGCTGCTTGTCCACAAGCTGGTAATACAGCACGCGGATGCGTTCGATTGCCCAGAAGAGATTCACGGCTGTGGGGCGGGTAGCGGCCAGTACCTTGGCCATCTCGTCCACGTCTTTGCTCAGTGCGGCAACGGTGGTGGCGGGCGAGTTCTGAATGCCCAGGGCCATGCCCATAGCGGCAGAAACGCCAATGGCCGGAGCGCCGCGGACAATCATGTCGCGGATGACGGTGGCAACGTCCTGATAGCTGGTGGCGAGTACGTAGGTTTCTTCAAGCGGAAGCTTCGTCTGATCGAGGAAGCGAACGCCCTGGTCGGTCCATTCAAGAGTAGGAATCATCGCCTTTAAGTTTACGCTTTCGTGAGCTTGAAGGTGTGGCTGCTATCACCGCTTCAGCAGGTTCCGATGTGGCAATAATGCCGTACTTCATTTCCAAAAACTGCCGCAGGGAAGCGGGCAGCGTGGCCGCAATCTCCTGCCACGTCAGCATCAGAATGCGGCTGCGCAGATGGCTGTAACGGATGGCGGAGAGCACGGCGAAGTATTGCCTCTGCAGATCTGGTCTGCGCTCATCGAGAAATACGGCAAAACGCGCCTCGGCATGATGTGCCGCCAGCACGCCGCGCAGAAGCTGATAGCTGCGAAACAGATTGCGCGACCGGGGAAGCCGATCGGTTTCGAAGACCTCTTCGAACGCTTCGTAACGCCGCAGCAGGTCGGGTCGCGCTGTCTGAAAATCGGACTCGCTCAACTTCGCTTCCACCAGCAGATCGCCGATGCGCATATCCATCTCCGTGCGATCGTCATGGCCGTCGCGAAGTGATGTGCGCACGCGGAAACCAAATGCAGGTGCTGCGTCGGGATCGATGTTCAGCAGGGATTGCAGGCGTTTGGATCGCAGTGTCTGCGGATGGCAGAAGATGTTCATCAGCAACGCATCGGAACTTGCAGCGCAATCCAGTTCGCCGCGGCTGCGTTCGTTGCCGCGCATAATGCGGCTGGACGCGGTGTATGCCTTGCCGAGCCGCTCCGCCCAATCCGGATTGGCAAGAATGCGCTTGTAACTTGCGGGATGAAAGTTACCGTGCTGACCGTTTTCATCTTCACAAAACAAGACGGAAGGGATGCTGCCGTAGGTTGTTTCATGTGCGTCGGCCAGGTTGCGGGCGCTGATCTCGCGGCGAAGATTCGTCGCCGATCGTACGATGAGTTCAGGGGATTCCGTCCGCGCTGCCATAGGTTGATTGTAGGCGATGAAAGGGCGAAGATGGGCGCGGATGCCCCTGCAACGATAGACTTCGCTGAGAGCCCTGATGACGACCCAACGAAATACGCGCCAGAAACAGGCCATCCGCAGTGCCTTTGACAAGACCGACCGACCGCTTTCGCCGGAGGAGATATTGCAAAGCGCTCGCGGCGATGTGAAGGGGCTTAGCCTGGCTACGGTCTATCGCAACGTGAGCGCACTGCTGGAAGAAGAATGGTTGCAGGCCGTGGAGCTTCCCGGCATTCCGACGCGCTACGAGCGTGCGGGGAAGGAACATCACCACCATTTTCACTGCAACACCTGCGGCAAGGTATATGAGGTTGCGGGCTGTGCCATGCAGGTGAAACCCCGGTTGGCGCGCGGGTTTCGTGTAACCGGGCACGAGTTCACACTGTTTGGCGTGTGCCCCGATTGCCAGTAAAACGCGCAGTCCCCTAAACCAATCAATGCGTTCTTTAAATGCAAACGGAGTTGCATTAGCGATAGCCATCCTCTATAAATAGGAATTAGTTCGCAATAGTAGAGGGTGAGGGGATTTGAAATGCAACTGCCTGTGACCGTGTTGTCGGGATTTCTTGGTGCGGGAAAGACCACGCTGCTGAATCATGTGCTGGCCAACCGCGAGGGGTTGCGTGTGGCGGTGATCGTGAACGATATGAGTGAGATCAATATCGATTCGCAGTTGGTGGCCCAGGGCGCGGGGTTAAGCCGCACGGAAGAAAAGCTGGTGGAGATGACCAACGGCTGCATCTGCTGCACGCTGCGTGAGGACCTGTTGCAGGAGGTGTCGCGCCTTGCGCATGAAGGCCGCTTCGACTATCTGCTGATTGAATCCACGGGCATCTCGGAGCCATTGCCGGTGGCCGCTACCTTCACATTCATCGACGAGACAGGACGCTCGTTATCAAGCGCGGCGAAGCTGGACACGATGGTGACGGTGGTGGATGCCTCCAGTTTTCTGAGGGATCTGGATTCCGCAGACGATCTGCGCGATCGTGGCGAATCCATGGGAGAAGAGGACGAGCGCACACTGTCCGACTTGTTGATCGATCAGGTGGAGTTTGCGAATGTGCTGGTGTTGAACAAGACAGACCTTGTCTCTATCGCGGAGCTTGCGCGCGTGGAAGGTGTGCTGCACCATCTGAACCCGAAGGCGCACGTTGTGTATGCGGAGCGCGGTGCGGTGCCGTTGAAAACCATCCTCAACACCGGCCTGTTCAACATGGAAGAGGCGGAGAACTCTGCCGGATGGATTCAGGAGCTGAACAACGTCCACACGCCGGAGACGGAGGAGTATGGCATTACCAGCTTTGTCTATCGCGCACGCAGACCGTTTCATCCGCAGCGATTGGAAGAGTTGACGAACGATCCTCTGCCGAATGTGCTGCGCGCAAAGGGATTTCTGTGGCTCGCAACGGCGCAGGATGACCTGATCCTCTTCTCCATCGCAGGCAGAAACATGGCGATGGAACCGCAGGCGCGTTGGATGGCCGCGATGGAGACGGTGGACATCGATGATCCGGAGACGCTCGACTACTACCAGAGTGTGTGGCAGCAGCCCTATGGCGATCGTCGTCAGGAGATTGTCTTCATCGGGCAGGGAATGGATCGCGAAGCACTGGAGCTTCTCCTGAATGATGCGTTGTTGACGGATGAAGAATTTGCCGCGGGACCCAGGGCGTGGGGCAACTATGACTGCCCCTTTGCCATGATGTTCCCCGAACGCGGACAGCGCGCTGCCTAGTGTTGTCCGCGTCTTTTTTCTCTTTGAAACCTGGCCTGGGCGGACGGAGAATGCGGCGAGAACTGCCGCAAGTCCTCCGCCGCGGCTCGGCTTTGCTGCATCAGCAGTGTTGGCTCTGGGGCTGCGACATCCGCAGATCGGAAGGTAATCTGCTGCTGACGTATGGCTTCGCGCGGCAGGCCGATCTTGAGGGCAAGCGTTCCACGCAATACACGCTTCCTCTGGAACACTGCAGCATCGTCCGTCTATGGGGTTCCGGTTTCTATTTTGGAAGTGTGGAAGAAGGCGTCTTCCTGAATCGCTTTGCCTTTGAGCCGCGGCTGGTGCGGTTTACAGAGGACTGGCAGGACCCAGTGCGGTTAAAGGAAGCGCCGCGCTATATGGATTTTCAACGCCTCAGTGCTGCATGTGGCTGGATCGCGGAATACGAAATGTGGGCGTTACTGCAGTTTGGCAAAGCGTATCGACGTACCTGCCTGTTGAGCGGCCCTGATCCTGCGCAGGAAGTTGAAGGCATCGCTGCGACGTGGCGGCAACTGGCAAAGGAGTTGGCTGCGTTCTGCTAAACGCCTGCACACGGCATACGATGGATGTATGCGTTTGTTGAACAAGGATGACCTCGCGCTGGGCGAAGATTGGTATGGCAACAATGCCGCAGTGACCTGTTTCCACTGCGGCAAGGTATTTCTCACGTCACAGATTCTTCATCGCAAAGGGCGCGCATGCCCGAAGTGCGGTGTGTGCAAGGTGGCGTTTACGAAGCAGGGCGTGACGGTAAGCGAAGCGGGCGATCCGGTTTAGATCTGCGTCAGCTTTTCCGCGCGGACATCGCTTGCGGTGAAGACGCTGAGGAACGGCGCATTGCCAATGGCCGCTTCAATGTTCGCGCGTCCACCCTGTTCGCGGTCCACAAGGCAGAGCACGGCTGCAACGGTCATGCCCGCGGCCTTTACGGCTTCAATGGCGGTGATGGTGCTGCCGCCGGTGGTGCAGACGTCGTCCACCACGACCACGGAAGCGCCTTCGCGCACATAGCCCTCAATCTGGCGTCCGGTGCCGTGCTGCTTTAGCGCCTTGCGGACGAGGAAGCCGTGCACGGGTGTCGCTGCAGGATGTTCCAGCGCATACCAGGCTGTGGCAGACGCCGTATTGCTCACCAGCGGGTCTGCGCCCATCGTCAGGCCGCCCACGGCTACTGCGTGGGGAGCGTGCTGGCGAATCAGTTCCGCGAAGACGAGTCCGCTCAGACGGCCACCCTCTGCATCCAGTGTCGTAGTGCGGCAGTCGATGTAGTAATCGCTCTTGGCGCCTGAAGCCAGCGTGAAATCACCTAGTCGGAAGCTGAGCTTTGCAATCAGGCTGAGAAGTTTGGCGCGGTCGGCGTGCAGAGCGGTGGACAGGGTCATGTGTCTATGAAAACAGCCGCGCTGCAAGTGAGCAAGTCAGCGGGTTCGCGCCTGAGCGAGTACCCAGGTTAGCTTCGCGAACCTGGTGCACCCGGCGTATCGTTTTCACGTGAGGTGATGGCGATGGATGCGGTGTCGTTTTTTGCGGGCCAGTTGCAGAGGGAACATGCGTTGAACAAAAAAGTGCTGGCACAGGTGCCGGAAGGCAAAAACACCTGGAAGCCGCATGAGAAGTCGATGGAACTAGGTTATCTGGCGGCGTTGGTGGCGCAGATGCCGGCGTGGATTGCCCTGGTGCTCACGACAGACGAGATGGAATTGACGGACCCTCACGCCGGGAAGGACTTCCGTCCCGTGGCGCAGGATTCGCGCGAAGCGCTGCTGGTGTATGCGGATGCTGCGCTCGCCAAGGCAGACTCCGCGCTGTCCCATGTCAGCGAAGGCGCGTGGGAGGGAAGCTGGAACCTGAAGATTGGTGGTCGAGTGGTCAGCAGCGCTTCGCGGCTGCAGCAGGTGGCAGAGAACTTTACCCACTTGGCACACCATCGCGGCCAGTTGACGGTCTACCTGCGGCTGCTGGATGCGACCGTGCCTGCGACGTATGGGCCCAGCGCGGATGAAAAGGTGGGGTAACTCCGCTACAATTCACGGCCCGTCATCCTGAGCGAAACGAAGCGTAGCGGAGTGCAGTCGAAGGACCTGCTTGCTTTTCGCGCTACTGGAATTTTCAAGGAAATGGATAACTGACTCGCGTGATGCATCTCAGTTGCCTGAGAGGAAAGCAGGTCCTTCGGCTTCGCTCAGGATGACGAACTTCGTTCGTATGAGCTTCGCTGGTTTTGTGCATCCTTGCTTTATTCGAAGTTGTTAGCGTCCTTGCTTCTATTCGAAGCTGTTTGCATCCTTGCTTTTATTCGAAGCTATTCTCTGAAGAAAACGAAACGGGTGCGACGCATGTCGCACCCGTTTGC
The DNA here is from genome assembly GCF_041355105.1 of Terriglobus sp. RCC_193. Taxonomy (NCBI): domain Bacteria; kingdom Pseudomonadati; phylum Acidobacteriota; class Terriglobia; order Terriglobales; family Acidobacteriaceae; genus Terriglobus; species Terriglobus sp. RCC_193. The sequence continues at coordinate 1,207,563 of NZ_JBFUPK010000001.1, read as the reverse complement.
CTGTCGTGGTTATGAAACTTACAGGCCCTTGCTTACCAGGAACAGGATCAGGTCCTTCACGCGCGAGCTGTAGCCCCACTCGTTGTCGTACCAGGAGATGACCTTGCCCGTCTTATCGCCGATGACCTTGGTCAGCTTCGAGTCGAAGATGGAGGAGCGGTCGTCGCCCTTGAAGTCGCTGCTGACCAGTTCCTTGTCCGTGTAGCCAAGGATGCCTTTCAGAGCGCCTTCGCTGGCGGACTGGATAGCGTCGTTGATGCTGGCGACGGTCATCGGTTTTTCCGTGTTGAACGTCAGGTCGATCACGGAGACGTTCGGCGTGGGCACGCGCATGGAGAAGCCGTCCAGCTTGCCGTCCATCTCAGGAATGACCAGTTTCAGGGCCTTGGCAGCGCCTGTGGTCGACGGGATCATGTTCAGGGCTGCAGCGCGGGCGCGGCGCAGGTCCTTATGCGGGAAGTCCAGGATGACCTGATCGTTGGTGTAGCTGTGGATCGTGGTCATGATGCCGCTGGTGATGCCGAAGGTGTCATGCAGCACCTTGACGACCGGCGCAAGACAGTTGGTGGTGCAGCTGGCGTTGGAGATGACGTGATGCTTTGCGGCGTCGTACTTGTCGCCGTTCACGCCCAGCACCAGGGTTACGTCCTCGTTAGTGGCAGGAGCGGAGATGATGACCTTCTTCACGGTCTCGCCCAGGTGAGCCTTGGCCTTGGTGGCGTCGGTGAAGTGGCCGGTGGATTCCACCACGATCTGTGCGCCAACTTCTGCCCAGGGTAGCTTGGCGGGGTCACGCTCGGCAAAAACCTTGATCTTCTTGCCGTTGACGCTGATGTAGTCATCGCCCGCTTCGATCTCGTGCTTGTGCAGGTTGCCGAGGATGGAGTCGTACTTGAGCAGGTGCGCCAGCGTCGCAGGGCTGGTCAGGTCGTTGACGGCCACAAACTCGATTTCAGGGTTGTCGAGTGCGGTGCGGAAGACGTTGCGGCCGATACGGCCAAATCCGTTGATGCCTACCTTTACTGCCATGACGTGTCTTTAGCTTCCTCTCAGGGTTACGGCGAACGCCGTTTCGTCCGTCGCAACCAGTGTAGCGGGTGCGCTGTGGGGTGGCGCAATTCCGCTGTGTGAAACGTCAGGGGAGCCGTCGCAGATTCCTGTCGAGTTTGGCCTGAGGCGCGTGGTGTGTTACAAACCGGCTATGCGGGACTGGATCCGCAACAAGATGAAAAGACGTGGTAAGCGTGGCCCCAACAACAGCGAGGCCACCGGAAAGATTGGGCAGGAGATCCCACAGGATCAGCCTGCAGCGCTGCAGCCGAGTTACCCCGAATCGCCTGCAAAAACGGAAATAGCTGCTGAAGCCGAGCCGGAAACGGTTGAGGTGGAGCCAGTTGCTCCCGGCAAAATTGAAGTGGAAACACAGCCGGAATCGCTGGTGAGCGCTCCTGAGGAACCGCCGTCGGTTGCGGCGGGTGACAAGTCCGCTCCGCGTGGCTATGTTGTTCTGACCATTGGCCTTCCCGGCAGTGGCAAGACGACGTGGTTCAAGCGCCGTGGTGTGTCTCCCCTCAGCAGCGACATGCTGCGCAACATCCTCTTTGACGACATTACGGACCAGCGTTACAGCGGTCTGGTGTTCAGCACGTTGCGTTCATTGCTGCGTGCACGCCTGATTGCCAAGATGCCGTGGAACTACGTGGATGCCACCAACCTCAGCGCCCACGAGCGCCGCCAGTGGATCAAGATGGCACGCTCGTTCGGCTACGAGGTGCAGGCCGTGTACTTTGACGTGCCGCTGGCCGTTTGCGTGGACCGCAACAGCAAGCGCGAACGCCGCGTGGCCGATGACGTGATGCAGAAGATGGCAGAACGCCTGCGTCCGCCGTCGTTCAAGGAAGGCTTCACGAAGATCACGGTGGTTCGCGTCAAGGGGCAGGGCAGCGCCGCCCCGGTGTCTGCTGTCAACGATGATGCCTTTAACGCGCCTGTGCCCGCCGATGTGGATGCACCGGAGTTGGACGGACCGGAAGGTATCGAGCCGGACGAGTCGGTCGAGTAGATACCCATGAACGGCGCGGCCATTGAGTTCCGCGACGTGACAGTGGACGCAGCGCCCTCCCGGAAACATTCCGGCGAGGGCGTTGCTATTCTCAACAGCATTTCGCTGCGGCTGGAGGCGGGAACGACAACGGCCCTGCTTGGTCGTTCCGGCAGCGGCAAAACGACACTGCTGCGCACCATCAACGGACTGGTATCGCCAACTTCTGGAACAGTGCTGATCGATGGCGAAGTCGTTGGCGCGGGCGATCTGTTGGCGTTGCGGCGCCGCATTGGCTACGTCATTCAGGAGACGGGGCTCTATCCTCACCTGACCATCGAACGCAACGTGGCCATGCCTCTGGAGCTTGCGGGAACGCCACTGACGGAGCGGCAATTGCGCGTACGCGAACTGCTTGCCATGACGGGACTCGATCCGGCGAAGTTTGCGGAACGCATGCCGTGGCAAGTGTCTGGTGGGCAGCGTCAACGTGCAGGTGTGGCGCGTGCGCTGGCTGCCGATCCTTCCATCCTGCTGCTGGACGAGCCCTTCGGCGCGCTCGATCCGCTGACGCGCGCAGAGATGCAGACCATGCTGCGCGACCTGCTGACGAAACTGCAGGAGACCGCAGTGATCGTTACGCATGATTTACAGGAAGCGGTCTTTCTTGCGGATCGGATACTGCTGCTGGACAAGGGAAGCATCGTTGCTGATCTGCCTTCGCGGGAAGTCCTGCACTCTCAGATTCCCGCAGTGAAGGAATACGTGGCGGCGGTGCAGCGCTTCACGGAGGCAGAGTCATGAGCTTCCTTCGCCTGCATCTGCATGAGCTTCTGCAACTGACCTTTGAGCATCTGTGGCTTACGGCGTCTGCGATGTTGTTCGCATCGCTCATCGCCATTCCTGCGGGCATCTGGCTCACACGGCATGAGCGATGGGCAAAGCCTGTCATCGGATTTGCAAACGTGGTGCAGACTGTGCCAAGCCTTGCACTCTTTGGTCTGCTGCTGCCAGTACCGTGGCTCGGGGAAAACGCGGCAAGGCTCGCCATCCTTGCGCTTACCGGCTATGCGTTGCTGCCGATTCTCCGCAATACCTACGTGGGCATACAGGGCATTGACCCGGCACTGATCGACGTGAGCCATGCACTTGGCATGACGGGCTGGCAGCGGCTGACCAAAGTGGAATTGCCGCTTTCTGCCAGTGTTCTGCTCGCTGGACTTCGCACAGCGACTGTTACCTGCGTTGGTGTGGCAACGATTGCAGCAGCCATTGGCGCAGGCGGTCTGGGCGAATTTATCTTTCGCGGCGTGGCGTCCGTGGATAACCGTTTCGTTCTATTAGGTGCCATTCCCGCTGCGTTGCTCGCGCTCTTTGCGGATGCAATTCTTGGATGGATTGAACATCGGGTGGAAGTGCGGAGGCCGCAGTGAGACGCAAAGCGGCATTCGTGCTGCCGCTATTCCTTCTGTTGTTGACGGCATGTAATCCGCCGCATGGTTCACGCATTGTCATCGGTGCGAAGAACTTTACAGAGCAGGTTTTACTAGGGGAACTGCTGGCCCAGGAGATCGAAGCACAGGGGGAACCGGTCGACCGTCGCTTCTATCTTGGAGGGAGTTACATCGCTCACCAGGCGCTTGTCTCCGGTCGCATTGACGCTTATGTGGAGTACAGCGGAACGGCGTTGACCTCCATCCTGAAACAGCCGCTTGACCACGATCCACAGCGTGTCTTCGATACAGTCGCTCGCATCTATCGCGAACGATATGGCGTGCGTGTGATGCCATCGCTGGGCTTTGAAAATACCTTTGCTATGGTGATGCGGAGCGAAGATGCGGATCGACTTCATCTCACCCTATTGAGCGAACTCGCGAGTGCAGCGTCATCGCTGAAACTGGGTGTGGGATACGAGTTTGAGGAGCGTCCGGACGGCCTTCGTGGGCTGCAGGCTGCGTATGATCTGCACTTTCAGGGGTCACCGCGCGTGATGGATCTCGGACTGCTGTATCGCGCATTACAGAGCCACCAGGTGGACATCGTCAGTGGTAATTCCACAGACGGTGCGATTCCAGCGATGGGATTTCGCGTGCTCGCGGATGATCGTCATTACTTTCCGCCGTACCAGGCCGTTCCGTTGGTTCGTGAGGACATGCTGCGGACGCATCCTGCGGCCCTGAAGGCACTTCAAATGCTGACCGGAAAAATCTCCGAAGCCCAGATGCAGGCGATGAATCACGAAGTGGAAGGCGAGCACAGGGACCCTGCGGAAGTGGTGAAGACGTTCCGGTTGAAAAGCGGCCTGTGATATCAGTTTTAGAACTCCGAACACGACTTTCTTCGGAGCCACGCATCCAACGAAGAAGATGACGCAAGTAAACCTGAAGCGATTGATTTTGTCCTGCGCGGCAACTGTGATCTCTGTGTTTTTGTTCCTTGGGGAGGGATACGAACACATTGACGCAGCGCGTCCTGAGACGCTGCTGTCTTCGCTTTGGAATGTCTGCGGCATCCTGATGCTGATGTGTATCGCGTGGCTTTGGGTAGAAGTCGTTTTGCTGTTGCTTTCCCCGTCGCAATCAAATCCACAGGCCAGCGGTGACGATTTGCTAAGCTGGGCTGATGAACCGCATCTCCCTGTTTCGTATGGCCGCGTTCCTTATGCTGGTTCTTCCGAGTTGCGCTTTTTCGCAGGGCAGGAGAATCGCAAGCGGGACAACGAAACCAAGCTCTGAAAGGATCGCGAAGATGCATGCAACAGGAACATTCCAGGTGGCCGTAAAACCGGCAGAGGCCAGCGAAATCGGCAAAGCTGCGGGGCTTGGCCGCATGACCATTGACAAGGTGTGGAGCGGTGACATCGAAGGCACCAGCAAAGGCGAAATGACCACCACTGCGGTCGGAACGACGATGGCCTATGTGGCACTGGAAACGATGAACGTGAAGATTAATGGCAAGTCCGGGACATTCGTCTTTTCGCACAAGGCGACCATGGATTCCACCAATCCGAAGAGTGGCGTCATGGAGGTCAGCGTGCTTCCAAATACCGGGACCGGCGATTTAAAGGGGATTGAAGGTACCCTGCAGATCGCCATCGACAAATCCGGCCATAGTTATGACTTCACCTACACATTGCCCGCTCAGTAAATTTTCGCTTTACCCCATACACAACAGACCTGACTTCTTTTTGCTACAGTTTGTGTTGTCGATTCGCTTTCCGCTCCGTCTCTCAGAGCAGGGCTGACGAACTCGCTGAGGATCCGCATGACTTTCCCGAACCGCCACCGTACATCGCGCCAGGATGAGGGCTTTACACTCATTGAACTGCTGATCGTGATGTCCATCATCATCATCATCGCCACCTTCGCGATCCCCAACATTACGCGTATCAAGCGCCAGGGTAACGAGACATCAGCCATCCAGTCCATCCGCGCCATTGTGGCGGCGCAGTTGCAGTATCAGCAGACGTATCCCGCTAATGGTTACGCCTGTTCGCTGGCAGCGCTGGGTGGCGATAAGGGAGCAGCTCCTACTCCCGCAGCAGCAGGCCTGCTGCCTACCGATCTGGCAGGTGGCGAGAAGGCGGGTTACACCTTCGCGCTGGTGAACTGCAACAAGGTGACGATTAACAACCAGGATCAGTACACCTCGTACGAGATCACCGCTGTTCCGCAGAAGGTGGGCAACACCGGCGACCGCGGGTTTTGCTCAGACGATTCGCAGCAGATCAAGTACGACCCCAAAGGCGGCACTGCCTGCACCCAGCCCATTCAGTAGCGGGTTCTGGTGTTTGAAGAGGCGCAGCTTCGGCTGCGCCTTTCGTCTGTACGGGATGACTACCGGGAGAGTTTGTGCGTCTTAGCAAAACGATGAAGTTTCTTACAGGATTTGCCGCGGTGGCTGTGTTGACTGGGTCAGTGCATGCACAGGATGTCCATGCCATTGCATCGAAAATCGACGATCACTACAACCATCTGGCCACTCTGCGCTCGTCCTACACTGAGCATTACAGCGGCATGGGCCAGCAGCGGACTGAGAGCGGCACGCTGCTGTTGAAGAAGCCGGGGCGTATGCGCTGGCAGTACAGCAACGGGAAACTGTTCGTGCTGGACGGCAAATACGCCATCAGCTACACGCCGGGTGATCCGCAGGCGCAGCGAGTTCCGGCAAAACAACTGGATGACATGCGTTCGCCGCTGCGCTTTCTGCTGGGCCACACAAAGCTGGAAAAGGAGCTGGATAACCTGAAGGTAACGCCAGCAGGCAGTGGGGAAGTGACGCTGAGCGGAACGCCTCGCTATGAGATGTCGCCCGGCGACCAGCGCGTGCAGCGCATTGCGGTGACGGTGGTCGCAGCGACGGGAGTCATCACCGGCCTGCGCATCGAAGAGATTGACGGCACGGTGACGGAGTTTGCCTTCCGCGACATGAAAGAGAACGTCGCAGCCTCGGATGCGGACTTCCGTTTCACGCCTCCAGCGGGCGTGACGGTGGTGGATGGCCTGCCTCCGGCGTAGCCATCTTCCTCGGAAATGGGCGTTTATCGCATGGCGCATCTTGCGGCTTTGGAATTTTGTGCTTGATCTAGGACTAAATATGTCCTACAAAGAATAAGGACGTATTCAGTCCGCATTCTCCTCAGGATCGTTTCCCGATGAAGCCCTCGCACCTGTTGTTCGCCCTGCCCATTCTTCTTTCCACGGCCGCTGTTGCACAGGGACCTGGTGGTGGACCGCCGAAGCGCATTCTTCTGGAAGCGCTGGACACGGACGGTGACGGCCAGCTTTCCGCTGCGGAGATCGCTGCGGCATCGCAGTCGTTGCTGAAGCTGGATAAGAATGGCGATGGGCAGATCACATCAGCGGAATACAGTCCGCGCCTGGAAGACAAGACTGCCACCAGCGACCTGGAGCAGCGCCTGATGCTGCTGGACAAGAATGGCGACGGCGTTCTGACGGCGGACGAAGTGCCTGAGCGGATGAAGCCGCTCTTTGAGCGTGGCGATACCAATCACGACGGCAAGCTGACCAAAGAAGAGATCGCCGCCATGTCCGGCAAGCAGGCTGACCCTCAGGGGCGCCCTGTTGGTCGCGGCAACTTCAACAGCATGGACCCCATCATGATTGCGCTGGATGTGGACAAGGACGGCATTCTCTCCGCGGCGGAAATTGCGAATGCTCCTGCTGCGCTGAAGACGCTGGACAAGGACGGCGATGGCACACTGTCCACAGCGGAACTTCGCATGCGCCAGCAGACACCCCGTCAGCGCGCCGAGCACCTCTTTGACGAGTGGGATACGAACAAGGACGGTTTTCTGATCAAGGAAGAGATGCCGGATCGTATGCAGGCGCAGTTTGAGGCGATTGATACGAACCATGACGGCAAGGTCGACATGGATGAGGCCACCGCTTACATGGAGAAGCAGCCGCAGGGACGTGGACCGGGTGGACCCGCTGGCGGTCAGCGCCCTCAGGGAGAAGGCCAGCCTCGTCCTTAAATCGCAACAAATTCCTGCGTTTCAACGTCGATATCAATGAGCAGCAAGGTTTTCCCCTGTACGGATTTCACCTCCGGGAGATGTGTTTGTGAAAAAGACTGTTTCGATTATGAGAGGTAGCGTTACCTCTTTGGCTGCTATTACATTGGGTCTGCTGCCTGGTTTTGTGGCGGCACATGCGGCGGAACTCACGGTGACTCCGGCGAAGGATGCTGCGGGTACATGGGGTTTTTCGCATGAGAATGTGCTGGGAACATCGCTGGATGCGGCCATCAGCGCACCGTCGCAGCACGATGCGCGTGTGGCGGAGAAGGCGGCTCTTGCGGAGTTTGATCGTCTGTCGGTAAAGCTCAGCGCATGGAATGCTGACAGTGAATTTTCGCGCTGGCAGCGGACGCGTGGCGTTGCGGTGAAGGTATCGCCGGAGTTGATGGAAGTGCTGGCGCGCTTCGATGCATGGCAGGGCGAGACGGGCGGTGTTCTGAATGCGTCCAGCGAGACGGCTGCCAAGGTGTGGCGTAGCGCGGCGGTAAAGGGTGCAGCGCCTTCCACGGAACAGCTTGCTGCTGTGGTGCAGGCCATGAAGCAGCCGCACTGGTCACTGGATCGCGTCCATGGCACGGCGACACGTCTGGGCGGGGCGCCGCTGGTTCTTGCCACGTTCACGAAGAGCTGGATCACGGAGAAGGCTGCGGAAGCCGCTCTGCATGCGGGTGCGACAGGCGTCATGCTGAATGTTGGCGGCGACATTGTTACGCGTGGCGCGCTCACGCAGCGGGTGGATGTTGCCAATCCACAGGCGCACACCGAGAACGATGCCGCCATCGACACCGTGGTGCTGCGCGATCGCGCCATTGCCACCAGCGGTAGTTATCGCCGCGGGTTTGATGTTGCGGGCGAGCACATGTCGCATCTCATTGATCCGCGCACAGCCACGCCTGCATCGCAGGTGTTGTCCTCCAGCGTCATCGCGCAGGATGCAACCACCGCAGGCGCACTGGCCACAGCATTGTCCATTCTGTCGCCGCGTGAATCGCAGGCGCTGATGCAGCGTCACCCGGAGGCACAGTACCTCATCGTGACCGCTGCGGGTAAAGAGATTCGCAGCAACGGCTGGACGAACTACGCAGAGCCGAAGCTGGAGCGTGCTGCGTACATTGTGAAGGCGGGCGCTGCCGCACCGCAGGCTGGTACCAATTGGAATCAAGCCATGGAACTGCAGATCAAGCTGGAACTGCCGCGCATGGATAATCCGCGTTATCGTCGCCCGTATGTTGCGGTGTGGATCGAAGACAAGGACAAGTATCCGGTCCGCACCATTGCGCTGTGGTTCAAGAACCCGCGCTGGCTGAATGAATTGAAGGGGTGGTATCGCGATGACCAGCTGCGCAACCTGAGCGAAGGCACGGACATCTCCGCAACGGTCTCCAGCGCCACGCGCGTACCCGGTTCGTACACGCTGAAGTGGGACGGTAAGGACAACAACGGCAAGCTGGTGAAGGCAGGCACGTACACCGTGGTGATTGAGGCTGCGCGTGAGCACGGCGGACACTCGCTGCTGCGCCAGGAGATCAACTTCAACGGCACGCCCGCGGCAAAGACGTTGCCGGCGAGCGACGAACTGGGAGTGGTGCAGCTTGACTACCGCAAGCACTAATCCTTCCACTAAACCCGAAAGTCATCACAGCACACCCGGAAAGGCGCAGCAGCCTCTCCGGGTGCGTCTGCGTAAGCAGACCGCGATCGTCTCGCGCTGGCTGCATATCTACCTGTCCATGGTGAGCTTCGCCGTGGTGTTGTTCTTTGCCGTGACGGGACTCACGCTGAACCATGCGGAGTATTTCTCCCATGGCGAGGTGGTTAAGAACCTTAGCGGTTCACTGTCCGCGAAGGAGATGGGGCCGAAGGAACATCCCGACACGTTGGCCATCGTGGAGCATATCCGCAACACGGACCACGTACATGGCGCGGTGAATACCGAAGACCTGCGCGTGGATGATGACCAGATCACTTTCAGCTTTCGTGGCCCCGGCTACAGCGCAGACACCACCGTCGATCGCGCAACGGCGAAGTACCAGGTGGTGGAAACGAAGGCGGGCTTCGTCGCTGTCATCAACGACCTTCACAAAGGGCGTGATAGCGGCAAGGTGTGGTCGTGGGTGATTGACGGCTCCGCTATCCTGCTCACGCTGGTATCGCTTTCGGGACTGGTGCTGATCTTCTTCATCTACAAGCGTCGTACCAGCGGCCTGTTGCTGGCCGCGATCGCAACAGCCCTGTGCCTGCTGCTGTATCGCATCTGGGTGCCTTAAAAATATCTGGGTGCCGTACAAGAACGAACGCAGCGAATGCGGCGGATCCGCTGCGTTCGCTCGTTAGCACTGTAGATCGTCGCGTGTAACCTTCAGGTCGCCGAGGTTTCCCAGCAGCGTCAGCGAAATCTTCTCCGGCTGCAGCAATGCAACAGCAAGCCGCTGCACATCGGCGGCGGTAACACGATCCACGTCCGCGATAACTTCGTCCACGGTGTTGAATCGGCCATAGTACATCTGCTGACGCGCGAGGTTGCTCATGCGTGACGAGGAGCTTTCAAGACCGAGAACGATGTTGCCCTTGCTCTGGTTCTTCGCGCGCAGCAGTTCGTCGTCGCTGACAGGTTCAGCCTTGATGCGGCGGAACTCTTCCAGGATCAGGCGCAGCATCTCCTGCGTTTTTTCAATCGAGGTTCCCGCATAGATGCTCAACGCGCCGGTATCGCGGAAGGGCGACAGTTCTGAATAGATCGAGTAAGCCAGCCCAGCCTCTTCACGTACGGACTGGAACAGACGCGAACTCATGCCGCCGCCAAGGATGCTGCTGAGAAGATATAGCGCGTAACGATCGGGATGATCCACGCGCGGCGCAGGCACGCCGAGGCAAATCTGCACCTGCTCCAACGACTTCTTGTTGCGCAGCGTGATGTGCGGTGTTGCTGCCGGTTCGGGAAAGCGCGCTGGAGTGTCTGATGTCGCAGCCAGCGCACCAAAGTAGCGCGTTATCTCCGCGATCATCTCTTCATGTTCCAGATGACCGGCAGCAGAAAAAATCATGTTGGACGGGGAGAAGCGTTCGGAATGAAAACGGCGCACAGCGGCTTCATCAAAACTGGAAACGGTTTTCGCCGTGCCCAGGATGGAGCGCGCCAGCGGATCGTTCTTCCAGAAGTTTGCCGTATGGATTTCGTGGATCAGGTAGTCGGGGTTGTCCTCGTCCATCTTGATCTCTTCCAGCACCACGGACTGTTCGCGTGCAATGTCGTCCGGTGTGAACGTCGGGTTCAGGACCAGGTCGGCAAGGATATTCATGGCGGCGGGCACATTTGTATCCAGCACTTTGATGTTGAAACAGACGGTCTCTTTACCGGTGAATGCGTCCAGGTTGCCGCCGATGGCATCGGTTTCACGGGCAATGTCGCGGGCAGAGCGTGTCGTGGTGCCCTTGAACACCATGTGTTCTACAAAGTGCGAGAGGCCGTTCTCTTCCGCCTGTTCATCGCGCGATCCGGTGCTGATCCAGACGCCCAGGCTGACGGAGCGCACATGCGGCATACGTTCGGTCAGCACCATCATGCCGTTCGGCAGTGCGGTGCGGCGGATATTGCGTTCGTTGGAGGCGGTGGCGGATGCGGCATTCTCCGCAAAGGGAGTGGTTTCGACCATCCTTCCATTGTAGCGAGTCGGAGGGTGATCAGGCCCTGCGATGTATCGGTTCGCCTGCAATACGTTCCAGGAGCTGCGCTTTCACCCCGGGCCAGTCTTCCGCAATGATGCTGTACCACTTCGTGTGACGCGTCGATCCGTCAGGCAGGATCATGTGATTGCGAAAGGTGCCTTCGTATTGCGCGCCCAGCTTCAACATGGCGTTTTGTGAGTGCAGATTCTCGTGGTGCGTCTTAAGTGCGATGCGGCGCAGACCAAGCGTTTCAAATCCGTAGGTCATCTGCAGCAGCTTCACGCGTGGATTCACACCGCTGGAACGCCACGGTTTCGCCAGCCAGGTAAAGCCGATCTCGGCAGCGCGATGAGCCCTCTGGATATCCAGAAAACGAGTGGCGCCCACCGCTTCATCGCCCACAAAGGTCACCCACGGTTCCACCAGCCCTTGTTCCGCCTGCAGAAGAGAATCTTCGACAAGTGTCGTCACGTCCTCCGGCGTTCTAGGGCGCGGATTCATGTAGCGCCAGATGGATTCATCGAGAATGATGTCGGTCAGCGCAGGAATGTGTGTGGTGGACAGCGGCTCAAGGCGAACGCCGTAGCCTTGCAAAAGTGGCGTGTGGTTCATCACGATGGCTCGCGCTCCGTCAGATCCATCAGGGCGTCGGCAACGCGGTCGTAGTCATGGCGCAGCACCGTGTCTTCATGCACAAAGCTGCCGGTGACGGGCGTTACCCCCATAGCGCGAATGCGTTCGAGATCGGCCTCAATGGGCAACTGGCCGCTGCTGGCGTAGTGCTGTAGAAGGGCTGGCGAAATGGGTGCAGTGTTCAACAGTGCAATGTCGAACAGCCGTTGGCCGCCTGTATGCGACTGGATACGTTCCATGTGTTCTGAAGCGGTCAGGCCAATGGATTCATTCGCCTGTGTCATCAGGTTGCCGATGTACACACGCTTCGCTTTGGATGCTGCAATCGCCTCTGGAATGCCCTTCACCAGCAGGTTTGTGATGAGAGAAGTGAAGAGCGAACCGGGGCCCACTGTGATCATGTCTGCTTCACGAATCGCTTCCAGTGCCTCCTGCATCGGAGGTGCATCGGAGGGATGCATGCGCAGTTCAGCAATGCGTTGTTTCGACGCGGTGATGTTCGTTTCGCCATGAACCACGGAGCCGTCATCCATGATGGCAGACAGCGTCACAGGCGAGTTCGTAGCCGGATAGATGTTGCCGCGCGCGGCCAGAATATGCGACGAGGCCTGCACGGCTTTGGCGAAATCGCCTCCGTGAATGGCTGTCAGCGCGGCCAGAAAAAGATTGCCAAACGAATGACCGGAGAGGGCATGCGTTGTCCCGCCCTCAGGGAAGCGGTACTGGAACAGCTTGGTCAGCAGGCGTTCATCTTCGCTGAGGGCTGCGACGCAGTTGCGCACATCGCCCGGAGGGAGCATCTGCAGGTCTTCACGGAGACGTCCGGAAGAGCCGCCGTCATCCGTCACGGTGACCAGTGCGGACAGTTTGCGAATGCGGCATGGTGCGTTGAGACACGTGTCCTTGTTGTGACCATCTCCGTCCGCAGGGTCCACGTAGCGCTTCAGGCCGCGCAGCAGCGTGGAGAGGCCTGTGCCCCCACCAATGGCTACCACGCGAAGCTGCTTTGCTACAGGGTCAGGCATTTCTGGAGTGTACCCGTTCCGTTATACGAAGTTGTTTTCGGTTACGGTTCAATCCCGCAGCAGCGTGGGCGCGGGTTTCCCGCTCAGTACGGCCTGAATGTTGTCCAGCGCCAGCATTCCCATCGCCGTGCGTGTCTCCACCGTGGCACTGCCGATGTGTGGCAGCAGAAATGTGTTTGGCTGGTCGAGATAGCCGGGGTTCAGGTTTGGTTCGCCTTCGAAGACGTCCAGTCCCGCAGAGGCAATCCGTCCGGACTTCAGCGCTGCGATCAGGTCGTCGTCCTTTACCAGTGCGCCGCGTGCTGTGTTGATGACGATTGCGCCAGCAGGCAGTAGATCAATGTTTTCTGTCCGGAGGAAGTGGCGCGTCTGCTCCGAGGATGGCGCATTCAGCGAAAGAAACTGGCTTACACGCAGCAGGGAAGCGGCGTCCTCATGAAAAACAGCTCCCTGTTCTTCTTCCGGCGAGAGTCTGCGTCGATTGCTGTAGTGCACCTGCATGCCGAAAGCGCGCGCACGATGTGCCAACGCCTGACCGATGCGTCCCATCCCATAGATACCCAGCACCTTGCCCTGTAGAGACCATCCCAGCAGGTCCCCCTTTGCGGATGCCCATAGACCGCTGCGGAGCCGCTGTTGCGCCTCGTACGCGCGGCGCGAGGCCCCCAGAAGCAGCAGCATGGCCACATCTGCAGTCGCATCGGTCAGCACGCCCGGTGTGTGCGCGACAGGGATGCCTCTGGCGTGCGCCGCGGCCAGGTCCACGTGATCGTATCCCACGGAAAAAGTGGCAATCACTTTTACAGATTTGGAAAGCAGCGAGAAGAATCGCGCATCCAGCTTGTTCACTGGCGAGACGAGGATGGCATCGGCGCCATCGGCAGCCTGCAGTAGTTCGTCCTGCGTCCACGGCTGTTCGTTGGGATTCCAGCGCGGCTCAAAATCGCGGTTGATGCGCGCATCCACTTCAGGGGTGAAGCGGCGGGCCACGGCAAGGATAGGCTTCATGGATTCCATGTTAGCCGTAGCCGAATCGCACGAAAACCACAGGCCGACAAGATGCCGGCCTATGGTTCGATGCTTAGTTTGGTTTCCTACGCTTCCGGGTATAGCAGTTCCGTAAAGCGAGGATCATCTGCCATGTCCTGAAAGTCGGAGTCGGAGCGGGCCTGGATGCGGTTCTGGCCATTCAGCCGGATCGCCTCCGTAAGCCTCTCCAGGCAGTTGTGCGAGTCGCCGGTGACAGAGGCGAGCACCGCCAGGCCGTAGAACGCATAGTCGGCTTCGGAGTTGCCATTCAGAATCTCGTTCAGGTGGTCCCGCGCATCGTCAAACTGCCCATCGTTCAGCAGGGAGATCGCGTAGTCATACCTTTCTTCCGCGGAAGAGAAGCTCGCCGTCTTACGGTTTGCCTGGGCGACGCAGGCGGCAAGATACATGCGGATACGATCAATGAATTCCGTCGGAGCAATCAGCAGCAGTTTTTCCAGTGACGGATGCGCGGCGGCATAGTTGCCCTGCTGCATGGCGCGGACTGCTTCTTCGTATTGCCGCAGAATTTGCTGCCGCAGTTCGTCCTGCGGAGGTGCCACGGTGCCTGCGATGGTGCGTGAGGGCTTTCCGGCGGCATCATTCTTGCCGGATTTTGCAGAGGTCTTGGAAGTTGCGGTTTTTGCGGCTGGCATGAGTGTCCTGAAAGATTTCCGTATGCCGTTTGTTTAGGGGGAAAACGTATGAACTTGGCAACGGGTGTTCGCTATGCGTTATACGGGAGTGTTGCGACGCGGTCAAGAGCCTGGCATCGAGTTGCGTTTCGCCGCAGCGTACAGCACTGGATTCAGGGTGGGATCGTTATACATCTTCATCTGTCGGTAGAGCTGAAAACGGCGTTCTCCTCGCACCACCTGTTGCCATAGATCGGCCAGGCAGCCGGTGAGGGCTGCGCGTTGTTCCTTCAGAATGGACAGTCGCTGACGGCTGCGTGCCCGATGCTCCTCGGATGCGTCCTGCCGCTCCGTCTCTTCAGCCGTGTGAAAGATCTTCAGGGAGAGAATCGAAAGCCGATCCAGGATCATGCCCGGTGTCTCTGAATGCAACGGCGACTGGGGATTCGGCAACCCTGCGGCGATCAGCGCTGTCATCAACGCGTTGTCTACCTCCTCCACCAGATCATTGCGGCGCTGGTTGGTCTGGTCAATGGCGCGCTTCACATTGGCGATCACCGCATCAGTAGCGCTGGTATCGCGCGCACGATCCTCCAGGTGCCACAGATCAAAGTTACTGCGATGTAAACGGAGCGACAGATCACTTTCAGAAACTGCTGAGTCTGAGACGTGCCACCGTGCGGTGTGCTCCGCAAAACGTAGCGTCTCGGCTTGTGCGTCCAGCAGGTGTGTCGGTTCTGGCGTGGGGTCGTAAGCGGTGTCGGCATGTAGCATGGCAGGTGAGAATGAGTGTAACGGGAATAGGCAGGGGTGCCGCTATCAGTCGCAAAGCACGAAGGGTACTAATCTATCGCTTGGGTAGTCTGGGCGACACGTTGGTGGCGCTTCCATCGCTACATTTGGTGGAACGTGCCTTTCCCACGGCTGAGCGCAGGCTGCTGACCAACTTTCCTGTTTCTGGTAAAGCTCCGGCAGCTGCGGCCGTCCTGGGCGAGTCCGGCCTTGTCCACGGCTACGAGCGCTACACAGTAGGCATGCGTAGCCCACTGGAGCTGCTGAAGCTGGCACTGCGCATCCGCCGCTTCCGTCCGGATACGCTGGTCTACCTGATGTCGGCGCGTGGCACTGTGACAGCCGAGCGCGACCTCCGTTTCTTCCGTTCCATCTGTGGCATACGCAATATCATCGGCGTTCCAGTGACCGAAGACATGCAGCGCTGCCGGGTGGATGCGGCGGGCAGGCTGGAGCCGGAAGCGTCGCGGCTGTCCCGCAACATTGGTGCGCTGGGAGAGGCCTATTTGAATGAGCCTGCAAGCTGGGACATGCGGCTTGCAGAGGAAGAATTTGCCGCCGCCGACCGCCTGCTGCAACCCGTGGCGCATCTGCCATGTATCGCCGTCAGTGTAGGAACCAAGGTGCAGGCGAAGGATTGGGGGCGCGACAACTGGCGTGCTCTGCTATCTCGAGTGGCAGAGCTCTACCCGAACCACGGCCTGGTGCTTGCGGGCGCACCGGAAGAGTCAGAGGCGAGTGAGTTTGCGTCGGATGGCTGGTGTTCCGTTGCGGGCGCCGGTCCTGTCGTGAATCTCTGCGGCAAGCTATCGCCGCGGGAGAGCGCTGCCGCCTTCAGCAGATGCCGCGTGTTTCTGGGGCATGACAGTGGCCCCATGCATCTTGCGGCGTCGGTGCAGACGCCTTGTGTCGCGATCTTTGCAGCGCGCAACAAGCCCCGCATGTGGTTCCCCTTTGGTGAAGGGCATCGCGTGATCTATCACCATGTTGACTGTTGGGGATGCGCCCTGGAGACCTGCGTAGAACAAAAGCGCAAATGTCTGCTTTCTATCACCGTGGACGAAGTCCTGGCTGCACTAACGGCTACCATGAAGATGTCCGTCACAAAGACGTCTTGAAGGAGAGGCATGCTTCCCGAGTTGCACAAGGTACTTGACCTGCTGGAGGATGGCTTCGGCAGCCTCAGCGTGTTGGTGATTGGCGATGTCATGATTGACCGCTACATTGTGGGCGATGTGGAACGCATCTCGCCGGAAGCGCCTGTTCCCGTTCTGCGGCAGGTTCGTGAATATTCCCGGCCTGGCGGCGCAGCGAACGTTGCCATGAACCTTGCCGGGCTTGGCTTGAAGGCCACGCTTGCGGGGTTTGTTGCAGACGACGTTGCCGGAAGGGAACTGCGTTCTCTGCTCGTAGGCTCCGGCGTGGACGCCTCTGGACTGGTCGATTGTGGACTTCCCACGATTGCGAAGACGCGTGTCGTCAGTCGCACGCAACAGTTGATGCGCATTGACGTGGAAAGCCGCGATGAATACAGCGGTACCGACTGCCAGGCTCTGCGCGACTTTGCCACGAAGGCTGTTTCCGCGGTAAATGCGGTCATCATGTCGGATTACGCAAAAGGTGCATTGACGGACACGCTCTGTCATGCCGTTATCGACGCTGCGCGCTCCCGAGGCATTCCTGTCCTGGTAGATCCCAAGACGCGCGACCTGACGAAGTACAGCGGTGCCACCACCATCAGCCCCAATTTGCATGAGCTTAGCCTGGCCACCGGCATCCCGGTGCACCAGACGGACGCTCTGCTGCAGGCAGGGCGCGACCTGTTGAACTCGCTGCAGATGGATTACCTTACCGTCACCATGAGCGAGAAGGGCATCCGCGTGCTTCATGCAGATGGCAAAGGCGAAGAAATTCATTCTCCGGCGCGTGCGCGCGAAGTCTTTGACGTATCGGGTGCGGGCGATACCGTCATCGCAACACTGGCGGCCGGTCTGGCCGGCGGTCTGCAGGTGGGAACTGCGGTGGACCTGGCGAATGTAGCCGCAGGCATCGTCGTTGCCAAACTGGGAACAGTGCCGGTAGCGGCGCATGAGATTGTCGCCGAACTCACCGTCTCCGGCGCCATCATCTCTGGTGAAAAGGTACTGAATCGGGAACGGGCAGCGGCGCGCATCGCTGAATGGCAGGAGTCCGGCGAAACGGTCGTGTTCACCAACGGCTGTTTTGACCTGCTGCATATCGGCCACGTCACCCTGCTGGAAGATTGCCGCCGCTATGGTTCGAAGCTGGTGGTGGCGATGAACACAGATCGTTCCGTAAGCGAGCTGAAGGGGCCCACACGTCCTATCGTGGGCCAGAACGAACGCACACGTGTGATGGCTGCCCTGGGCTGTGTGGATATGGTGGTGCTCTTTGACGAGGAGACGCCGCTGGAATTGATTCGCGCTCTCAAACCGAATGTCCTGGTGAAGGGTGGCGATTATTCCGTGGAGACGGTTGTGGGGCATGAAGATGTTCTTGCTGCTGGTGGCCGCGTGGAGATCGTGCCCACTGTGGAGGGCTTCTCCACCACTAACATTGTGAAGAAGATGACGGCAGGCTGTGCAAAGTAAGCCGGGATCACGACGAATAGCGCGGAGACAGCCTCAGGGAGTATCGCGAACGGTTCGTGTCGCCTATCTGGGCCACTCTTCCACCGCAGGCCGGGCCGACATTCTGATCAGAATCAGGTATTCTTGAATTGTTCGAGAGGTTAGCTCAGTTGGTAGAGCATCGCCCTTTTAAGGCGCTGGTCCTGGGTTCGAGCCCCAGACCTCTCACCATTCCCACCTGATTATTTTCAAACTTTTTCCCGTTACGGTGCTGGGTGTTCCGCGCTGGGTACCCCTTGCAACTTTAGTGGCAGATACGTAGGTTGACTTGAGATGGTAAGGAACGTAGCCTCTCCTCAAGCAGACTGTATTTCGCACCACCTGATGTGCAAACCTCGTCCGATTGCCGGTCTGAAACTGGCGACGGCCCGTTGTGGCCGCTTTTGTTATTGTGCCGGTTTTGAGGATGCCCTTGAAGTAAGGCGGAGAGAACGGAAGCATGGACGATAGCAGCATGAATCCGGCAGAAGACGAACATCTCACGGGAGCTCCGGAGACGCCGGAAGATGTTGCCGTGCTGTACACCTGGGCGAATGTCCACGGTGGAAAGTACCGTGATTTTTCCGCGGAACGCCGCGAACACCGGGCGCAACAGCGTCACCGTGTGGTGGAGGCGCAACGTCAGGCAGAACTGGATGCCGCACGCTCCAGGGAAGAAGCTGCCGCACGTGAGCTGGAAGAAGCGCGCCTCAGGGAGCAGGACGCAGCCGGCGAAGTTGCCCGCAAGGAAGCAGAAGAGGCGCGCCATCTGGCTGAGGAGCGCGCCAGCCATGAACGCCAGGCCGCTCAGCGTCACGTGGAAACAGCCGAAAACCTGAAGCGCGCTCTTGAAGACGCACAGCGGGAGATGGAAGAAGCGCGGCGACGCGTGGAGGAACAGGCGGCCCGTTACGCAGAAGCTGACGCCCGCTACCGCGATTCCACTCGTGAAGAACTGCCCGGCGAAATCAACGATCCCTACTATTACGCAGGTCATTTGGAGCCCACGGCATTTGCTCCGGGCAAGGGTGTTCGCAGTTCCGTTCCGCAGCGCGTCTCCTCAGAACGCAGGATCACGGAAAATTACCACCGCTCGAAGGGGAGCGCCGAAATGCCCGCGGCCACGGCGCCGGAGCGCGATCCGCACGGCCTCTTTTCTTCCGGTATCCGTCCGCGTAGCTCTGGTTCGCGTTCTCCTTACACGGAGAGCTATGCCTATCCGGAACGCCGTACAGAAACCCCGGAAGACACACGGGAGCGCAATCGTCCGGATGAGCTGGATCGTCTGCATCGCTCTGGCGATTCGCACGAATACGAAATTGATGATGCCGGTTACTACGATCACCGGCTTGACCGCAGGAGCGCTTCTTCTGTAACTCCGGCTCCGGCGCGTACCGCTTCTGACCCGAATTCCGCTCCGCGTGATCTGCATATTCCACCGCGCGCTTCTGCTTCCCGGCCGTCCTCTGCATCGGACGAAGGGCCGGACCGCCGTGTGATGCGTTCTGTGGACCCGGAGCCGGGCAATACACACGTGTTGGACAACTCACGTGTGCGCCGTCGCGAGTCGGCAACGGACATTTCCGCGCGCACAACCCGTCGCTCGCGCCAGGAACCCATCGCCCAGCCTGTCAGCGAAGCCGCGGAATATAGTGCAGAGTCTCTGAAGGCTATGCGCCGCCTTCCCACGGATCGACGCTGGTCGGATGCCACATTGCCGCCGACGCATCGGGATGAGCCAGTGCGTTCTCCGGAGGGACGTCCGGAATGGTTCGGACGTGATGCGCGCGTGCCTGAGGCTTCTTCGCGTCAGGAACGGCACGCAACGGAACCGCAGGAGCGTGCCATTCCCAGCGAACGCATTTCCGCCCGGGAAGATCGCTCCTATGGCGAAGAGAGCGTTCGTGAAGAGCAACGGTCGCGTCCATCGGCGTATTCCGGGCAGTTTGTGCCTGCGTCGGATGGTGGATTCAACCTTCCTCCCTTGCCGGATCGGTTTCCTGCTTCCCGGACCGAGACGCGGAGAGACAGCGATCGTCACGAGTTGCCATCTGCACGGGTTTCAGAGACACGCGGTGTCGAACGTATTTCGGACATCCGTGCCATGCGCGATGTTCAGCCGACCACACTGCCTGCCGCTCAACGCGTGGCCGAAGTGCCGCAGGCGAGGCCGGGTTCCAGCGAGGCTTCGAGCCAGCCAGCCTCGCGTCCTTCGGGAGACACCCTGCAGCAATCGCGCGAACGGGTTGCCGCACGATGGTTCGCGCTGAAGGGACTGGTCGGCGGAAACACGGAAACATCCTCAGAGCCGGCACCTGCGCGAAATCAGGAAATTCCAGTACCGACGCTCTGTGTCATGTCGCTGTCCGGCGGCGTGGGCAAGACGAGTATGGTGGCTACCATTGGACGCACGCTGTCCTCCATGGGGGAACGTGTTCTTCTGGCAGACGCCACGCCCCACGGCCTGCTGCCGTATTACTTTGGCGCACGCGAATTGCGGCCGAATGTAGTGCGGACCTTCTCGCCTCCACCGGACAGCAGGGACGCACCGGTTTTCATGGTGAATTACGAGGCAGAGGGCATGCATAACGATGACGAAGGACAGGCGGCACTCCTGGAAGAGATCGCACAGCATGCGCGCGGCACGCAGCGTATTCTGCTGGATCTGAACAGCCCCAGCGCATGGCTGGGTCGCCGTCTTGCAGAAAAGCAGGCCAAGATTCTGGTGCCGATTTCACCGGACATGAACTCGGTTCTCGGCATTAAGAACATGGAGCGCTTCTTTGCGGGAACGCAGGATGCAGAGGGCCGTCCAGTCCGCCCTTACTATGTCTTGAACCAGTTTGATGCCTCCTTGCCGCTTCATCTGGATGTGCGCGAGGTGCTGCGTCAGCAACTCGGCGATCGTCTGTTGCCGGTGCTGATCCGGCGCTCGCCTGCCGTTGCAGAGGCGCTGGCCGAAGGTATGACCGTTATGGATTACGCACCGGAATCGCCGGTTGCGGAAGATTACACGCATCTGGCGGAGTGGGCTCGCAACCTTGCGGCACCAGCGCAGAACAGTATGCGAAGCATCCGCTGGAGTGAACGATGACCGAAACGCGACTCTGGCAGGAGTTTGAGAGCGGCGATAACTATCCCATGCTTCTCCTGCGCACCATAGTGGTCTTCTGCTGTGTGTGCCTTCTGGTATACGCCGGCTTGCTGGAACTCACGTGGCCCCAGCAGGCCATTCTGGGCGTGGTGACCGTTCTCATCGCAATATGGATGGACCGTTCCTCTTCGTCTTACCTCATCACGCTCACGCTGATGATGGCGTCCTGCTATTCCACGTATCGTTACGCTTACTGGCGTATCTCCACGGTCATCAAGTTCTTCATGGACCCCGGCTCTCAGTGGGGCGGGCTGGACGCGTTCTTCATCTTCCTGCTGGTTCTGGCGGAAGCGTATTCGTTCTCCATCCTTTACCTCGGTTATATTCAGACGCTCTGGCCTCTGCGGCGCACGCCTGTACCATTGCCGGATGATCCCGAAGAGTGGCCTGCGGTGGACGTGCTGATTCCCACGTATAACGAGCCTCTCAACGTGGTGCGTTACACCGCACTCGCAGCCACTCTGATTGACTGGCCCGCGGACAAGCTGAATGTGTACGTCCTCGACGACGGCAACCGCGAAGAGTTCCGCGTCTTTTGCGAAGAAGCCGGGATCGGCTACATGACGCGAGATGATAATGCGCATGCCAAGGCCGGTAACATCAACCGTGCGCTGAAGCGTTTGCATTCGCCGCTGGTGGCCATCTTCGATTCTGACCACGTCCCCACACGTTCGTTCCTGCAGATTACGGTGGGCTGGTTCCTGCGCGACCGGAAGCTGAGTATGCTGCAGACGCCGCATCACTTCTATTCTCCGGACCCGTTTGAACGTAATCTTGGCCAGTTCCGTGCCATTCCCAATGAAGGCGAACTCTTTTACGGCATCGTGCAGGACGGCAATGACCTGTGGAATGCCACCTTCTTCTGTGGCTCGTGCGCCGTACTTCGCCGCGAAGCTCTGGATGAGATCGGCGGCATTGCCGTTGAAACCGTCACGGAAGACGCCCACACCAGTCTGCGTATGCAGATCAATGGCTGGAATACGGCATACATCAACATTCCGCAGGCAGCGGGGCTGGCCACGGAACGCCTCAGTGGCCACGTAAAGCAGCGCATCCGCTGGGCGCGCGGCATGATCCAGATCATGCGTACGGACAACCCGCTGTTTGCTCCGGGCCTCAAGGCCATGCAGCGGCTCTGCTACTTCAACGCGATGACGCATTTCCTCTACGGCTTCCCGCGTCTGATCTTTCTTTTCGCCCCGTTGATCTACCTGATTCTGGGCCACACGAACGTGCCGGGTTACTGGGCGGCCATCCTTGCATACGCCTTCCCGCATCTGGTGTTGTCGTCCATGACGAACTCGCGTATTCAGGGTCAGCACCGGCATTCATTCTGGAACGAAATCTACGAGACGGTGCTGGCGCCATACATCTTCCTGCCCACGTTCATGGCCATCATCAACCCCAAGCTGGGTTCGTTCAACGTAACGGCAAAGGGCGGTGTCGTCAGCCGCAGATTCTTCGATTCGCGCATTGCTCTGCCGTTTCTGACGATGCTCGCGTTTAACTTCCTGGGCCTTCTGTGTGCTATCCCGCGCTACTTCCACTTTCCCGGAAGTGGTCTGGTCTGGCCGTTGAATGTTCTCGCGAACATGTATGACGGTACCCATCCCGGAACCATCTTCATGAACGTCCTGTGGACTCTCTTCAACACTCTCATCCTGGGTGTGGCCTGTGGCGTGGCGTGGGAGAGCCAGCAGCGCCGCCAGACGGTGCGCGTGACGATGCAGGTGCCGGTGAGGGTGGAGCTTCCTGATGGAACGATGCTTACCGGTGTGACGGCAGACGTCTCCAGCGGCGGAGTCATGATGGAAACCGACGAAGCCGCGATGGTCGAGGGCGGGGAGCCGGTGCGTATTCACTTCCCGGTGCTCGATGGCGAAGAGTCGCTTCCCGCCACCATTGTGCGCGTTAATGGAACGGAGCTTCGCGCACAGTTCGATCCGCTCTCCATCCCTGAAGAAGAAGCGCTGACGCAGGTGCTGTATTCGCGCGCCGACACATGGCTGGGATGGGGTGAAGCGCGTGAGGCCGACCGTCCACTGAAGAGCCTGGCGCGCATTTTAAGTCTTGCTGTAATTGGGTTGAAAGAAACCTTCCGAGGTCTGATGAACAAGAACGCGGGTAGTGAAAAAAGTGCGCTGAGTTCGGGGATTACCCCACTGGCACTGTTGCTCACGCTGGGGACGCTGTTGGGGCTGGGTGGCATTTCTCTGCGCGCGCAGACACCTGGCATGATGGTGCCGCCTGCGGCGCAAAGCGGAGCCGCAAACGACGCGGTTGGCGCATTGGGGCAGACGTCCGGTTCCGTGCCGCAGCAGCGAGTTATGCCGCCGGGACAGTTTGATAATGTCTTCACGCTGCAGGATGTGGGCGTCGCCGACACCATTGTTCTGCGTGGTGTGGATGCGTATCACTCGATCTACTTTGCCGTGCCACAGACGCAGGTAGTGAAAACCGCGACGCTGCATCTCCGCTTTCACTTTTCGCCGGGCCTGCTGCCTGCGCTGAGCCACCTGAAGGTCTCCGTCAACGGCACGCTCTTCGCCACGCTGCCAGTCACGCAGCAACCGATTCTGGCCACAACGGACCTGACACCGGAAGAGAAGATCGCGGAGAGCCAGAAACTTTCTGTCAAACGTGTCGGCGAGAACAACGCGCTACTGGAAGCCACGCTGGAAATGCCTGCGGACATGCTTGTTCGCGACAACCAGATTACCTTTGAGTTCATCGGCCATTACACGCTGCAGTGCGAAGACCCTTCGCACTCCACGCTGTGGTCTCACGTGGATAACAACAGTTCCATCGAACTCACAGGCAATCTGCTGCCTCTGCAGGACGATTTGAAGTTGTTGCCGCTGCCGTTTTATGACGCCGCGGTGAACCTGCATCCCGTAGTGCCCATCGTTTTCCTGAACCAGCCATCGACCAAGGCCATGCAGGCCGCGGGCATC
Source organism: Terriglobus sp. RCC_193 (assembly GCF_041355105.1). Lineage (NCBI taxonomy): Bacteria > Pseudomonadati > Acidobacteriota > Terriglobia > Terriglobales > Acidobacteriaceae > Terriglobus > Terriglobus sp. RCC_193. The sequence continues at coordinate 1,183,462 of NZ_JBFUPK010000001.1, read as the reverse complement.
GTCGCATCGTACTTCGGTATGCTCACCGACTATCGCAAGGTGCGCTTCCCGGTCTCCTTCGGACAGATTCCGCAGGGCAACGTCATCCTGATCAGCGAGAACGCAGGAGAACTTCCGGCATCGCTGAATGTGCAGTCCACAGGTGGCCCCACCATCGCCATGCGAACGAATCCATCCGATCCGTATTCCAAGGTGTTGGTGCTGACAGGCAATTCCGCAGTGGATACAGTCCTGGCGGCGCAGGCGCTGTCGCTGCAGAAGGACATGTGGCAGGGCAACCAGGTATCCGCATCCGTAAAGCATCCCGCTCCCAGCGAGCCAGACGATGCACCGCGCTGGATGCCCACGGATCGTCTGACAACGGTTGGTCAACTGATGCAGACCGGCGATCTTCAGGGCGACGGCTCTGTTCCGGTGGGCGTTTTCATGCGCCTGCCACCGGATCTGTACTACGGTTCACGTGCCAACCTCATCTTCCACATGGACTACCGGTATAACCCGGTGCCACTGGCGAACGAGAGCACGTTGCAGGTCTACATGAACACGGCGTACGTGTCGTCCACACCCATGCCGCATGCAGACCGTGCCTCGGCACGCCTTGAGACGGAGATTCCCGTACCCCGAGTGGACATGCGTCCGTTCTCACAGACCATGAGCCTGAAGTTCGTCTTCCAGATTGCGAAGAAGAACAAGTGCCAGGACACGGCGCCGCTCAACCTGCAGGGAGCCATCATCAAGGATTCCTACCTGGATATCCGTGGTATTCCGCATCTGGCTGTGCTGCCGGATCTGGAGCTGTTCTCCAACGCGGGTTTCCCATTCACGCGCTATAAGGACCTGTCGCAGACGACGTTCATTCTGCCGGACAATCCTGGCGCGGACGAGATTGAAGCCTATCTGACCCTCATGGGCCATTTCGGTGCCGCCACTGGCTATCCCGCCATTGACGTCACGGTGGAAGGCCCCGACGGCCTGAAGTCTGACGGCAAGAAGGACTACATCGTCCTGGGTACCGTGGAGGACCAGACGGCCTTTGCCAAGCTGAACGATCACCTGCCGGTGCAGCCTTCGACCGGAGGCCTGAAGATATCTGATACCCAGGGCTTCTTTGCTCCGCTGGAACACGCATGGTGGAAGGTTCGCTCTTCCGATCACGTGAAGACAGGGGAACTGGAAGTCTCCGGTGGTCTGCCGGACGCATTGATCGAAGGCGTGGAGTGGCCTGCGCGCTCCAATCGTTCGGTGGTTGTGATCGCCCTCCGCGATCATTCCGTCATCCCGGCGTTCCTTACCACCTTCCTCCGTGTCAACTCGTCATCGGACATTTCGCAGTCTGTTGCGGTTCTTCACGGCACACAGTTCGTCTCTTACCGCATTGGCAACGACGTGTATAAGGTCGGTTCGTTGTCGATCTGGACACGTCTCCAGTTGTTCTTTTCCGAATTCCCGGCATCCGTTGTCTTGCTGGTGATCGTGGCCTGCATTCTGCTGGCAGCGCTCATCCGCGTATCGCTCCGTCGTCGTGCACGGTTGCGGTTGCAGGGAGAGGACTAAATGCAGGGAGCACGAAAGGGATGGCGCGATTCCTTCCGTCGCACCGCGGCGGTCGCAATCGCATGTTTCACGTTGCTGTCGCAGACGGGATGCCGGGCGGAGGTTCCGTGGCCGTTCTGGCAGGCCTATCGTGCAAAGTTTGTTGACTCCTCCGGTCGCGTCATTGACCATGACCCGGGCTCCAACGACCGCACCACCAGCGAAGGCATGGCTTACGGCATGTTCTTCGCGCTGGTCAGTAACGACCGTCCTACATTCGAAAAGATGCTCCGCTGGACAGAGGACAACCTTGCCGGCGGTGACCTGACGGCAAGGCTTCCCGCATGGCATTGGGGCAAGTCGCCGGAAGGCCAGTGGAAGATGCTGGATGCGAACTCCGCAGCCGACGCCGATCTGTGGATCGCCTATGACCTGGTTGAGGCCGGACGTCTGTGGAAAGACGACCGTCTTGCGAAACTTGGGACCTTCATGGCCAGCCGCATCGCGCAGAGCGAGGTCGCTTTAGCCCCGGGCCTGGGAACGATTCTGCTCCCCGGTCCGCAGGGGTTCCATCCCGATCAGAACACCTTCATCCTGAACCCCTCGTACACGCCGCCCCAGGTGTTGGCTCGGCTGCGGCTGGATTCACTGCAGGGGCCGTGGGCATCGCTTCTGGAAAGCTATCCCATGTTGATCCAGGGAAGTTCTCCCGCGGGATACGCCATGGATTGGGTCACCGCAGGAACGGGCGTACGTCCCAGCGGCACTCCGGCACAACTTGCTTCCGGCAAGAACGATTTCACTCCGGTTGGCGGTTATGAAGCCATCCGCGTCTACCTCTGGCTGGGCATGTCCGACAAGAACACTGCGGGGATTTCCGAATCGCTGGGATATCTGCAGGGTATGGGGCGATACATGCAAACGGCCACAACGCCTCCTTTGCAGGTGGACCTGACGGGAAAAGTTTTAAATCCTGAGGGCACTGTTGGATTTTCCGCAGCGATGATTCCTTATCTGGCCGTGACAGGACACCAAAGTCAGGCGAAGGTGCAGAGCGACCGCCTTACGGCAAGTAAGGATGCCACCACTGGCCTTTATGGTCACTCCTCTCTGTACTACGATCAGAACCTTGCACTGTTTGCGACCGGTTGGCAGGAAGGGCGTTTTCGCTTCGATCGGGAGGGAAGGCTCAAGCTGAAATGGAAGTAGTGCAAGGCAAATGACTGTTGCATCAAGAGTAAACCCAAAAAAAGTGGGTGTTACACACAGGAAACGGGTAAGATTCTGAGGGGAATACCATAGGCCTGGTTCCCAGGTCGGTAGTGTTTAGCATGCGCGGGCAATGTACCAGCGCAGAGGCAGATTGAATGGCATACAAGGCTCCATCCCGGCGGACGCTTCTGTTCCTGAGTGCCGTTCTTCTCAGCACTCCAGCAGAGTCGTGCCTGCAGGCACAAACACAACCCGCTTCTAGCAGCGCAGCCACACAGGCTCTGTTGGATAAGGCTCGCTCGCTGGAATCACGCGGACGCATGGACATGGCCGCGCAGACCTGGCAACAGGTTCTGCTTGCCGATCCGAACAATACCGATGCACTTGCCGGTCTGGCGCGCGCCGCCAAAATGTCTGGCAACAACGCGCTGGCCAACACGTATCTGCAGCGCCTGCGTTCCATCAATCCGAACGATCCCGGCATTGCCCGCGCGGAAAGCGTGATGCAGCAGGGAGCGCAACTGGCTGAATTGCAGAAGGCGGGCAAGCTTGCCGCCGCTGGAAATTACGCGGAAGCCGTGCGTATCTATCGCTCCGTTTTCGGCAACAATCCGCCGCAGGGCGAATGGGCGCTGGCCTATTACGAGACAGAAGCCGCCACGGAAGACGGTCGTCCGCACGCCATTGCAGCGCTGCGGTCGCTGATGGATCGTTATCCGGCGGATTCGCGCTATCAGGTGGCCCTGGGCCGCATCCTTACGTACAACCCAAAGACGCGCGCAGAAGGCCGCAGGCTGCTGGAGCGTCACCCCAACGATCCGCAGGCGGCAGAGGCACTGAAGCAGTCGCTGGTGTGGGACGCGCAGAATCCGGCTTCCGCAGGTGATATCCGCAACTATCTCGCGAAACATCGTGATCCGCAGTTGCAGGATGCTCTACGTACTACGGAGGCGAACCAGCGCGCCGCGGCGAAGAGTCGCAAAACAGGATCATCCGCTGCGCCTTATGTCGAACCGCCAGAGAACGCTGCACTCCGCCAGTACAACGCGGAACAGGCCGCCGCTTATGCTGCTCTGAATGCGAAGCGGTTTACTGAGGCGGAAGAGCGCTTCAAGACATTGCTGGCCAAGAATCCCAATGATGCCCGCGCACTTGCCGGCATGGGATACGTCCGCATGAATCAGCAGAACTTTGGCGGTTCCATTTCCTTCCTGGAACAGGCGAAGCAGGAGGGCGCTACGGACAAGGGGCTGGACGCGAACCTGACCTCTGCGCGTTACTTTTACACCATTCAGGAGGGCGGCATCGCCCTCAATGAGAATGATCTGACCACGGCGGAGCAGCAGTACCGGCAGGCGCTTGCCATCCGGCCCAATGGCCCGGAAGCGCTGCTCGGACTCGCGGGAACGCTTGCGAAAGCGCAACAGCCGGAACCGGCCGTGTCCGCGTATCAGGAATATATCCGCCTGAAGCCGCAGGCCATCGAAGGCTGGCGCGGTCTGTTCATGGCGCAGTATCAGGCGGGCCATGCCGCGGCCGCACTCGACACAGAGCGCCGCACGCCGCAGTCTATCCGTACGCAACTTATGCGTGATCCGGATTACCTCCGCTCGCTGGCATCGGCTTATTCCGCCGTTGGCCGCGATGCGGATGCGCAGCGTGTTTTGCGTTCCGCGCTCGATCTGCCTTTTCCTGCGGGAGCGCAGGGTTTAAAGGCAGATACGCAGCTTCAGTACGCCAGCCTGCTGCTGCAGGCGAACCATCTTGATCAGGCTTCCGGCCTGTACCGGCAGGTACTTGCCGCGGACCCTACGAACGCGCTCGCATGGCAGGGATTAGTTAACACCCTGCACACCATGCATGACGATGCGGGCGCGATTCAGACCCTGGAGAGCATGCCGCCTGTGGTCTACGACCAGGCGCTCCGGGACCCCGGCTTCCTTGGAACTGCGGCGGCCATCTACCAGTCGCAGAATAAGTACGACATTGCGCAAAGCCTGTTGGAGCGCGCCATCGCGCAGCAGAACACCACCGGTCAGCGCATCCCCGTGCCACTGCAGGTGCAACTGGCGGGGCTCTATCTGCAGCGCAACGACGCGGCACATGCTTTTCCCATCTATCAGCGCATCCTGAGCGAAAATCCGGATCGCGTGGATGCGTGGAAAGGCCTGCTGACCGCGCTGCATACCGCAGGCCGCGACCGCGAGGCTCTGGCGCAGGTTCAGCAGATTCCAGTGTCCACGCGCAAGACGCTCGAAGGCGACGTCGAATATCTCCAGACGGTTGGCAACATCTACAACGGCCTCGGTCAGCCTTCGCAGGCCATGCTTTTCCTGAATCGCGTGCAGCAGCGTTATGCCAGCCAGCACACGGTCGCCCCGGCTGACATTGACATTCAGAATGCATGGCTGCTCTTCAATGGGCAGAACGATGTCGGCCTTTATCGCCAGTTGCTGGTGCTTGGCAGCCGTCAGGACCTTTCCGACGAACAGCGCCGCACGGTACAGGTCATCTGGGCCAACTGGGCCGTCCGCAAGGCGAACCAGTCTGCCGCTGCCAACAACGAGAAGCGGTCGCTCGCCATCCTGAATGCCACAGCAAGGGCTTTCCCGGATAACCCTGGAGTCATCAAGGCGCTGGCTGGCGGATACCTGCGCGCCGGATTGCCGAAGCAGGCTGTCGCCATCTTCAAGGCGCAGGACATGAGTACTGGCTCCGCTGCGGATTACAAGGCTGCCGTCGGTTCCGCGCTTGCCGCTAATGATCTCAAGGACGCCGAAAACTGGCTGCGTTATGCGCTGGATCAGTATCCCCGCGACGGTCAGATTCTCAATCTTGCCGCGCGTTTCGAGCAGGCCCGTGGCGACAGCACCCGTGCTGCCGATTACTACCGCGCATCACTCGCCGCACAGCCGCAGCCCGACCCCGGTTCGGAACTAGCGTACATCCTCAATCAGCCTTCGCCGCTGAACCCACGCCAGTTGCCCAGTCCCACGCAGGCAGAAGGCCTAGCGCAGCTTCTGGCTCCCGGACAGGAAGACCGCAACCCGGACGGCACGCCCATGACGCAGCCTCCGGCGCATCCGTACTTGCCCAATGCGTCGAATGCCTACGGGCAGGCTCCGGTGCAGATTGGCACGCAGGCACCGCTGCCGGGTTCCGGGTACGCGCTGCCGTACAACGGCAACGCCGCTCAGCCAGCGGTGCCGTCGTACATGGCAAACCCCAATTCCACGGTGCGCCAGCAGCCCTCCACGCAGCGTCTGCGAGACTATGTGCCGAATTCCGGCACACTTCCTGCTGCGGGGGCAATTGTGTATCCCGGTATCTCGGAAAATTACGCCGTGCCGGACGTAACGGGCCATTCGCAAGAGGCTCCGCTTACCGCGAGCGTGCAGCCACTTTCCTCGGCCATGGATCTTCCGGGAAGCGCGCCGGACGCCTCGCTGACGTATCAGCACGAGCAGGTTCGCCGTTCGACCGAGCAGGCCCAGTCAACGAACACTTCGACAGAACCGCTTTACCTCGCGGGATCGCATAGGGAAGGTGCGCAGACGGGCCAGTTCAATGGCGAAGTCTATGGCCCATATGTGCCTTACCTTCCGCCGACACAACAAAACGCGACGCCGATGGTGACGTACTCGCCCAGCGAAGTGCATGTTCCGACCCGCGCGGTCAGCAACAGCAAGCGCGGAGGAAAGACGGTGCATCCTGAAGTTGCGGCAGCGGAAGCAGCAGCACAGCGCCGCCGCCAATCTGATCCGCGCAGCATGATGGGACAGAGCAGCCCGCCGGATGAGATTGCCGATGGGACGCCGCGCAACACGCAGTACACGCTGACGCCAGCACCAGGACAGGCGGGCCAGCCATCGTCGTTGCCTGCAACAGCGCCCACCAATACGTTGCCCTATGACACGAGCACCACGGCTCAGTCTGGCCGTTCGTACAACACGTATGGGATTCAAAGCGGAGGCAACAGCTATGGCCAGCAATATCCGCAGCCCACACGCCCTGTAATCAGTGGATCCACGACGGCGCACCGCACCACGCGTTCGCGTTCTGCCACCTCGATTTCCGGCGTTGGGCAGGCCTCCGCGCCCATCTTCTATCCGGCGGCACCCAACGAGCTTTCCACGCAGCCGTACCCGGATCTGCCGCCATACAACGGGAACAATCGCATTCCCACGGATGGCGACCTGGTGGCGCGCAGCGTTCCTCCTCTGCGTGGTTATTACGATCCGAACGAGAAAGTCGCACCGCCGCTCAACGAGCGGCAGCAGACGGAACTGGATCTTGCCACGCTGGAATCCAGCTACTCCGGCTGGGTAGGTGGCAGCGGTTGGGTACGTTTCCGCAGCGGCACCCCGGGTGTCAACCGCCTCTTCGATTACGAAGCTCCGATGGAAGCCACCTTTGTGGTGGGGAACCGCGTGCGTTTCTCCGTTATTCCCAAGGCGGTCTTCCTGAACAGCGGAACACTCGATCTAGGGACGCTGGGCGCAACCACAGCGACACCGTTGCTGGGTACATTGCCCGCCACGGCCATTAACTCTCCTGCGCCGCAGTATGCTTCCGGCGTCGGTGGTGAACTACAGATGAGCACCACGAATTTTGGTCTGGCCGTGGGATACACGCCGTATCAGTTCCTGGTGAATAACATCACCGGTCGCGCACGTGCGCGTTTTTTCAATCACCTCACGCTCTTCGGCGAGCGTGATTCGGTAAAGGATACGCAGCTTTCCTACGCCGGCCTGCGCGACCCGGGATCCGTTACTCCGGTCTTCTCAGGCAATATCTGGGGCGGTGTCGTCTCCACCACGGTGGGTGCCCGTGTCGATTTCGGCGATGAGAAATCGGGCTTCTACGTCAGTGGTGACGGCGGTACCGTTAACGGTTACAAGGTGCTGGATAACCAGAAGTTCGAAGGCACTATGGGCGCGTACTTCCGTGTCTGGCAGGTGCCGCAATATGGTTCGCTGAATGTGGGCGGCAGCTTCTTCGGCATGCACTACGCCCATAATGAACTCCCGCTGACCTATGGCAATGGCGGCTACTTCAGCCCGGAGGTCTACTTCCTGGGTTCGTTGCCCATCACCTGGAACGGCCACTATCGCGATAAATGGCACTACACCATTGCGGGCGCCATCGGCGTGCAGACGTTTGTGCAGGACACGGCCAAGTACTACCCAATGTCCGATTCCGGCAGCATTGCGCTGTTTAACGGTTCGCTCTCCGGCTGCTCGTTGATTGAGATTGCCCAGAAGACCTGCGCCACGGCCTACGCCGCGCGCAGCACCTCCACCGGAGCCAACTTCAACATCGGCGGCGAATTCAGCTATCACGTAGCCGAACACTGGTACGTGGGTGGAGCGCTGGCTGCGAATAACACCAACAACTACACGATGGTGCAGCCCACTTTCTTCGCACGCTATCTCTTCAAGGCGCAGTACCCCACAGACGACTACCCGACGGGGCTGTTCCCTATGGAAGGGTTCCGTCCGCTACGCGTTCCATAGCCACCTGGAAATATCCATTGAAAGCAAAGACACAGCTTCGGCTGTGTCTTTTTCTGTAGCGCCTCAGGGCAGGCGACACACCTTTGCATCCGTATTGCGATAGGGGCAGGGAAATGCCGTTTCAGCAGCTGCGGGCAACAAGACCCACGCAGCGCCAAAGGGCTGTAATCGCTGGATACGCTGAGCATCTGGCAATACAGCTAGCCCTTCCTGCGCTTGACTCCCAGTCCACCACGTATCCGCCAGTGCTGGGACCACGGAGGCAATGCCACCATCTTTCGCGGCATCGGGAATGGTGCTTCTTTGCCCGATGGCCCGCACCATCTGCGCATCTTCGCCATGCATGGTCGTGTAATGCGCGTCGACAGCAATCAGCGCATCAACCGGAGTGTTCTGTCGAAGCCACAGGGCGGCCGCCTCATATTCATTGCCGCTTTGTCCCCAGGGTTTTTCCCAATGGGAAGAGTGGGGATAGGTCGATCGCTGTAGGAATAGCATTCCTGCAACAGCACCCAGTGTAAGCAGCAACAACACACCGCGCCGCCATGCTCTTCCATCCGGGGCAGCCAGCCATCCACCCAGCATCAGTACAAAAATGATGGACACCGGATGCAACAGTCGCAACGGTTGCAGGCGCGCCAGCAGAAAAGCTGTGTTGCTCGTGTGAATCAGCAGCAGTGCGCCTATTGTCACCGTCGCAATGGAAGTGGCCATCGCAGCAGCCATGGCCTGCGCCGCAGAAGACATCGCTTTGTTTTTGCCCGAAAGACTGGCGGTGGCCAGCAGCATCAATACAGGCGCCACGAGACCGATCCACTCGTACCACTGCCATTGCGACGGGAACCAGTAGCTGCGCGACAGCGAGGCTGCACGCACAGCATCGGAATCAGCAGAGGACACGATCTGTATCGTCACCATGACGCCAATGACGGCAAGCGACAGCAGAATGATGGCCCTTATGCGACGCGCCGATATTTGCCAGAGCAGCAGAAAAGCCGCAGGCAGCAACGCCCATAGCGTCATCAGCGGATGAACAGCAAACGCGATGCCTCCACACACGGCCGCGTAGCCATATTTTCGGCGCAGGATGGCAGTCAGCCCCAGTAGGATGAGCGGCGTGGAAAGCGAACGAGAAGTCAGATACGGATCCGCAATATAAAGCGATGTTCCGCCCACGGGCATGCCCATTGCCAAAGCGAACAGCAGCGTGGAGCAAAGCTGCTGCCGACGTTCAGGAAACAGCACGCATGCCATCCCGTACGCTGCGGCCAGGGAGCTGCCAATGGATAGCAGATATAGCCCGAGCAGGACGACTTCCTGCGACAGATGGCTCCGCTGCACCATTTCTGCCACCATGGGAATGAAGAGGCTCTTGCCGGTATGCGCCACGGCAAACGCTCGAAACGCAGGAAAGAGCGCCGGATTCAACCGCAGTGCTAATGCTGATGCATAAATGCCGCCGTCTTCTGCATAGGGGTGGTATCCCAGTAGTGCTGCGGCGATTAGCGACAGACCCGCCAGAAACAGCAGCGTTGTCCGCTTGCTGTCTGCAGTTGTATTCATCGAGCGCGAACGCGCTTCTGTAAGAATCGAAACCGTTGCCATGCAGTGGGTGTGAGCACCTAAGACTAACGCGCAGAGTACTCCGCGCGCAGCGGCGTCTTCTGCCAATCTTCGTATAATCGGTGAGGCATGTCCCAATTTCATTCCCGCCCGTATCCCCGCAAAGCAGGAGCCATTGTTTGAGCGAAAAGCCGTCCAGCAACGCAAGCCGCTACTGGAAACTCATCCCAGGACTTCTTATTTCTGCGTTTTTCCTTTGGCGGACACTGCGTGGATTCCACCTGGATGAGCTGCGCGATGTGCACTTCGGTCATCCCGTATGGATTCTGGGCGTCCTGGGCTTCATCTCCGTGGATTACGGCCTCCGCAGCTATCGCTGGTGGCTCATGTTGCGCCGGTATAACGCGCGCCTCACCTCATGCTTCCGCGTCCTGTTGACCAGCCTGGCTGCAAACAATATCCTGCCCTTCCGCATTGGTGATTTTCTACGCATTTTTGCCTATGCCCCGGATGTAAACGCATCCTCGTCCGCTGTGCTTAGCACCGTGGTGTTGGAACGCCTGCTGGATACAGTGATGCTTCTTGGTTTCTTTGCAGTGGCAGCCTCCGGTCTTGAGAACAGCTTCGGTGCGTTCTCGTTCCACGGCTATGGCATCGCACAGACGGTTCGCCTGGCGCTTGTGATTCTGGTGTTCTGCCTGTGCCTGCTTCTTTTCGGTACGCACATTCTGCACATCCTTGTACAGAAACTGGTGGCACGTTTCGGTAATCACCCACGCACACGCAAGTTCGGAGAGTGGGCTGAGCAGTTGTTTGATGCCATCGTGCATATCCCGTTTCCGGTGCGTTTTCTGCTGGTGCTGCTTACGGCTTTCGTCTGGCTCTGTGAAGGCATGGTCTTTTATTCCACCGCGCAGCTTCTGGGCCTCAACACCTTCCACGGCTCCATGCTCGCGTCCATTCTCAGCAACCTGAGCTTTATGCTGCCCAGCGCGCCTGGTGGCATCGGCCCCTTTGAAGCATTTGGCAAGCTTGCTATGGAGTCGCAGGGCGTGCCCACCTCGTTGGCCATCCTGTATGCGCTCTTTGTGCACTTCGTTATCTTTATGATCGTCAACATCGTCGGCGGTATCGGCTTCCTGATCAACCGCAAAGAGCATGGCGGTAAAACGCTCTCGCAGGAAATTGAATCACTCCCTCCTGAGGCCGATGTCCTGTAAGCAAGTCAGAAGAACTGCTGCGTACGTGCAGCCCAAGTAGAAAGAACGAACTATGTATCGCAAACTGAAACAGGCACTGCTGGAAACTACGGCACACGTGCTGCAAACAAAATACGAAGTTACTGGCGCAAATATCGCCACGGAACTGCCGCCGAACATTGCGCTGGGCGAAATCGCCACGCCTGTTGCCTTTGAACTGGCGAAGCGTCTGCGCAAAGCACCGAAGATGATCGCCGCAGAACTCGCCGGTGAACTCAATGGCATCGACGGTGTTGCCACGGTCGAGGTTGCCGGTGCCGGTTACCTCAACGTGAAACTTGATCGCTCTGCCATTACGAAGCGCATTGCCAAGGGCGAGCATTCCGACATTGGCGGCGAAGGCCTTCGTCTTGTCGAGCACACCAGCATCAACCCGAATAAGGCCGCGCACGTGGGTCATCTGCGCAATGCGATTCTGGGAGACAGCTTCGCGCGTCTTCTACGCAAGGATGCCTACAAGTCTGGCTATCCCACGGTGGTGCAGAACTACATCGACAACACCGGTGTGCAGGTGGCTGATGTCGTCGTGGGTCTGCTGCATCTGGAAGGGAAGTCGCCTGCGGATGTGGATGCACTCGTCGGTGATCTGATCGCGCGCGGCGAACGTGTCGACTATTACCTGTGGGATCTTTATGCGCGTGTCTCACAGTGGTACGACAGCGATGCCGATCAGAAAGAAGCACGCAAGAAGCTGCGCCTGGACACGCTCCATCACATTGAAGAAGGCAACAACGAAATCGCAAAGGTTGCCGACCTCGTCGCTACCGCGGTTCTGGAGCGTCACCTGGAAACCATGGAGCGTCTCAGCATTGAGTACGACTTTCTGCCGCGCGAAAGCGAAATCCTGCATCTGCATTTTTGGGAAGCAGCACGTCAGTTGATGGTGGAGCGCGGTGTTCTTTATCTGGAAACAGAAGGCAAGAACAAGGGCTGCTGGGTCATGCGTCGTCCAAGCGCAGAAGTTGTCGAAGGCCTGGTCGAAGATGCGAAGGTCATCATCCGTTCCAACGGTACCGTGACCTATGTGGGCAAAGATATTGCCTATCACCTATGGAAGTTTGGCCTTCTACCCGGTCGTGATTTCGGCTACAAAATTTTCCGCGAATACGAAACGCATCCCTGTTGGATCAGCACCATGCACGGCGAAACTCCGCATCCGCACTACGGCCAGGCTGCTGCCATCTACAACGTGATCGACTCACGCCAGAATGATCCGCAGGCCAACGTGGTGGAGAGTCTGCGCGCGCTGGGTTACACCGAAGCTGCAGCGAACTATACCCATATCAACTACGCCATGGTCACGCTTACACCGCGTTGCGCGATTGACCTTGGTTATGCGCTCAGTGATGCCGACAAGGAAAAGCCGCATCTCGAAGTCAGCGGTCGCAAAGGCTTCGGTGTGAAGGCCGACGATCTTCTCGATCGCCTGATCGCAGCAGCGAAGTCAGAAGTCGATGCACGCCATCCGGAAGACCCCGAGTCGCAGCGTCAGCGTTCTGCAGAACAGATCGCAGTGGGTGCTCTGCGTTACTTCATGCTGAAGTACACACGCAACACTATCATCGCGTTTGATTTTCGTGATGCGCTTTCCTTCGAAGGTGAAACCGGCCCCTACGTGCAGTATTCTGCCGTGCGTGCCGCGAACATCCTGAAGAAGGCGGGTGTCACGGAACACCACGCCATCAACGACCTTGCCGACGTTGATCTCGCGCCTTACTTTGAAGGCGAAACGGGCGACAGCCTGTGGGCCATGTGGTTGATCCTGTCGCGTGTGACAACGATTGTGGAGCAGGCGATTGCTGCGGCAGAACCCGCCATTGTTGCGCGATTCGCCTTCCAACTCGCGCAGGAGTTCAACAACTTCTACCACCGCAACCATGTGCTGAACGAAACCGATCCCGCCAGGAAGAAGCTGTTGCTTGCCACTGCCGCGGTTGCCTCGCGTGAACTCACACGCGTTCTCGGATGGCTCGGTATCGATGTGCCGTTGTCGATGTAACGGACGAGAGGTCAACGCAGCATCCAACAACTGCGTTGACCTCTCGCATCATCAATCTCGTCATCCTGAGTTTTGCGGGTGGGGGGCGTTCTTACCGCACAGACGCTATCGAAGCCAACACCTCATCCAGCATATGTACCAGATCCTGCGGATGGATCGGCTTGGTGACGGTTCGGGCCACACCCAGCCGCTCCATCTCCTTCGGATCATCCGGCTGCACGCTATTCACAAACACAATGGCAGGCGTAAGAATGCCGCGTTTGCGCAGTCTGTCCAACAGCGTCATCCCATCCATGTTCGGCATCTGCTTGTCGGTCAGGATCAGGTCAACGCGTTGTGAGTCCTGCATCTGCAATGCTTCAATACCATCGCAGGCTACGAGCACCCGCGCTCCCATGCGCTGCAGCAGAGCAGAGAAGGTCATTCGCAAAACGGGTTCGTCGTCCACCACAAGGACGGTGCTCTCCGCCAAGGTCATTGCGCCAGTACCCGTACCCATTCCACGATCGAGCGCACGGCAACGCCGCTCGGCCCCTTGGCAATATAGGAACGCGCATCGTCGATCCAGGCCTGTCCTGCAATGTCCAGGTGAACCCACGGCGTCTCGCCCACAAATTCCTTCAGGAACATTGCAGCGGTGATCGCACCACCCCAGCGATCCATGCCTGTATTTCTGATGTCGGCAATGTCGCTCTTGATCAGTTCACGATAGTCGTCGGTGCAGGGAAGTTGCCAGAAACTTTCGTTCGTCGTATTCGCAGCGTTGCGAAACAATGCAACCGCTGCATCATCGTTGGAGAACAGACCGCTGTTCAACTTGCCCAGCGCGACAACGCATGCACCTGTCAGCGTGGCCGCATTGATCAGGTGTGTTGCGCCCAGCGTCTTCGCATAGTGCAGACCGTCGGCCAAAACAAGACGGCCCTCAGCATCCGTGTTCATCACTTCAATGGTTTTGCCGCTCATCGCGGTCAATACATCGCCCGGCTTGTATGCAGAACCACTCGGCATGTTCTCCGCAGAGCAGATAACGCTAATCACCGCAACTGCAGGCTTCAACGCAGCAATCGCCTGCATCGCCCCAATCATGGCAGCGGCACCAGCCATGTCGTACTTCATCTTGTCCATGCCATCGGCGGGCTTAATGGAGATACCACCCGTGTCGAACGTGATGCCTTTACCCACTAGCGCTACAACGTTATTGTTCGCGACCTTTGCAGGTTTATAGCGCATGACGATGAGCGCGGGCGGTTGCACGGAACCCTGCGCCACGCCGAGGAACGCGCCCATACCCAGTTCCTTCAGCTTCTCCGTGCTGTGGACTTCGCAGGACAGGCCATTGGCTTCGCACATCGCGGCAGCGCGCTTTCCCAACTCCGCAGGAGTGAGCACATTGCCTGGCTCATTCACCAGCGACCGCGCGAAGTTCTGCGCAGCAGCAAAGACTTCACCTTCGTGGAATCCACTCTCGAGTTCGGCACGTAATGATGTATCGCCAAGCAGAGCAATGTTCTGCATACTGCGATCTTCACGCTCGCTGCGATAGGTATCCGCATCGTAATCCGCCAGCAGAATACCTTCCGTCAACGCACGCGATGCAGCGACTACGTCCAAATTTTCGTCCAGCTTCGGAAACACAATCGCAGCATCGAGAATGCTCTTCGTTTTTGCCGTACGGATGGCCGCTCCAGCAGCCTTGCGCAGTTCCGCTGTGGAGAGTTTTTCAGACTTGCCCACGCCCACAATCAACAACCGCTGTGCCTTTAATCCCGCAGGTGCGTGCAGCAGCAGTGTCCCACCCGCTTCCGCTTTGAACTCACCGGAGTTCAGGAAAGGTGCAGCGGCTGCAAGGATTGTTTCCTCTGTTGTCAGAAGAGAAAGGGAAGGAACATCAGGTTTACTGGCGGTATCGACAGCAAACACGGTCAGCAAGGGCGTTACGAATTCGGCGGCGTTTGAGAACTGAAGTGAGGCATTCATGCCCCAACAGTGTAGCTCCGCCAAGGGAAGAAAATCGCAGCGCGAAGAGAGCTATCGACGCTGACTGCGTGCAACAGCGGCGCGTGCTTCGCGATCGGCCTCGCGGTTGCGCTCCGTCTCGCGCTTGTCCCAGTCCTGCTTACCGCGTGCCAGCGCCAGTTCGCACTTCACGCGACCGTTCTTGAAATAGAAACGCGTTGGGATCAGCGTGAATCCCCTTTCCTTCGTCCGGGCTGTCAGCTTACGCAACTCTTCTTTGTGCAGCAGCAGTTTGCGGGTCCGCGTCTCTTCGTGGTTCATAACGTTCCCGTGCGAAAACGCGCCAATGTGTGCATTCAGCAAAAACGCCTCGCCGTTGTTGATCAGCCCATAGGCGTCTTTCAACTGCGCCTTACCTTCGCGGATGCTCTTTACTTCGGTGCCACGCAGCGCAATGCCGCACTCAAAACGGTCCGTCAGAAAGTAGTTATGGCTAGCTGACCGGTTTACGGCAGCATCCCGCTGGCCCATCGCAACCGGGTCGCGCTGCGCTGGCTTTTTGGAGGGGTTTTGCTGAAATACGGCGGGAGAATGCGGCATGGTTCTTTCTGATGCGTGGAGCTCCCATGGGGAAGCATCCAGCGTCCTTCTCACGATGTTACACTTCTCACACAAAACAGGCAGATTCTGCGTCTCCGTGCTGGGCTTTCTGTGAGCGGTTTTTGCTTACATTCGTCCAACTAGGAGGCAGATCATCACCTGAGAGGCGGAAGCGGAAGTTGACGATTCAGAAACCGGGCAGAGGCGCATGTACGACGTTGGGCCGCAGCCTATTCCACGCGGGCGCTGCCGCCGCATTGCTTATCAGTACCGCTGCTTTCACCGCACCGCCGGCACAGGCACAGTCAGCTTCGGCATGGTCCAAACGTGGCGCAGACGCCGAGTCTCGCGAAGACTGGGACGCAGCGTTTGAGGCGTATCGCCAGGCTCATCTGCTGAAACCGAACGACCTCCGCTATAAAACGCACTTTGAGCGCGCGCGATTTTCTGCTGCTGCCGCTCATGTCGACCGTGGTCGCGTCCTGCGCCAGAGCGGCGACATCCACGGCGCCCTGACGGAGTTTGAGCGCGCCCTCGCCATTGACGGCGGCAATCAGTCCGCGCAGCAGGAAATCACTGTCACCGAGCGGATACTCGCGAATACGCCGACCAGTAATCTGGATCTGCCTGCCTCCACGGCGCCCGCACCCGAGCTTGCCAGCCTGGGCGAGCCGCTGCGGCTGAAGCCCGTTTCGTCGGACCCATTGACGCTGCACATGGTGGAAGACACCAAGGTGCTCTATCAGGCCATCGGTAAAGCCGCAGGCCTGAACGTTATCTTTGATCCCGACTACACTTCTCGCCGCATCCAGCTCGATCTGAATAACGTTTCTCTGTCTGACGGGCTGCGCATCCTCGGCACGCAGTCCGGCACGTTTTATAAGCCAGTAACGTCAAACACGATCTTCATCGCGCAGAATACGCAGCAGAAGCGTCAGGATCTACAAACGCGTGCGGTACAGACCTTTTATCTCTCCAACGCTGCCACTCAGTCTGACCAGAACGAACTGCTGACTGCGCTGCGCAACGTGCTGGAGCAGGATGTCAAAATCTTCCTCGTGCCCAGCCAGAACGCCATCGTGGAACGCGGCACGCCCGACCAGCTCCTTCTGACGCAGGAGCTGCTTAATAACCTCGACCGTCCGCATAGCGAAGTCGTGGTGGATGTCGCCGTGCTCGAAGTCAATCGCGATCATTCGCGCAACCTAGGCCTTACGCTGCCGCAGAGCGTCACCATCACGCCGCAGGTTGCTAACAGCACCACATCATCCTCTTCGAGTTCGTCCAGCAGCACAACGAGCACCACAACGACACCCACGCTGAACACCTTCGCGAATCTGACTGCCAGCAACTTTGCCGTTAGCGTAGGCAATGCAACGGTGGCAGCACTGCTGTCAGATAGCGACACACGCATCCTGCAGAACCCGCGCATCCGCGCCACTGATGGCCAGCGTGCGCAATTGAAGATTGGTCAGAAGATCCCGGTAGCCACTGGCTCATACTCTTCCGGTGCGTCTACGGCCATCGTTTCATCGCTAGTGAACACTCAGTTCACCTACATGGATATCGGCGTCAACATCGACCTCACGCCGACCGTGCATCAGGACCGCGAAGTCACACTCAAGATGAAGCTGGAAATCTCCACGCACGCCAGCGATGTCACCATCTCTGGCGTGACGGAGCCGGTCATTGGTCAACGCACCGTAGAACAGGTCATCCAGCTCAAGGAAGGCGAGCCCAGCATTCTTGCTGGCATCCTCACGCGCCAGGAAACAGATTCGCTTTCCGGCACTCCCGGCCTGTCGGAAATCCCGATCCTTAAAAACATCTTCAGCACGCACAACCGTGATCGCTCACAGGATGAAGTTGTCTTCCTGCTGATCCCGCACATTGTGCGTGAGCCACTTATCACGCGGTTGAACACGCGTGCCATCGACACGGGCTCCGGCTCAGCGATTGAACTCCGGCGTGAAGTGGTAGCGGAAGCGCTTGCAGGCGATACCTCCGCCAGCATGACCACAGGCGCTTTCCAGCAGCAGCGCGCACAGAACCTGCCACCCTCGGCTCCCATTACGGCAGCGCAGGCCGCATCCGCCATGATTGGCCAGATTGGCAACGAAAACACGCCCGCCGCGCAGGCCGCTGCGGCAGCTCTGAAACAGAATTCGCAACCGATTACATCACCCGCTGCCCAGCCAGCGGCTGCGCAACCGGTAAGTTTCTCCGTCGCTCCGGGACAGGCAACGCAGGCAGTCGGCAGCACCTTCCAGATGGCGGTGATCGCCTCTGGCGCGAAGGACCTGTACTCTGTGCCGTTGCAGGTGCAGTTCAACCCCGCAGTGCTCTCGCTGGTCAACGTCGATTCGGGTGAGTTCCTCTCGCGTGACGGCCAGTCCGTCGCAGTGGTTCATCGCGACGAAGGCAATGGCACCACCACCATCTCCATTTCGCGTCCGCCCGCGGTACGCGGTGTCGATGGTCAGGGATCGGTGTGCGTCCTCACCTTCAAGGCGAACGCCGCAGGCGACTCGACCGTTTCGCTCAGCAAGGTTGGCGCGAAGAACAGCACCCAGGTCAACCTGCCCGCGGTTGGTTCGCAGGCTACGGTCCACGTGAAGTAACAGGGGGAGACCGCCATGCGCATGCGAACGGCGAAATCCGGCGACAACGGTTTCACCCTTGTTGAACTTATTGTGGTGGTTGGTATCCTCGCAATCCTTGCAGGAGCGGCGATCCCGGTTACTCGTTGGCAGGTGAAACGGACCAAGGAAAGGGAACTGCGGTCCGCACTGTGGCAAATGCGTGCCGCCATTGACAGGTACAAGGATGCTGCCGACCGCGGCGCCTTCCAGACCAAACTGGACAGTTTCAACTATCCGCCGGATCTGGAAACACTGGTCGATGGCGTGGACGTTCAAACCAAGAAGGTGAAGTTTTTACGGGGTATCCCGAAGGACCCCATGACCGGCGATACCGATTGGCAACTCCGCTCCATGCAGGACGAACCGGACACCACAGGCTGGGGCGGCCAGAACGTCTTCGATGTGCATTCCAAGAGCCAGGGCACCGCACTGGACGGGACAAAGTATTCAGAATGGTAGCCATGATGCAAAGACGAAACAACAACGAAGGCTTCACGCTACTGGAGCTTCTCTTCGTCATGGTCATCATCGGCGTGCTGGCTGCCATGGCCGTGCCTGCCTACACGCGCCATCTTCGCGCTGCAAAGGAAGCAGTCCTCAAGCAGGATCTGCACACCATGCGCGAAGCCATTGACAGCTATACGGTGGACAAGCAGAAAGCCCCGCAAACACTGGATGATCTCGTTACCGCGGGCTATCTGAAAGCCCTGCCCGTGGACCCCATCACCAGCCGCAAGGATTCCTGGATGGGCGATCGCACAGACAGCTACAACTCCGTGGACGAAACGCAGACCGGCATTAACGACGTCCACAGCGGAGCACAGGCTGCCTCTCTTGACGGCTCACTCTACTCCACCTGGTAAGGCAGCGGTCATGTTCTCGCAGACCGAAACCCTTCGCTTCTTCACTGCGCTGCAGCTCCACACTGCGGATTGGTCTGGGAAGCTTCTCCTCGGCCTTGGTCTGGATGAAACAGGCCGCACACGGGCACTGGCATCACTCGCAGCAGGGGCAGCCTCACTCTTTCTGGAAGCGGATGCAAAACAACTCCGTGAAGCCAATCATCAAGGCTGCCTTACCTTTGCTGTCACTACGCTCGATGAAGCTCTGCGTGCACTGAAAAACGAAATCCGGCAGGGTAGAGGCATCACCGTTGGCCTGGCAGGCGATCCCGCGCAATGGCTGCGTGAGATGGTCGAACGGGGTTTTCTGCCATACGCCGTCCTCGCGTCGGAGAAGCCTGCCGAAGAAGAAACGGCATGGCTGCAGACATTGCAGCAGTGGGGCAGCCTCCCGCTTCCTATAGCAACACTGCAGCTTGATTCCTTGCCGCTGCGCATCACGGAAGACACAGCCGCTACCTTGCAGGAACGCCGTGCCCGCGACTGCGAACTTCGCAATCATCTGTTGCGAGAGCTACCGCATCCGTTGCAGAAACGCTGGTTCGACACCGCACCAACGCTCTTTCCTCGCTCCCTGAGCCGGGCGTACTGGATCGCTCGTTAAGCAGGAATCACCGACTCCAGCCGCTCCCACAAAGCGCGCAGCCCCTTGTCGCTTTTCCCGCGCTCCACGGAAACTGCAATCACTTCATCCACACCATGCTCCTGCTTCAGCGCGGCAATGGACTTGGACAGCGTGTTATTGCTCAACCGATCACTCTTCGTCCCAATCACCACAAATGGCCGTTGTTCATGCCGTAGAAAATCCATCAACCGCGTATCGCTTGGCTGCGGTGGAATGTTCGTATCCACCAGGCAGCAGCACAGCGCCAGTTGTTCACGCTCCGTCAGATACGGATCAATAAATCCTGACCATTCCGCAGAGATAGACTTTGAAACCTTCGCGTAGCCATAGCCCGGCAGGTCGGCAAACACCAGTGCTGGTAGTGGCTTTTGCTGTCCGCCGGGACTCACCGGGTACAGCCCGAAGAAGTTGATCGACCGCGTCCGCCCTGGCGTGGACGATACCTTCGCCATCCCCGCCCCCAGCAACGCATTAATCAGGCTGGATTTACCCACGTTGGAGCGGCCGAGAAACGCTACCTCGGGTGCGCCACCCGTGCGTGTGTTGTTGGGGAAATGTTCCGGCGCAAACGCCGACAGCAGGAACTGTGCATTCAGCTTCATCGTTCCTGAGTGTAAAGCCATAGCTCCATGACGCAGCACATAGTTCCGTTTCGGAACCTACAATTGGGGCCACCGGAAATTGGTGTTTTTGTTACGCCATTGAGCGTCAGAAAAGGGTTTACACTACAGTAACTGGTGACGACAGTAACTTACATGGCTTCTGAAATACAGAAAGAACAATCTGGAAGCCCTGCTGATCCCATGCGGAACGGTGTACGTTTTCCTCTCAGGCTGAAGGTTCGCGTGGAGACAGAACAGGGAACCTTCGATGCGGAGACGGAAGACGTTTCGGCAAGCGGCGTGCTCTTTCGCACGCAGGCAGAAGCTCCTGCCATTAATGCGCAGCTTTCATGGACGATGGTGTTGCCGCGCGACACCATGGGAACTCCTACCGACACGGTGGTCCACTGTATCGGCCGTGTCATCTGGAGAAATTCGGGGCAAGGTGGTCAGCAGGTAGGTGCGGTCATTGATAGCTACCGCATCGCAGGGGGAGCCAAGTGAAAGATCGCTCTCTACAGGATGGTTTTGAAGAAGATCACATTCCTAACGAAGGAATCCGCGTCATCCTTGCCGATTCGCAGGCGATCTACCGCGTCGGCATTCGCAAAGTCTTCGCGCTTGAGGACGACATCCGCGTCGTGGCACAGGCAGAGACATTGTCCAACCTATACTCGGCGTTGCAGCGCTTTCCCGCCGATGTGGTCATCCTGGAAGGCAACCTGATTGCAGGCGTGGTTGACGCCATTCCGGAACTCATTCGTCGTGCTCCGCAGGCAAAAATTATCGTTCAGGTAACCGAGTCGAACGAGGCCACCACGGTGGAACTCTACCGCCGCGGTGTACGCGGCGTGGTGCCGCGTGCCATTTCGCCTGACCTTCTTGTAAAGTGCGTTCGTAAAATCTCCGCAGGCGAAACCTGGATCGACAATCAGTCTGTCTCCTGGGTCATTGAGGCTTATCGCGCGCAGGCCGCCGCCATCATGAGCCCGCGCAACAAGCCGCATCTGTCGCCGAAGGAAGTGCAGATCATCTCCTGCATCACACGCGGCATGCGCAACAAAGAGATCGCGTACCACGTTGGCACGACCGAACAGGTCATCAAAAATTACCTGCGCAAGATCTATGACAAGCTCGGCGTCAGCGACCGCCTGGAACTGGCGCTTTACTGCATGCACCACCAGTTGCTGAAGGATTATCCGCAGGAACAACAAGTTCCGTAGATTTCGCTGGCGACCTGTGTGCCCAAGCCGGTACCATTCCTTTCACACATGGCTTCCGGAATCGTGCAACAGTGGCGTGGGCTCACGTCGCCGCAGAAGAATGCTTTTATCGCCTGCTTCCTTGGGTGGGCGCTGGACGCGTTTGACTTTTTCATCCTCACCTACTGCATCACGGCCATCGCGGGTGACTTTCACACCACCGTCGAAACGGTGACGGAAGCCCTCTTCTGGACGCTGGTCATGCGTCCCGTCGGCGCGCTGATCTTCGGCGCCATGGCAGAGAAATTTGGACGACGGCCCACGCTGATGGTCAACATCATCAGTTTCTGCGTCTTTGAAGTGGCCTCAGGCCTGGCCCCCACCCTGGGCTGGCTGCTCGTCTTCCGCGCCCTCTTCGGCATTGCGATGGGCGGCGAATGGGGTGTGGGTGCAGCGCTTGCCTTTGAAACGTTGCCGGAAAAAGGCCGTGGCTTCTTCTCCGGTTTGCTGCAGGAAGGTTATGTTGTCGGTAACCTGCTCGCGGCAACAGTCTACGGCCTAGTGTTCCCGCATCTTCACGGCACTGGCCTGCTGGTCAACTGGCGCGTCATGTTCTTCATCGGCGCCCTGCCATCCATCCTCGTCTTTTATATCCGCAGCAAAGTCGAGGAATCACCGGCCTATCGGAGCGGGCAGGCCAAAGCCGTCAAGCCCACCATCAACCTGGGCGACATCGCACATTACCTGCCCACATTCCTCTTTCTTGTCATCCTCATGACGGCCTTCACTTCCTTCAGTCATGGCTCGCAGGATCTGTATCCCACCTTCCTGCAGAAGGCGAAGGGCTTTGCCCCGGCGCGGGTCGGCTGGGTCAGTGACGTCGGACATATCGGTGCACTCCTCGGCGGCATTACCTTTGGCACCTTGTCTGAGCGTTGGGGCCGACGCCGTTCCATCGTCATCGCAGCGCTGCTCGCCATCCCCATGATTTACCTTTGGGCCTTCACCCGCGAAGCTGTCCTCGTGGCCGCCGGTGGCTTCCTGATGCAGTTCATGGTGCAGGGTGCCTGGGGCATCGTTCCGGCGCATCTCAACGAACTGTCTCCCGCCGCTGTCCGCGCCACCTTTCCGGGACTGGCTTACCAGCTTGGCAATCTGCTCTCCTCGCGCAACGCGAAGTTCCAGACAACTCTCGCCCGCAAGTACTTTCACGGCGATCTGACCCCCGTCCTCGCTTGGACGGTCGCGATCGTCGCGGTTGCCGTGGCTCTCCTTGCGGGGCTGGGCAGGGAAGCCAAGGGGCAAAGTATGTCCTCCGTGGAGGACATACCCGCCTAAGCGCTACCGAAAGTCCTCTCGCGTCAGTATTTAAAATGAGAACTGGTCCTACCACTGCGAGTCGTAATCTCAAGTTTTAGCCCATTTTTTGTGAAAAGTTGGCACGGAAATCAATTTTCCGCGACAATAGAGCATAGGGAACCCCTAACCATGCCGCGTATTCATTTCCAGCAACAACTCGCTATGCTCAAGGACAAGCTGTTGGCTATGGCAGCGCTGTCACAGCAGGCGCTGGAGCTGTCCGTGGAGGCCTATCTGCAGCGTGACGCCGGTCTCTGCACTCACGTCGATGACATTGAGCAGGCCATCAACGCCGCCGAGCGTGGTGTGGACGAAATGGCGTATGAGCTTCTGGCCAAGGAGCAGCCCATGGCGATGGATCTCCGTTTCCTCATGGCCGTCATCAAAATTAATGGCGATTTGGAACGCGTAGGCGATCAGGCTGCCGCCATCGTCAAACGTTGTGCAGAGTTGCAGAAGACAAACCCCGACGCGGGTCCCGAAAATCTTCCCGGTCACCTTGCCGCAATGGGCGCGCTCTCCGTCAAAATGATCCGCCGCGCCATCCGTTCCTTGCTCGAAGGCGACCCGGTTCTCGCAGAAAAAGTCCTTGCCATGGATGACGAGATGGATCGCCTCAATCACGAAACGCAGGCTGCCCTCCGCGACGAGATGGCACGCCGCCCGGAGATCACGGAGAACGCACTTAACTCCATCATCGTGGCGCGCAACCTGGAACGCAGCGCCGACCACGCCACCAACATCGCCGAAGATGTCATCTTCTGGGTGCGAGGTTCTGACGTGCGCCACAACGACATTGCCGCAGCCGCGGCGCAGTAGAAGGGAATCATGGTAGACGAAGTCCAGAGCAACACCACGCAGACCGTAGCCCCAGCAAAGCCCGCCGTCGAAAAGAAAGAGACGAAGGCGCAGAAGATGGAGCGCCTCAAGGTTGAAAAGAACCCCTGGGAGCACTGGGATGAGGTTGTCGCCTTCGCGAAAGAAGGCCGTGAATCCGTCGTGCCCGACTGGGCTGGCGCTTACTTCAAGTGGTGGGGCATTTACACGCAGGGCGACGGCATTGGTGCCGTAGGCGGCGTGGGTGGCGAAGGCAAGGCCACGGAATTCTTCATGATGCGCGTTGGCATTCCTAACGGCATTCTCACCAGCGAACAGACTCGTGTCCTCGCCGACCTCGCGCGCGATCACGGTCGCGACCTTGCTGACATCACCACCCGCCAGAACATTCAGTATCACTGGCTCACCATCGAGTCGCTGCCCATCATCGTCGATGCGCTTGCCAAGGTCGGCCTCTCACCCAAGGGAGCCTGCGGCGACGTCGTCCGTAACGTCACTGGCTGCCCCCTCGCAGGCCTGCACAAGCACGAGCTCATTGACGCCGCACCGTTGGCAAAGAAGGTCGCTGCCTTCCTCACTGGCCACCCGGATTTCGTCAACCTGCCGCGCAAGTTCAAGATCACTGTCACGGGCTGCCCCGAATGGTGCTCTTACCCGGAGATCAACGACATTGGCCTCACCGGCGTCGAGCGCACCATCAACGGCGTCCGTGAAGTCGGTTACGCCGTGCGTGTTGGCGGTGGCCTCTCCAAGGAGCCGCATCTCGCCCTACGCCTCAACGCCTTCGTCAAGCCCGATCAGGCGGAAGACGTCTGCTACAAGATCGCCGAGATCTACCGCGACCAGCAGGGGACTCTGCGCGAAAACCGCATGACCGCCCGCCTGAAGTACATGTTCATGAAGGACGGCTGGACCGCCGAAACCTTCCTCGCGGAACTGGAGCGCAAACTCGGCTATAAGCTGGACCCGGCGCCCGCGGAAGTCGTCCCATCCGACATCTACCGCGATCACACCGGCGTCATCCCGCAACAGCAGCCGGGCCTCTCCTCTGTCGGCATCACAGTTCTTCGTGGCCGTATGGATGCTGCCCAGCTTCATGCCCTGGCTGACCTCGCTGATGCATACGGCGACGGCAAACTCAGCCTGACGATTCAGCAGAACGCCATTATTACCAGCGTTTCCAATGAAAAAATTCAAGCATTGGTTGAGAAAATCAATGCACTCGGACTGCATGTCGAAGCCACCAACTTCTGGCGTGGCACCGTCGCGTGCACCGGCACGGAGTTCTGCAAACTCGCCATTGCAGAAACCAAGAGCTTCTCCCGCTGGCTAGTCGACGAGATGGAGGAGCGTGTCCCCAACTTCGACCAGCAGCTCCGCATCAATGTCACCGGCTGCCCCAACAACTGCGGCCAGGCGTGGATCGCCGACATCGGTCTCGAAGGCAAGAAGGTCAAGCATGAAGGCCAGATGGTCGATGCATTCTACTTCTGCCTGGGGGGTGCCCTCGGCGAACACGCCGGCTTTGCGCGCGCCATCGGCTACCGTGCCCCGGCAACGGAGGTTCCGGTTGCTATGGAGCGTCTGCTGAAAACCTATCTTAGCCACCGGACGCCGAACGAAAACCTCCGCCAATACTTTGCCCGCTTCTCTGACGAAGAGCTGCGCGGCCAACTTGCAGGCGCAGTAGTCGCCGCCGCCGAACGCGACAAGCGCAGCGGTCGCCCACCTGCGAAGATGTAACGTTGTCTCAGGAAGTTGTGTTGCTTTGCTCAGGATGACTGGTTCAGGTGAGCCGTCATTCTGAGCAAAGCGAAGAACCCCGAAGAGCTCTGAAACCTACGACTGCTCTGGGGTCAGGAACGGAACCGGGGTGCCAAGGTTCGCGAAGCTAGCCTGGGCATTCGCGCAAAGCACGAACCATTTTCGAAGCGGTAGGCTCTGGCGAAGATGGAGCGCTCAGTAGATGGAACTCTAAAAGGAAAGGCAGGGCAGTAGCCTTGCCGAAAGCATTAAGCGCCAAAGGCGCGCCGACATCTTAGCCCAGGCCGAAGGCCCAGGTTCCGGTCCCAACAGCCACCAGAGGGCTGAAAGCCCGCTCGACAGGCCCAAGGAAACCACTCATGTCACTCTTCCCAATCTTCCTGAAACTCACCAACCGCCCATGCCTCGTCGTCGGCGCAGGATCGATTGCGGAATCCAAAATCCAATCCCTCCTCGACGCCGAGGCCCAAGTCACCGTCGTTGCCACCCGAGCCTCATCCAAGGTCCAGCAACAGGCCGAATCCGGAGAAATCACCCTCCACCTTCGCCCCTTCGAAGACAACGATCTCGAAGGCATGTACCTGGCCGTAGCCGGAACCGACGTCCCTGAGGTCAACCGCGCTGTCTTCGCCGGAGCACAAGCCCGCGGCATCCTCGTCAACGCGGTCGACGACCCACCCTACTGCGACTTCTTCTTTCCATCCATCGTGCGCCGAGGCGATCTCCAGATCGCCATCTCCACCGCGGGGGAAAGCCCCGCGTATGCCATGCAGCTTCGCAAAGCATTGAACGAAGCGCTGCCGCACGATATTGGCCCGTGGCTGGAAGAACTCGGACGCTTGCGCCGCGAAGTCCTGCAGATGGAGCCTCTCGGCGAACCGCGCAAACAACTTCTGCATCAGCTTGCACAGCGCGAAGTCTGCGGAGCCGAAGCCTGCCCCTCCCGCCAGATCGCAAGACAGCACGCCCGCGAACATTACCCTGCAGAGGCATCCCGATGAGCGCACAAAAGGGAACAGTCTATCTCGTAGGAGCAGGCCCGGGCGACCCCGATCTTCTCACGCTCAAAGCGGCACGCCTTCTCGCCACCGCGGATGTTGTCCTCCACGACGACCTCGTCCCCGAAGCCATCGTCGCCCTCGCCCACCCGAGCGCGCTCATCACCAGCGTTGGCAAGCGCTGCGGACGTCCCCGTATCACGCAGGCAGGCATTCACGAACTCATGATCGACTCCGCACGCCGCAACCTCAGCGTCGTGCGTCTCAAGAGTGGGGACCCGCTTGTCTTTGGTCGCGCCGCAGAAGAACTGAACGCGCTCCGCGAAGCGAACATCCCGGTAGAAGTCATCCCCGGAGTCTCCGCAGTCTTCGCTGCAGGAGCCACACTGCAACTCCCGCTGACAGACCGCCGCAGCGCCTCCAAACTGATCCTGATCAGCGGTTCGCACGCGGCAGACAAGACGAATCCGCCGCCCATGTGGCAAGGCCCATTGCCAGAGGACGCAACGCTGGCCATCTATATGCCGGGTCGCAATCTGAAAACCCTTGCTGAAGACCTGAGCAAGCACGGCGTCCCCGCGGACATGCCATGTGTGGCAATCTCTTCGGCCGCCACATCGCAGCAAACGGCCGTTGCGGCAACCCTCGGAGATTTCGGCAACCTGCAACCGGGCCACGCCCCGCTGCTTATCCTCATTGGTCGAGCTATGAGCCCGATGCTGCAAGGTAAACAGGACCCCGAGTCACGACGCCTACTCGACACGGCGGTATCGACACTCGCGCAAACGCCGTCGTCCTAAGTGAAGCTTTGGTCAAGTGAAGTGTTGAGATTCTTCCGCTTCGACGCTTCGCGAATAGAACGTGGCATGAGTTCCATCTGCGAATTGGAAACAGGAAACGGCCTCTTGTGAGGCCGTTTCGTTTTGGGGCTGGTTACTTGGCTTCTTCTTTGTCCTGCGTTTTTTTCGCGGGTCGCAGGAGGGGGAAGAGGATGACATCGCGGATGGAGCGCGAGCCGGTGAGGAGCATGGTGAGGCGGTCAATGCCGATGCCTTCGCCGCCGGTGGGCGGCAAGCCGTAGCGGAGGGCGCGAACGTAGTCCTCGTCCATGTCGTTGGCTTCGTCATCACCTGCGTTCTTCTGGGCCATCTGGTCTTCGAAACGCGCGAGCTGGTCTTCGGAATCGTTCAACTCGGAGAAGGCGTTGCCGATTTCGAAGCCGCCGATGTAGAACTCGAAGCGCTCGGTCCAGTCTGGTTCGTTGGGTTTCACCTTGCTCAACGGGCTGACGGCTAGGGGGAAGTCGTAGATGATCGTTGGCTGGATGAGGTGTTGCTCAGCCACTGCTTCGAAGACCTCGGATACACCTTTACCCCATGGAACGTCTTCGGATGCTGCGAGGACAATCTGGAACTTCTTCGTGTAACGAGCATGTTGATCAGATAGTTCAGATGCGGAAGGTTCCCAATCATTCTGCTCTTTTTGCGTCTCTTTGAGCTGTGCTAACGCTTGGAAGAGGAGATCGCGCGACTCTTTATCATTAGGAGTTGTTTCGTCTGACTTGAACCGTTCGTACCAAGCTCTGAAAGCCGATTCTGATGCAAAATCGGACAGCATTGGTGCTGGACCTAAAAGATCATCCCAAAAGCGCACAATGGCTTCCTTCATCGAGAGTCGGGTCCACTTGCCGAGGTCGATCTGGACTTCTTTGCCTGCATCGGGTCCCTTTGGCAAAGGGAAGTTGATGAGCGTTGTGCCGTTCACTTCGTTCGCGACGAAGGTGATGATCTCTTCGGTGAGGTCCATCAGGTCGTGGTAGTTGGCGTAGGCCTGGTAGAACTCCAGCATGGTGAATTCGGGGTTGTGCTGGGTGCTGATGCCTTCGTTGCGGAAGTTGCGATTGATCTCGTAGACGCGGTCCATGCCGCCGACGACGAGGCGCTTCAGATAAAGCTCTGGCGCAATGCGCAGGAAGAGGTCTAAGTCGAGCGCGTTGTGATGCGTGACGAAGGGACGTGCTGCTGCGCCGCCCGCTACAGGCTGCATCATGGGTGTTTCCACTTCGATGTAGCCGCGGCTATCGAAGAAGGTGCGCAGGGCCTTGAGGATCTGGGCGCGCTTGACGAAGACTTCGCGGGCGGGGAGGCGCTTCATGGGCGCTGTGGCTGCTGCGATGGCTTCGGGGTTGGTGGAATCCCATGTCTCAGAATCGAGACGTGGGGCACCCGCACCCGGCAGGTCGTTGACGGACGGGCTGAAGTTCGTCCCTTCCGAAAGCGGATCGCGCTGTGCGCGATTACCCAGGTTAGCTTGCGGCGAACCTGGGGCACCCGGTTCCGTGGTTTCGTTTGCGTTGATTGGAGGCTCGGCGGCGTCTTCGCCGGTGTCCATGAAGAGGTCGACGTAGCGCTGGCGGTAGCGGAGTTCGATGTCGGTGAGGCCGTGGAACTTGTCGGGGAGCGCGACCATTGCTTTCGACAGGAACGTCAGCGATTCGACATGCACAGTGAGTTCGCCGGTGCGCGTGCGGAAGAGGAAGCCGGTGACGCCGATGTGGTCGCCGAGATCGAGGAGCTTGTAGAGCTCGAAGGCGGGTTCGCCGACGTCGTCTTTGCGGACGTAGATCTGGATGCGAGCGCCGTTGTTCTGCAGCACGGCGAAGCCTGCCTTGCCCTGGCGGCGATGAGCCATGACGCGGCCTGCGACGGCGACGTGTGGTTTGTCGGCTTCGAGGAGTTCGCCGGTGGTGTCGGCGTAGGTGCCGATGATCTGCGGCGCGGTGTGGGTGAAGGCGAAGCTGTTGGGGTAGGTGGCTTCGAGCCTTGACAAGCCTGCCTGTGCGCCTAATTCGGCGATCTTGTCGAGTTTTTCCTGGCGCTCTTTGAACAGGCGCTCTTCAAAGTCGGATGCGAACAACAACGGTGAGCCTCTTTCTATCGAGGTTCAGTATAAAGTTTCGCGGGTACTTCGTACCGTTCTTGAAACGCTGCGCGTTTGAGGTTCGTTGGGGCTGTGGATGAAAGCGCGACGCACTCGTGGATGTTGAGAGTGCGTCGGGATTCTTCGCTTTGCTCAGAATGACAAGGTGCGGATGAGCAAAAGTTAAGTCGCTTTGCGCTGGAAGTTGGTCTTCTTGAAGCCAGCAGATGTGGACTTGCCGCCGCCCGTGGCGCCGAGGTTGAAGTTCTGCTTGCCGCCGCCGTTCTTCTGGGCTTCCAGCTTTTCGCGGAGGGCCTGCAGCTTCTGCGCCTTGGGGCCGAGGCCGGTGACGCGGGGTGCGGTGGGTTTTGGTGTGTCAGTACTCATGGAAAACATGGTAGCGGCGTACGAAGCGGTGTGCAACGCATGACGCCAGGACTTTTGGGATTTTAAGTACACGCCTTCTGCTCGGCAAAAGCCGCTGTTGAAGTCGTGGAGATAGCGCGATGGCGTGATGTAATGGAGGTCGCGATGAGCGGAGACGGCAACATTCCGGGCAAACCGAAGGGCGCGCTGGGCGATCTGGTGAAGGCTGAGACGATGATTCAGCTTGCGCTGGCGCTGCCGATTGGGTGCGTGGTGGGTTGGCTGCTGGGATCGCTGGTGGACCATCACTATGGCACGCGGTATGGCGGCATAATCGGCATTCTGATTGGAGCCGTTGGCGGGTTTATCAAGATTTTCCAGACCGCGCAGAAGTACATGAAGGACAACAACTAAGTGGAACCAACAGAGATTCCCGCGAGCTTTACGGACGCGGATGCGCGCGCGGTGATCGCGCGGAGTGTGAAGATCGTGGCCGTGCTGGCGGTCATTGGTGTGGTGCCGGCGTGGATCAAGGGCGGCTGGAAATCGGCGGTATTGTTACTGATTGGCGCAGCGATTGCGGGCAGCGGATTGTGGGAGTGGCGGCGGCTGATGGCCGCGTTGACGGCGAAGATGGAGCCGCTGCCGGGCGAGCATATTGTGGGTGCACGGAGGCCTTCGATCGGGTTCGCACTGGTGGGCTTCTTTCTCCGTTTATGCGCCGTTGTTGCCGTCCTATATGTTAGCCTTAAGTATCTGAATGGCTCTGCGCTGGCACTTGCAGCGGGTCTTGCGATGGGTGTGATTGCACTGACGATCGAAGGCTTGAGGTTGCTGCGAAGCGGCACGATCTAACGAGGTTTTCAGACAAGTTTTCAAAGGCCCAGGCCGACAAGAAAGAATCATGCCGGAACAGCTCGTTTTCACTCGATTTTTGAATGCGCATTTCGCCGGTCCGGTGGATGCGCTGCTGCGTGCTCTGCACGTGAAGGTGGTCTTCCCCGAGGCCCCGATTTCAAACGCAGTCGCGATGGAGATCATCGTTGGTCTGCTGCTGATTGCATACTTTGTGGCGGTTCGGGCAAGCCTGAGCGTGGACAAGCCGAATGGCATTGCTCATTCGGCTGAGATGGTGCACGAGTTTGTCTCCGGACAGGCTGAGAGCATTGTGGGCCACGGCTACGAAAAGTTTGTGGGCTACCTGTCGGTGCTGTTGCTGTTCATCCTGGTGATGAACCTGCTGGGACTGATTCCGGGGCTGATGTCGCCGACGTCGAACCCGGTGGTGCCGCTTGGCATTGCGCTGGTGACATTTATTTACTATCACTACCACGGCATCCGCTCGAACGGCGCTGGCTACATCAAGCAGTTCCTGGGACCGGTGTGGTGGCTGGCTCCGCTGATGTTCATCATCGAGATCGTTTCGCACTGCGCACGTGTGCTTTCGCTGACAGTTCGTCTCTACGCGAACATGTTTGCGGGTGACCTGGTGACGCTGGCGTTCTTCTCGCTGGTGCCGATCGGTGTGCCGCTGGTGTTCCTGGGACTTCACCTTGGCGTGTCGATCATTCAGGCGTATGTGTTCATGCTGCTGTCGACGATTTACCTGAGTCTGGCTGTCAGCCACGAGCACTAGGATTCTGTTCCCACATCTCAGAAGCGAGATGTGGGGCACCCGCTTCGGCGGGAAGTTTGACTTGGACAGCGATGCCTCTGCTGTTCAAGGCGCAGCAACCAGAAGAGTGTGAGGGGGTCAGCACGGTGAACCTCAACCACCTACTGTTCTGGCATTTTGGGGGCATTGGAGTACGACCATGAAGGTTATGAAGTATGTATTTATGACGCTGGCCACGTTGCTGATCGCATCGCCAGTGTTCGCGCAGACGGGTGCTGATGCATCGTCGAAGGGCCTGCTCTACATTGCTGCCGGTATCGGCATGGCTCTGGCTGCTGGTCTTTGCGGCCTGGCACAGGGCAAGGCGACCGCTTCGGCGGCTGAGGCTGTTGCACGCAATCCCGGCGCACGTCCGGCGATCTTCACGTTCCTCATCCTGGGCCTGGCCTTCATTGAATCGCTGGCTCTGTTCACGTTCGTGATCATCTTCCTCAAGGTTCAGTAAGCAGTCTGCGATGATCGCAGTTTTCAGAAAAGCCCTCGCTTCGGCGAGGGCTTTCTGTTTTGGAGGACGGTTACTTTGTGCGAGGAACATGGTGGTGAGCGCGATAGACGTAATGGCCGATCAGCCAACCCACACTGGAACCAATCAGAACGTCGGATGGGAAGTGTTGCTGGCCCAGCACGCGGGTGAGACTGACGCCGGTTGCTGCTGTGTAAACACCAAGTTGTGCCCAGGGATTGTGGTATTCGCCTGCGATGACGGCAGCGGAGGACCATGCGATGAGGCTGTGACCGGAGACGAAGGACGAATCCAGTTTGGAGGTGGAGGAGAAGAAGTCGCCTCTTGCGTTGTCGACGTTTGGGCGTTCACGGAAGGTGGCAACCTTGACGAGTTCACCCACGGCATACGCCTCCACCAAAGCCTGTGAGCCGAGGATGCCTGTTTCGCGGGAGCGCTCGTCGCTTTTGATCCTGCCCCATGCGTACATGCCTATAGGTGTGGCGATGGAGGTGTACAGCAGACCGTCGGATACATTGGTGGCGGTTTGATTGAAGCCTGGGTTGCGGCTGACCACATCGCGCATGGTATGCGTGTCAGTGGCGAAGGCTGCGCCGGAGGCGCCTGCAAGCGGGAGCAGCCATGTCAGGTCGCGGGGGCGCAGGTATGCGGGGGAGATGAAGATATGGACGGCGTCGGAAGCCATGCTTTTCGGGAGACCAAGGAGGGTGACCTCAGGGTGGGGCTGGTCTTCGAGGGGGATATGTTCGGGCGTTTGCCCGTGCTGTGGTAACTGCGCTGCAGAGTAGGAAGGCGCGTCTGGGATTGCCGTGCTGGCTTGTCCGTGGGCCGTGGCCGAAAAAGTAAGAAGCAGGGTTAGGGCAAGGAAGGCAGGGGTAATTTCCTTTTCTCGAAAAGAAGGGGAGACGAATGCTTTTGCAATCACGGAATCCAGATTGCCTAAATGAACCTTAATCCTTGCTGAATGCTAAAGATATGGCTTGTGCCGATATACAGTTACCTCCGGAAACACTGAGTAGAGAAAATGTGTGGCGTAATTTGGCGTCGCACCAGGTGGCGTAAGTTTACGTAGCAACACTCGAACGGGAGAGTGATGAATGGCTGCTTTTGCAGATGATGTGCGTTATGGAATCAGAAGATTGCGGCGTTCGCCGGGATTTGCAGCGACCGCTTTGCTTACGCTGGCATTGGGCATCGGCGCTACTACGGCCATCTTCACGCTGATCTATCAGGTCATTCTTCGTTCCATGCCGGTGGAACATCCGGAACAGATTTACAAGGTGGGGAAAGAGATTGAGTGCTGCGTGGATGGTGGCCTGCAGGATGACTGGCGCATCTTCTCCTACGATCTGTATCGCACCTTCCGCGACCATGTGCCGAATGCGCAGGATATGGCGGCAGTACAGGCCGGGTCGATTACGGTTTCAGCGCATCGTGCGAACGAGACAGCCACGCAGCCGGTAGAAGTCCGGATGATTTCCGGGAATTATTTTGACGTGTTGCGTGTGCATCCGTACGCGGGGCGCCTGATTCATCCCGATGATGATCACGAAGGAGCGGCGCCGGTTGCGGTGTTGAGCTATCCGGTGTGGCAGACGAAGTTTCACGGCGATCCCAGCCTCGTGGGACAGACGCTGATTCTGACGGGGCATCCAATCACCGTGGTCGGCATCACGGCAGACGGATTTATGGGCGACCGTAATTCCGCTGATCCGGTGGGTGTATGGATCCCGGTGACACAGGAACCTCTGTTTTCGGTTCGCAACCTTTCGAAGCAGCCAGCTTCGCACTGGATGGATTTGCTGATGCGTGTTCCGGACGCATCGAAAGTGCCACAGATTCAGAATGCGATGAGAGGGACGCTGGTGCAGTGGCTGCTGGCGAATCGCGATCCTCAGTCGCGCGATACGGTGGAACAGATACGGAAGCAGACCACGGAACTGGCACCCGCGAGTGGTGGCATCAACGACCTGCGCGACGACTATCAGAAGAGCCTGACGATGCTGCAGATGATTGCGGGCTTTGTTCTGCTGATTGCGTGCGCGAACCTGGCGAACCTGATGCTGGTGCGCGGTGTGGCACGGCGTCAGGAGTTGAGTGTGCGATCCGCGCTGGGCGCGAGCCGGAGTCGGCTAATCCGCGAGATGCTGGTGGAGTC
The DNA here is from genome assembly GCF_041355105.1 of Terriglobus sp. RCC_193. Classification (NCBI taxonomy): domain Bacteria; kingdom Pseudomonadati; phylum Acidobacteriota; class Terriglobia; order Terriglobales; family Acidobacteriaceae; genus Terriglobus; species Terriglobus sp. RCC_193. The sequence goes on along the minus strand of NZ_JBFUPK010000001.1, from coordinate 1,149,309 downwards.
TGTCCTGCTGGCAGTGACAGGCGGAGCGCTGGGCCTGGTGGTGGCGTATGTGGGTGTGAAAGGCATCCTGGCGCTGGCCATGCGTGGCGCAGAGATAGTTCCTGTGAGTGCTTCACCTTCTCTGCCGGTACTGGGATTTGCGCTGGTGCTATCGACGGTGACGGGTGTGCTGTTTGGAATTGCGCCGGCGCTGATTGCTTCACGTACAAATCCCGCGGAGGCGCTGCGTGGTGCGAATCGTACTACCGGACATAGCGGCGGCATGCAGAAAACGTTGGTCATATTGCAGGCTGCGTTGTCTGTGGCTCTGTTGAGCACAGCCGGTCTGCTGATCATGAGCCTGAACAAGCTGGAGTCTCAGAACTTCCGCTTTGAAACCAAGGGCAGAGTGATTGCCTTTATCGACCTGGCGGCGGCGGGATACAAGTACGAACAACTCGATGGGCTGTATCGGCAGGTCGATCAGGCGTTCGCAGGGCTTCCGGGTTTGCATGATGTTTCTTACGCGACCTATGGACCGATGGCATTCAACAACTGGGGTACGAATGTTGCGGTGGAAGGCGGCAATCCTGATGACAAGTTGAATGTGAGTTATACCGCGGTGAGTCCTCACTTCTTCGATGCCGTGGGGCAAAAGCTGATGCTGGGCAGGACATTTACGGAACATGATTCCCCCACCAGCACGCATGTGGCTGTGGTGAACCAGCAGTTTGTGAAGAAGGTTCTGAAGGGTGGATATCCGATTGGCAAACGGTTCGGCCAAGACCGCAGAATGAGCGGTGAGTTTCAGATTGTGGGCGTGGTGGACGATTCGAAGTACGGCAATCCTTCGAGGGAGACGCGACCGATGTTCTTCACGCCGATGAGCCAGACGTCGGACTACAGCAATATCAACGCTCCGGCGGCGGTGCTGGAGCAGGCAGTGAAGGGCGAGCAGTACAAACACTTTGCGACGAACCTGATTGCGCGTTACGACGGCGATCCTTCGATCGCGACAGCGACGATACGGCGGATCGTGGGCCAGATCAATCCCGATATCGCGGTGACAAGGCTGACAACGTATGACGACCAGGTGAGTAACTACTTCACGCAGCAGAAGCTGGTAGTGCGGTTGACGACGATCTTTGGGACGCTGGCGCTGTTATTGGCTTCGATTGGGCTGTATGGCGTGACAGCGTATGGTGTGGAGCGTCGGATTCCGGAGATTGGTGTGCGGATGGCACTGGGTGCGGATCGCAGCAATGTGGTTCGGCTGATTCTGCGGGGTGCGGCGATTCAGACGGCGATTGGTGTCGCTGTGGGGATTCCGCTGGCGCTGCTGGCTGGGCATTTTCTGCAATCGCAGCTGTATGAGGTGAAGGGGATCAACGTGAACGCATTGCTGATGGCGTGTGGCGTGATGATCGTGAGTGCGCTGGTGGCGAGTGCGGTGCCCGCGGCAAAGGCGGCAAATGTGGAACCGATGGAGGCGCTTCGGATGGAGTAGGTTTGTTGCAATTTGAGACGGGACGCGGCTCCTGATGTTCTGGGAGTCGTGTCTCGTCTCATTCGCGTCGAACCGTTATCCGTCAGTCGGCCTTTAAATTGTTCGCTCCAGCTCAGCGGACTTTCGAATGGAAGCCGGCCCCATAAAGGCGCTTAGTTTTCGGACGGCGTTTCGATGTGATCAATGACCATGACTTGAACCGAAGTCTTGGTCGGAACGAGCTTCAGTCCGATCTGCTCTTGCATCGCGGTGTAAAGACCCGGCGGCGAGTCACTCTCAGAATGAGAGTGCGTTACATCCACGGGACAGTAGCTCTGCGATTCATCGGGTAGCCATTTGAGATCGAAATCGTATCGATCCTGCAAACCAGTTTGATCGACCACGGGCTTGTCCAGAAATGCCTCTTGCATGCCTTTGGCAACGTCTGCAAGGGAAGCATTTCGAACGGTGAGAACGATCTGGCAGTTGTAAGAAAACCCTGTGCTATCGCCGGCTTTGCGTGTGCTTCGTGTGAGTTTTGGACCACCTTTGGCAATTTGGATGGCATAGGCCGAAAGTTCACGAGACTCGTAGTGGAACGCGAACTTGAAACGAGAGACGAGCAGCTTCTGAAACATCAGCCGCGACTGCGCCAGATTGGGACGGCCTATGATGTCGGGCACACCATCCAGGTCAAAAGGCATGTCAAGAATCGACGATGTGCCACTAACGATCTGCTTCTGGTGCAGGCCATACGAAAAGGCGATTAGTTCGCCGATAGGAAAATTGAATGCGACGATATGGCGTCCATTGTTTCGAATACCGGTGCCATGCGGAGCGGAAGTATCGCTTGGCTTAATGACGGCGACATCGAACGATGGAACTGCATTGGAAGGCATCGGTGGAAGCTGCGACGTCGTGTTTGATTGGGCGGGCACGGTGACGGAAAACGAGAAAACCATGAGAAGGACGATGAGCATGGGTCTTGTCACCGAGCGCACCGGTTTCTCCTTGCGATGAACATCTCGCACAATTAAACATTATTCGTCAGACCCGCTTATCCGATATGGGCTGAGCCGATCAACGGCTGGTTCTGTGCCGTAGCGCGATCAGTCGTTCTCATATCTGGATTACAAAATGAAGATGGGGCGCCGAAGCACCCCATCTGGTCGATATGTCCGTGTTGTTTAGCGCAGGGCAGCGGGATCGTTCACGGTGTTCTGTGTGGCGTCTCCCGCGGGTGCTGTTGCAATGGCTGCAGTGCGTGCGGTGGCGACGAAACGTCCGGGCCATACGCCGAGCGCCAGGGTGGCGATGACGGCGGCAGCCAGTGCGATGTAGCCGGGGAGGCGGCGACCGTCTTCGTGCGTGAACAGCGTTGCCGGGCGGCCTGCGGAGGTGAAGCTGCCGGAGGTGGGTTCGTTGGGCTGCGGCGTGCTGTACAGGCGGATGATCAGGCGCAGGTAGTAGTAGCAGGCGACGCCGGAGTTGGCGAGACCAATGATGGCGAGATTCACGTGGCCCGCGTGCAGGACGCCGGTGAACACGTAGAACTTGGCGAAGAAGCCGCCGGTGAAGGGAATACCGATCATGGACAGCAGGAAGAAGCTGAGAGCCGCACCGAGAACGGGGTGGCGGAGCGCCATGCCGGTGTAGTCTTCGCCGGTGCGGACGGTTTCCTTATAGCCGGAGATGAGCGTGATGACGGTGAAGGCACCGACGTTCATGGCGGCGTAGGCAGCGGAGTACAGCGCGGCCGCTGCAATGCCGTCGGTGGGCAGCGCCGTGAACGCGCAGATGAGATATCCGGCATGTGCAATCGAGGAGTATGCCAGCATACGCTTGACGTCGCGCTGCAGCAGGGCGCCGAGATTGCCGATGCACATGGACAGCGTCGCGATGACGGCCATGAGGATGGCCCAGCGTGGCTGGAAGATGGCGTAGCCCGAGAAGAGGATGCGCAGCAGGACGGCGAAGGCTGCGGCCTTGGGCGCGGTGGACATCATGCCAACGACCGGTGGCGGTGCTCCCTGATAAACGTCCGGGGTCCAGACGTGGAAGGGCGCTGCGGAGACCTTGAAGCCGATGCCGATGATGATCATGGCAACGGCGACGATGGCCAGCATGGGGGTGTTGGTGTTGGTAATGACCGTGGCGACCGTGTTGATGTTGGTGGAGCCGGTGGCACCGAAGGTCAGCGCAATGCCGTACAGGAAGAACGCCGTGGCGAAGGAACCGAGTAGGAAGTACTTCAGCGAGCTTTCGGTCGCAGTGGCTTCCGTCTTGCGGTAGCCCGCCATGATGTAGGTCGAGATGGACGAAATCTCCAGACCGATGAAGACCATGAGCAGCTCTGTGGAGCAGCACATGAGCATCATGCCGACGGAGGCGAAGCAGGTAAGTGCGTAGTATTCGCCCGCATGGCTGTTGTTGCCATCGAGGAAGTCCAGCGAGGACAGCAGAGAGAGCACGACCACGAAGCAGATGATGACCTGGAAGAAGACCGAATAAGCGTCCACGCGGATGGAGTCGCTGAAGGCATTCATGATGCCCAGGTGGAGCTGCCAGAGCGTGATGCCGGTGGTGATAAGTGTGCCGAGTACGGCGAACCAGCCGAGCGAGCGGCGGGACTTGCCAGCAGGCAGCAGAGGCTCCACCAGCATGATGATCACGCCGAAGAGGGTGAGGACATACTCCGGCAGAAGGGCCAGGACGTTGTTGGAGAGCGATTCGAGCATCTTAGCGTGCGTCTCCTGTGCGAATGGCCGAAGCAACGGCAGTGGTGTTGGCGGGGAGGCTCTGCGAGTAGGTCTCGGCTTCCACTTTGCGAGTGGAGTCCGCGGGAGCGGGTGTGTAGCCGGAGTAGTGGACGCCGAGCGGATCAAGCGAACGGGTGAAGGTGGGCGAAGAGAGGCCCATGAAGAGGAACAGCGCGACCAGCGGCCACAGTGCGAGGTGTTCGCGCGGCGTGATGTCCCAGCCGGGCTTTTCCGCGGTAGTGGACCCGAGGTTTGCGTAGAAGACGCGCTGGATCATGGTGAGCAGGTATGCCGCGGCGAAGATGACGCCGGTGGTGGCGATGGTGGTCCAGAGCCACGGACATGCGGTCAACGTGTTGCCTGCGGTGCCGGAGAGGATGAGGAATTCACCGACGAAGCTGTTCAGCATGGGCAGACCGACGTTGGATAGCGCCGTGATGACGAAGAGCGTGACCATCCACGGGAGCTTGCCGGCGATGCCGCCGAGTTCGCGCATGTCGTAGGTGCCGTACCGCTCGTACAGGAAGCCCATCAGCAGGAAGAGTGCGCCGCCGGAGATGCCGTGATTCAGGATCTGGTACATGCCGCCGTCAAGGCCGTTCACGGTGAAGGTGAAGATGCCCAACGTAATGAACGACAGGTGGCCGAGGGTGGAGAAGGCGGCGAGGCGCTTCAGGTCGTCCTGGATGAGAGCGACGCAGGCACCGTAGACGATGCCGATGGCGCCGAGAGCGATCATCAGCGGAGCGATGCGGTGCGACTGTTCCGGAAAGATACCGAAGGAGAAGCGCAGCACGGAGTAGAGGCCTACCTTACCGGCGAGGATCATGACGGCGGCGGTGGGCGCTTCGCTGACGGCGTCAGAGAGCCAGCCGTGCAGCGGGAAGACCGGAATCTTGACCGCAAAGGCGACCAGGAAGGCCAGGGAAGCCAACCACAGGGCTGCTGATGAGCCGTTGATGCCGTGATTTGCGGCAAGCGTGATCAGGTGTGGAATCTGGAAAGTGCCGGTCTTGGCGTAGATCCAGATGACACCCACGAGAAGGATGGCCGAGGGGATGAAGTTGTACAGGAAGTACTTCATCGCGGCCTTCTGGCGGTTATTGCTGCGGCCATAGATGGCGATCAGCAGCGTCATGGGGACCAGCGCCAGTTCAAAGAATGCATAGAACAGGAAGAGGTCCAGCGACATGAAGACGCCGAAGATGGCGACCTGCTGCAGCAGGAACAGCGAGTAAAAAAGCTTCTGGCGGTGGGTGATGCTGTTCCAGGAGGCAAGCACGCCGAGCGGTGCAAGTAAACCGCTGAGGACGATCAGCCACATGGAAAGACCGTCCACGCCGACGTGGTAGTGAATGACCGGCGAGGGAATCCAGATGCGGTCGAATTCGAAGGCGAAGTTGAGAACGCGGCTGCCCGGGGCAATTACAGACTGCGCCTGATGGAAGTACGTGGGCAGGTGCAGCGTGAAGACAAAGGTGAGCAGCGTGATAATGAGCGCTACCCATTGGTGCGATTTACCGCGCTGCGGCAGAAGTGCAAGGATTGCAACTCCGGCCAGCGGCGTGAGGAGAATCAGCGTCAGGATGAGGTCGTTGAGTGTCATAGGTCCTCGCGCGTCTCCTTACTTGAGGTGCAACGCCGCTTTGGTGGCGTGCTCAGTCAATGCGGTGTAGGTCATCAGCAGGATGACGGCTGCGGCTCCTGCCGCGAGCCATCCGGCGTAGGAACGAATGTTGCCGGACTGCATGCGGCGTGTGCCGTTGCCTGCCTGGCGGGTGAGGAAGGCAGCGAGAGCGCCGCTGCCACTGACGAGGCCGCCGTCGATCAGCGCACCAAGGATGAGGCGCGAGAAGACGAGAATCGGCGTGACGATGGCGTAGTGGTAGATCTCGTCCACGTAATACTTGTTCGATACGAGTTTGTAGAGCGGGTTGTTCGTTGCCTTCGCGCCGAGCGTACCGGGCTTCTTGTAATAGAAGAAGTATGCGGCGAGGAAGCCTGCGATTGCGGTCAGCAGGGAAACAGCGGCAAGGCCGAGTTCCATGCCGTGCGATGCAGTCTCTTCGGCTGCGGCGTGTGCGCCTTCCATGGCCGGTGCGAAAACAGGGGCAAGGAACGCGCCGATTTCATCGTGGCCCCACTGCGCGGCGGGAACGCCAACCCATCCACCGATGATGGACAGGACGGCGAGGATGGCCAGAGGTCCGAGCATGACCCACGGAGATTCATGGACGCCGTGGTGGCCGTGTGCGGATTGGCCTTCGTCGTGTTCCTCTTCACCGGCGTGTGCAGCGTGGCCGTGAGCCGCGCCGAGGGCGTGCTCGTCAAAGCGCTCGGTGCCGAAGAAGGTCTTGAACCAGAGACGGAACATGTAGAACGAGGTCAGACCTGCGGTGATGAGGCCGACGGCCCACAGCAGGTAGTGCAGCGGGTTCTCCGTGTGGGAGAAGGTCTGCCACAGGATCTCGTCCTTGGAGAAGAAGCCGGCGAAGGGCCAGATGCCTGCGATGGCGATGACGCCCATCGTCATGGTCCAGAACGTGACCGGGATGCGCTTGCGCAGGCCGCCCATGACGCGCATGTCCTGCTCGCCGGAGAGTGCGTGGATGACCGAACCTGCAGCGAGGAAGAGCAGTGCCTTGAAGAAGGCGTGCGTCATGAGATGGAAGACCGCCGCGCCATACGCCGCAACACCGCAGCCGAGGAACATGTAGCCAAGCTGCGAGATGGTGGAGTAAGCAAGGACACGCTTGATGTCGTGCTGCACTGCGCCGATGGTGGCGGCGAAGAGAGCCGTTGCCGCACCAATGATGGCGACTACGCCGAGCGCGAAGGGCGAACGGTCAAACAACACGTGCGAACGGGCGACGAGATAGACGCCTGCCGTGACCATGGTTGCTGCGTGGATGAGTGCGGAGACCGGTGTGGGGCCTTCCATGGCGTCCGGCAGCCAGACGTAGAGAGGAATCTGCGCGGACTTACCGGCTGCACCGACGATCAGCAGCAGAGCGATGGCGGTGAGGAACCCGCCGTGCAGTTCCGGGTGGTGCTGGATGGCGGCGAAGACCTGCGTGAAGCTCAGCGTACCGAAGTGGTTGATGAGCAGGAACATTGCAAGGAGAAAGCCGAAGTCGCCGACGCGGTTGACGACAAATGCCTTGCGTCCTGCATTGTTAGCCGAAGGCTTCTTCCAATAGAAGCCGATGAGCAGGTATGAAGCGAGTCCCACGCCTTCCCAACCGACGAAGAGCAACAGGAAGCTCTCTGCCAGAACCAGCGTCAACATGAAGAACATGAAGAGGTTCAGGTAGGCGAAGAAACGCCAGTAACCCTCGTCGTCTGCCATGTAGCCGGTGGAGTAGATGTGGATGAGGAAGCCGACGCAGGTGACGACACCCAGCATGATGAGCGTGAGGTGGTCGACCGTGAGGGCGAAGCGCACGCTGAATGCGGCGGTCTCAATCCAAGGCCGGGAAGCTGCGGTGATCTGAAGAACGTCATGCGAACGCATGAAGAACCAGAGCCACACCCACAGCAGGGCCGGGATGGCGGTGAACAAAAGTGCGATAGCTGCGACACCGGCTTTGGGGAGCCTACGGCCGATGGTGCCGTTCAGCAGGAAGCCGGTGAAGGGAAGCAGCGGGAATAGCCAGAGCAGATGTGCGGGCATCGGTATGTATCTCGTCTCCGCTTAGTTCTTGAGCAGGTTGATGCGGTCCACGTCCAGCGTCTGGCGGGTACGGAAGATGGCGATGATGATGGCAAGACCCACGGCAGCTTCTGCGGCGGCAACCACCATGACGAAGAAGACGAAGATCTGTCCATGCACGGAGTGATGCACGTGCGAGAACGCAACAAACGTCAGGTTCACAGCGTTGAGCATGAGCTCGATCGACATGAAGACGGTGATGATGTTGCGCTTAATAAGGAACGAAGCAATGCCGATGGTGAAGAGCACCGCGGCAAGAACCAGGTAGGCGTAGATGGGCACCATGTGTTTAGTGCTCCTTCCGTGCGAGAACCACCGCGCCAAGGATGGCAACGAGGATCAGGATCGAGGTGACTTCGAAGGGTAGCAGCAGGTCAGTGAACAGCGTCTTGCTGATCTCCACCATGTTGTTCACGCCGTTGTTCAGATGGCCACCGAGATTCACCGAACCCAGGATGTCCTTCTCATGAAAGAAGGTATAGCCCAGCAGCGCGATGACGCCGATGGCTCCGGGAATGCCGGCGAAGTAGGCAGCCTTTGAGCCCCGTGTCCGATCTTCTTCACCTGCATTCAAAAGCATGATGACGAAGGTGAACAGCACCATGATGGCGCCGGAGTAGACGATGACCTGAGCGGCGGCGAGAAATTCCGCGCCCAGCGTCCAATAGATGACGGCGAGCGACATCATGACGACGATGAGCGAGAGTGCGGAGTTGATGGGGTGACGCTGAAATAAAAAATTCAGCGCACCGGCCACACAGAGCACCGCGAAGATGATGAAAAGCGCGAGTTGCATCGTTCCGGCAAGTCCTTCGTCTGTTGCAAGAAGCGGTTTTGAGGCTGTTTGCGGGTATCCGTTCCTGTTGATTGTAAACGACGGGAACGACGGAGTTATTGTTTGGGGCGCACCTCAGGAGATTCAAAGGGCAGCAGGCGGAGATAAACGCCGTTGGTCCAGCCAAAGCCTGCGTTGTTGCTGCGATAACCGGCTGCGAGAGGCGTGTCGGTGGTGCCGGTTTCGGCGTTGTATTTTTCGCGAATGGTTCCTTCGCGGTTGTAGTTTGCTTCGACGGTTTGCAGGTAGTGTTCTGCGATTCCGTTGGCTGCGGCGGTATGGCCGGTGGTTTGTAAGCCGATGGCGGCAAAGTAGACAGTTGGCGCCCACATATAGGGAAGATCCCACTGTATCCCTGTGGGCTGGTCGCTCATGGCAAGACCGTGGGATTCCATTAGCTTCGGCATGATCGTGGTGATGGTTGCGGTCTGTTGCTGTGGCGTTGCTATGCCTGCCCACAACGGATAGAACGCAGAGGCATAGGTGTAGGTTGACCGCTTTGCCGCGATGAAGTCGTAGTCGTAGAAGCCACCCTGCTTCTGATCCCAGAGATATTTGTTGATTGCAATTTTGCGGGCTTCTGCGTACTGCGTCCAGGTATTGGACTCTTCTTTGCGACCCAGTTCAGTGGCGAACGTCGCCATATCGGTTTCGTAGCGGTAGAGCAGGCTATTCAGACAGACGGGCGCGAAGTGGTGGGTTGATCCGCTGAAAGCGCCGAAGCGGAAGCTGGTGTCAAAACCGCTCTCACGCATGGCGCGGTCGCCTTTATAAAAGTCGCGGGACAGGCGCATGCCTTTGACCTGGGCTGCGGCACAGACCTTGCTCTCAGCCTTGTTGCAGCTTGCCTTGTCGGGCGCGGAGGCTGGTACGAGGTACCGCTTGCCTTCGGTGGGGTGGGCAAGCATCCAGCGGATGGCGTCGGGGTAGTAGGTGCTGTCGTCGGCCATTTCGATGACGGGGCCTTCGCCAATGTCGAAGTAGCGCGCGAGGCCGGTGTCACCGGCTTTGTGTTCGGTAGTGCGCCAGAGGGCGTAGTCGCGTTTGGCGGCGATGTAGGCGTGCTGCAGCCACGCTTTTTCCTCGGGGCTCTTTGGAGATGCAGCATCTACTTCGCGGATCATTTCGCCAAGTAATGGTGGCTGCGAACGTGTGAGGTAGTAGGTGCGGTTGGCGTTCAGGAGCGCGCCGTAGTGCTCGATTTCAAAGAGGAAGTTGTCGACGATGCCGCGAGCGAGTTCGAGGCGGCCGTCGCTGATGAGGCCGAGGATGATGAAGTAGCTATCCCAACCGTATTGCTCGTTGAAGCGACCACCGGGAACCACATAGGGATGCGGCAGGTAGAGGAGGCCGGGGGCCTTGAGTTCTTCCGGGCGCACGTCGCCTTCGGAGTGGATCGCTCGCGGGAGACGACGGACGTCGACCCTGCAGTTCCGTTTGAGCTTCGCTATGTCAGCGGGTTCGGGGATGTCGGCGGGTAGGTAGAGGATTGGCTCGGTGGTGACCTTGGGGTCGATGAGGGAGTTGCAGTCGGTGGTGGAGCGGGTGAGTGTGTCCCAGGTTTTGGCGATGTACTGGCGGATGGGTTCGCGTTCGGTTTGCTGTGCGGATAGAGATCCGCAAAGCAGCATCGCCGCTGCAGTGGCGACTGTTGTGAGTCGATTGCAGCGGCGATGGCTTGTCTTACGCAATGGTGGTTACCCCTTGAAAGCCAGGACGAGCGCGGTGCCTACGATGTTGAGCATGGAGAGCGGCAGCAGCCACTTCCAGCCGAAGCTCATGAGTTGGTCGTAACGGAAGCGCGGCAATGTGGAGCGCACCCAGATGTAAAGGAACAGGAAGCAGAAGACCTTGAAGACGAACCAGAGCACCGGGAAGAGGTGCGAAAGGATCGGGCCGCCGAAGTTGTCCGGCAGGAGGTGTCCAAGCGGGGAAGATGCGCCACCGAAGAAGAGGAGCGTGGCCACGCAGGACACCGTAATCATGTTCGCGTATTCCGCCATGAAGAACATGGCGAACTTCATGGACGAATACTCGGTGTGATATCCGGCGACGAGCTCCGATTCCGCTTCCGGAAGATCGAACGGAGCGCGGTTGGTTTCCGCGTAGGCCGCCATCAGGTACACGAAGAAGCCAAGAAGCTGCGGCCAGATGTTCCAGCTCAGCAGGCCATGCGTGGCCTGGGTGTCCACGATGTCGCGCAGGCGGAGTGAACCGGAGCGCAGGACGACGCCGACGAGTGAGAGGCCGAGTGCAAGTTCGTAGCTGATGACCTGGGCAGAGGCGCGCAGGGAGCCGAGCAGCGAATACTTGTTGTTCGACGACCAGCCGGAGAGCGCGATGCCGTAAACGCCGATGGAGGTGATACCGAGGACGACCAGAAGGCCGATGTTGATGTCGGAGATCTGGAAGAGGTCCACGCCGTGGTAGACGAACATGTTGCCGAAGGGAACGACGGCGATGGAAACCAGTGCGCAGCCGAGCGCGATGATCGGGGCGAGTACGAAGAGCGGACGCTCCACCGCGAAGGGCATAAGGTCTTCCTTGAGGAAGAGCTTGATGCCGTCGGCCAGTGGCTGGAAGAGGCCGAAAGGGCCAACGCGGCTGGGTCCCCAGCGGTTCTGGATGAGTCCGATCAGCTTGCGTTCGAGCAGAACCGTGTACGCCACCGAGGTGAGCGTGATGACGAGGACCACCACGATTTTGAGGATCGTGAGCAGGATGAAGATTTGCGTGTCTGTCAGATGCATCGCGGCTGTCTTATGTCCTTATCAGTCAGCCGGGATGCCGGCGGGTTCTACTGCGTACTTGTCAGCCAGTTCGGTCAGCTTGGGCGAGTAGCGGCCCAGCGTGCCGGAGGTGAAGAGCGTATCGTCGGCGGGCAGGACGAGGTCGCGGCGCGCCGGTGCGATCTGGATGAGGTCTGCCGGAGCTGCGGGCGACAGGTGCTGGTCGTTGCCGCTGAGAAGCTGCAGACGGAGCAGATCGTAACCCGGGACGAGGCGCTGGATTTCATCGAGCACCGCGAAAGGATCGAACGGCGAGAGCTTCGGCTCAAGGTTGTTGCTGGTGAGCCATACGGCGTGACGGTCGGCCTCGCCGGCTTGTGCGCCTCGGGTCTGGCCCAGGTCGGCGCGGAGTCCGGTGGACTTCTTGCCGAAGGGAACCAGCTCGCGGATGTTTGCGCCCATAGCATCGGCCACGCGGACGATCAATTCCAGGTCGGTGCGGACACCGGCGCGGTCGCTGGCCTTCTGTACGAGTTGCAGGTCGCCGTAGCTGTTGGTGACGGAACCGGATTTCTCGTATAGGTTGGCGCAAGGCAGGATGACGTCTGCGAGCTTGGCGGTTTCCGTGAGGAACATCTCGTGGACAACCGTGAAGGTGTTTGCGAGATAGGACTCTCCGATAGAGTAGCGGCTGACCGGGTTTGCGTTGACGATGTACAGCGCGCCGAGATTGCCTGCGTTGGCCGCATCGAAGATGCCGACGAGGTCGAGGCCGGGCGTTGCATTGAAGCGCTCGCCGTACTCGGCTGCGAAGCCGTGCTGGCCATTGACTGGCTGGTAGCCGGGCAACATGTCGGGCAGCAGGCCCATGTCTGCGGCGCCGTGTGCATTCACGTAGTCGCCGAGGAGCGCGAACTTCGTGTTGGGCAACGACAGGCCGAAGTCGATGAGGCGCTTGAGGGCTTCGCCGCGCAGTTCGTCGCCGATGAGAATGACGAGCGACTGCTCTGCCTTCACGGCATCGCGCAGGGTGTTGAGCGCATTGTCGCCTGTGCCATTTACCAGCGCGTCGATGGCTGCGCCGTAGCCGAGTTCGTCGATCTGAGCGAAGTTCTTCGCCTGGCGACGGAGCTTAATAGTGCGGTGATTTACGATGAACAGCTTGGCGTTGTTCAGGCGCACGTTGGTACGCAGATTCCATGCGGTCAGCGGAGCCTCGTTGGTGGGGTCGCCGCCGACAAGGAGGATCGCCGGAGCCTTCTCATTGTCATGCTGCGAGGCGAAGCGATCGCGATGGCCTGCGAGGGCTGCGGCCAGCGTGACGTAGTCGGCCGTGCGGTGGTGATCGATGTTGTTGGTGCCGAGGACCGTGCGTGCGAACTTCTGCAGCAGGTAGGCCTCTTCGTTCGTGAGGCGGTTGCCGCCGATGACGGCGGTCTGCTTGCCAGCGTCGCGGATTTCGCGAAGGCGCTTGCCGGTGAAGGCGAGTGCTTCGTCCCAGGTGACGGTCTTGAACTCGCCGTTGGGCTGACGGAGCATCGGTTCGGTGATGCGCTGGGGCGAGTTGGCAAAGTCGAAGCCGTAGCGGCCCTTGTTGCAGAGGAAGTCGCCGTTCAGGCCGGACTTGTCACGGTTGTCACCGCGCATGATCTCGCTGCCGTCGGTGGTGGAGCGCACGCCGAGCGTGGTCTTGCAGCCATCGCCGCAGTGCGTGCAGATGGTGGCGACGTGGTTCATCTCCCACGGGCGCGTCTTGTAGCGATAGGTGTCGCTGGTGAGCGCGCCGACCGGGCAAACGTCAATGCACATGCCGCACTCTTCGCAGTCGAGCTTGGCAAGGCCGTCTTCGGTTTGCGATGCGGGGATGTTCGGCGCGATGACGGCGGAGGAGCCGCGGTTCTGGATACCGAGAGCGTAAACGTCCATGCCTTCGCCGCACATACGGACGCAGCGGTAGCAGAGGATGCAACGCGGACGGTCAAAGTAGACCGTGGGCGACCATTTCTGTTCTTCGCGGTGGTTCTTCGGTTCGGTGTAGAAGGACTCTGCCGCGCCGTACTTAAAGGTCATGTCCTGCAGTTCGCACTGGCCGCCTGCGTCGCAGACGGGACAGTCGAGCGGGTGGTTGCCGAGGAGGAGTTCCAGCGTGGCCTTGCGGGCCTGCGCAATCTCCGGTGTCTCGGTCGCAACGATCATGCCTTCAGCGACGGGCGTGGTGCAGGCCGTCTGCAGCTTGGGCATTTTTTCAATGCGGACAACGCACATGCGGCAGGCCGCCTGGAGCGACAGGCCGGGGTAGTAGCAGAAGGCCGGGATCTGGATGCCCGCGGCCTTGCAGGCGTCGATGAGCAGCGTGCCCGCGGGTGCGGTTAGCTGCTGGCCGTCTACGGTAAAGGTTACGTCTGGCATTCTGCTTCCTTATGCTGCGGTGGCGTGAGCCGGTGTCGGTAAAGAGAGAGCGATGCGTTCCAGGATATAGACAGACTCATCCGCCGGTTCATCCGTAGGAACATCAATGCTGGTGATGCCGGGATGAGGGACAGGATCGCCCGATTCAGCGAGCCAGCGCAGATGAGCCTCTGCTGCGCCAATGAAACGTTCCTTGGCTTCTTCAAGGTTCTGACCAACCGCAAAGCACCCGGGAATCTCCGGCGACATCGCGCCGAAACTTGTAGGTCCCTTTTCAAAGATGACGAGATACTTTTCTCTCATTTCAACCCTGTCTGTTTCAGAATCGCGTTTAAGAGTCCCGGAGGGACGTCGTCGTTGGGGTGGCCGGCAATGGTAACTTTGCCCTTCTTTGTCGGATGTTCGTAGTGTGCATGACTGCCTTTTTGACTGTCATGGAACCATCCGTCCTGTTCGACCAATTTCCTCAGTTCACGAAATTTCACGATCGTTAGTGCGAAGCGCCGATGAGTTCATCGGTGGTGATGAAGGCCTTTTCGGTGCGATGGCCCTTCAGATACTCTTCAAACTCGCCGCGGAACTTCTTAATGAAGCCGAGCGTGGGCATCGCTGCTGCATCGCCGAGTGGGCAGAAGGTGCGGCCCATCATGTTTTCGGCGAGGTACTGAATGTTGTTAATGTCCTTCACGTTGCCCGCTCCGTTGTAGAAGCGTGTGAGGGTCTTCTTGAGCCAGTCCGTGCCTTCGCGGCAGGGAATGCACCAGCCGCAGGATTCATGCTGGTAGAACTTGATGGTTCGCAGGGCAAACTCCACGATGGAGACCGTTTCGTCAAGAACAACGATGCCGCCAGAGCCGAGCATGGTGCCGGCTTTGCCCATCTGGTCAAAGTCGAGGCCCACGTCGATTTCATCGGGCAGAAGGACTGGGCAGGATGATCCGCCGGGGACGACGGCCTTCAGCTTGCGTCCGCCCTTGACGCCGCCTGCAACGTCGTAGATGGCCTTCTTCAGGTTGTAGCCCATGGGCAGCTCGTACACGCCGGGACGCTCCACCATGCCGCTGATGCCGAAGAGGCGGGTGCCGCCGTTGCGCTCGGAACCGAGCTTGGCGTATGCCTCGCCACCCATCAGCAGGATGTGCGGTGCGGAGGCGATCGTCTCTGCGTTATTGATAACGGTGGGACCACCGTAGAGGCCCACGACAGCGGGGAACGGTGGCTTGATGCGCGGAACGCCGCGCTTGCCTTCCAGCGATTCCATCAGCGCCGACTCTTCACCAACCTCATATGCGCCAGCACCGGACTGCGTGACGATGTCGAAATCCACGCCTTCCTTGCCGAAGATGTTCTTGCCGAGGAAGCCCTTGGCATATGCGTCGGCAACGGCCTTTTCGACGATCTTGAGCAGGTAGCGATACTCACCACGCAGATAGATAAAGCCCGTCTTTGCACCGATGGCGAGGCCCGCGATCATGGTGCCTTCGATGACGGCGTGTGGGTCGTGCAGGAAGATGACGTGATCTTTGCAGGTGCCGGGTTCGGATTCGTCGCCGTTCACGAGAACGTATTTCGGCTTGTCGCTGACCTTGGGGACGAACGACCACTTGAGGCCGGTGGGGAAGCCTGCGCCACCACGACCGCGAAGGCCGCTGGCCTTCATCTCGTTGATGACCCATTCCGGGCCGCTCTCAATGGCTTTCTGTACGGCCTTGTAGCCATCGAGTTCGAGGTACTTGTCGATGTCTGCCGCGCCTGCGCCGAAGCGGCGGGAGAGGACTTTGACTTCATCGGGATGTGAGACGAGAACGGGCATGTTACTTCACGTCCTTTCCGCGGCCTGCTGCGTAATCTTCGAGGATGACGTCGACTTTTGCGGGCGTGAGGTTTTCGTGGAAGTCGTAGTTGACCTGCATGGCGGGAGCCCAGCAACATGCGCCGATGCATTCGACTTCTTCAAGCGAGAAGAGACCGTCCGCGGTGACTTCCTTGTGGCCGATACCGAGTTTTGCCTTGCAATGATCGAGAATGTCGTAACCGCCGACGAGCATGCAGGAGATGTTGGTGCAGACCTGTACGTTGAACTTGCCCGCGGGTTTGGTGCGGAGCATGGAGTAGTACGACAGCACGCCGCGAACGTCCAACTCGAGAAGGTCGAGACGCTGGGCAATCTCAGCCACGACGGCGTCGGAGACATAGCCGACCTCGTCCTGCGCATAAAGCAGCATGGGAACAAGAGCCGAGCGCTTGACGGGGTACAGCGTAACAAGTTTGTCGAAGCGCGCGGCCGTGGCCGGCGAGAAGATGCTGTCGGTTACGGTGCTCACACGGTAATTATCGCCGATGCAAGGCGCTCTGCGAACAGGTCCATCTCATCTTCGTGGTCACCAACGATGGCACGCCCATTTTCCGTGAGTTTGAAGGGCTTCGATTCGCCTTCGCTGGTGCGATATTCGTCATGCGTGAACTGCATCCATCGCAATCCATAGCGGACCAGAATGGTCGCATCAGAGACTTCAACAACGGCGTGAAGTTCGCGTCCCAGCGAGTGCACGGCAGAGTAAGAACGCAGCAGGGAAGCCCACGATGTCCAGAGTTCGCGATGAAGCTGTGCAGTGATGTCGCTCACCTCTTCACGCTATCGCATCTGGAGCGCTAGGATGTGGATGTTCCTCGCGAGGCGGCATTTCTGCTGTCTCTACCTGCACTGCGAAACCTTCTCGCCGTGGTGTGGATGGGGGCTGATCCGCGAGAGTGTGCTCAGGGAAGCACGGAGGTTAACTCATGGCTAAGAATCAGTTTTCCTACATTGAACTGCCGGCAACAGACGTGGCCGTACTGAAGTCGTTTTACGGAAACGTCTTTGGATGGACACACCAGGACTGGGGCCCGGACTACGTGACGGCGCATGGATCGGGATTGGAAGCAGGCTACAACGGCAGCGATGAGGGGCGGTCAAAGAGTCCGCTGGCGATGATTGAGACGGATGCGATTGAAGCGGTGGCGGAGCAGGTAGAGGCTGCGGGTGGGGCGATCACGCAGCCGATCTTCCAGTATCCCGGCGGACGGCGGTTTCACTTCACGGATCCCTCAGGGAATGAACTGGCCGTGATGCAGCCGGATAAATGATTCAGGCAGCAACCCGCCTGCCCTGAACATCGGGTACGCTGGGGTGCTTTTGAGTCTGTTCCGCAGGTTCGTCTGCAAGGAGGTTCCAGCCGTCGTAGGTACCCTTCATGCCAGCGGCGGTATGGACCAGGTCTGCGACGAACTCCTCGCGGACAACGTCGCGCAAGCTGCGCTTGACCCCCACCTGGATGGCCCAGCGGCCGTTGGATTTCTGCTCCGGGTCACGAGTAAGAGAGCGAGTGCCTTTTGCGAAGAGAGCTTTGTTCAGTGCGCGGGCGCATTCTTCGTCGGGTGCGGAGAAACAGAGGACCAGGGAGCGTGTGACTTCCACGTTGTACTGCTGATCGATCAACTCCTTGATGCGGATGCTGTTGTTCGCAAGCTGCTGGTCAAGGTTTTCCTTCTCACGCAGATCGGCGGCCATGGTTTTCCTCGTGTGCACTCATGTGATGCCGAAAAGGGGATTTTGTGTTTCTTCCCAATGCACTATGTTTTGGGAGCGTTGTCGGCTTTGGGAGCGTTGTCGATTTCTTCGAAAATATCTGCGATGTCGACGCGAACAGGCGTGCCGGGGATGGTGAAGGCATCTTCCATCATGGGAACGGCACCGCCATTAGAATCCATGGTCCATGCTTCGCGCGTTTCAGGATCGATAATCCAGATGTTGGATACCCCCATGCGCTGGAATTCCTGCGCGCGGACGATAATGCGTTGAAAACGGTCTTCCGGGGAGAGGACTTCCACGCAAAGTACAGGAGCAATCGAAAGAATTGGTTCGATTGGATCCGAGGAGGACACAACGCACACATCCGGGACTCGATACCGTGACGCTGTCACCTGAATGCGTTGCTCTGTGATAGGACGCAGGCCCCAGGCTTTACGATTTGCGAAGAAGATGGCCGCAATCGCGGTTTGTACGAGCCCGTGTTTCTGTTCACCCAAGTTGCGCTCCTCAACTTCACCATCCACGTAGTCGCAATCCGGACGATAGACGGTGTGAAGGTATTCGCTTACCGGGATGTGGGCGGCGGTTGCCATACAGTCATTTGACTCCTTCCGTACCTTCAACGCAAGAAGAAACCCCACATCTCAGAAGCGAGATGTGGGGTACTCATTTGGTTTGGGTTACTTACCGGTCGATCTCGCCGAGGACAATGTCGATGGAGCCGATGACGGCTACGACGTCGCCCAGGAGTTTGCCTTTGCACATGGTTTCCAGCGCCTGCAGTGTTGCATAGCTGGGATTGCGCATGTGGACGCGCAGGGGCTTTGCCGTGCCGTCGGAGACCACGTAGTAGCCCATGACGCCGCGGGGCGATTCCACTGCCTGGAAGACTTCGCCTGCGGGGACTGCGAAGCCCTCGGTGACGATCTTGAAGTGGTGGATAAGCGATTCCATCTGGGTCTTCATCTGCTCGCGGTTGGGCAGGATGATCTTGGGCGCGTCGGCCACGATGGGGCCTTCCGGCATGCGGTCCAGCGCCTGCTGGCAGATCTTTACCGACTCGTACATTTCTTCGAGGCGGATGACGTAGCGCGCCCAGACGTCGCCTTCGGTGCGGATGGGTACCTTGAACTGGTACTTCTCGTAGCCGGAGTAGGGCATGTCGCGGCGCAGATCCCAGTCCACACCCGAGGCACGGAGTGGCGGGCCGGTGACGCCGAGGGCAATTGCGTCCTCAGGTGAGAGGTAGCCGACGCCCTTGAGGCGGTTGATCCAGATGGGGTTGCCGCTGAGCAGGCCTTCATACTCGGCGATCTTCGACGGCATGATCTTCAGGAACTTCTGCACGCGGGCGAACCAATCGATGGGTGGTTCCATGGAAAGGCCGCCGATGCGGAAGTAGCTGGTCATCATGCGCTGTCCGGCGACGGCTTCAAAGAGGCGGAGGAGTTCTTCGCGCTCGCGGAAACAGTAGAGGAAGACGGTGAGCGCGCCGATATCCATGGCGTGCGTGCCCAGCCAGACGAGATGCGACTGGATGCGCGTGAGCTCGTTCAGCAGGATACGGATGGTCTCTGCGCGTTCCGGAATCTCAAGGCCCAGGAGCTTTTCAACCGCCAGCACGTAGGCCAGGTTGTTG
This sequence comes from Terriglobus sp. RCC_193, assembly GCF_041355105.1. Taxonomy (NCBI): domain Bacteria; kingdom Pseudomonadati; phylum Acidobacteriota; class Terriglobia; order Terriglobales; family Acidobacteriaceae; genus Terriglobus; species Terriglobus sp. RCC_193. The sequence goes on along the minus strand of NZ_JBFUPK010000001.1, from coordinate 1,130,190 downwards.
GTCATGGGGCAGAGATAGTCGATGCGGTCTGTGAGAGGAACGACCTGCTGGTAAAACTTGGCTTCGGTGGTCTTCTCGATGCCGGTGTGCAGGTAACCAATGTCCGGCGCGACGGAGAGGACCGTCTCACCGTCGATCTCAAGCACCAGACGGAGCACGCCGTGGGTGGACGGGTGCTGCGGTCCCATGTTGAGGACCATGGTGTGGTCGTTCGAGGGGTCCTGGTTGTGACGGCGAGCGTCTGCGACGACGTCGTCCACACCGGGGTTGATCATGTCAGGAGCGGCTACAGGTGCCATGTTGCTTGTCCTCAAAAGTTGCTGAAAGCAGAACGCAATGGGCGCAGTGATTACGCCATGTTCGCAATGTTTAGCGGTAGCCCTCGACGGGGTAGTCCTTGCGCAACGGATGGCCCGTCCAGTCGGTGGGCATCATGATGCGGGTCAGGTTCGGGTGGCCGATGAGGCGGATGCCGAACAGGTCCCATATTTCGCGCTCGTAGAAATTCGCGCTGGGCCAGACGGAGGTGATGGAGTCGATGACCGGATCTTCACCGTCGAGCAGTGCCGCGAGGCGGATGCGCTGCTTCAGCTTCATGCTGACGATGTGGTAGGTCACCTGGAAGCGTGGTTCGCTGGGATACCAGTCAACTGCGGTTACATCTTCAAGGAAGTTGTAACCGGCCTTCTGCACGGCGGTTGCAGCAGCGACGATGTTCTGCGATGCGACGTAAATAGTGAGTTCGTCGCGATCAAATTTTGCCTTTACGGCGAGATCGGCAAGCGCGACTACGGCCGGGTTGTCGGCCATGTGTTCGCGAACGGCTTCGAGGGAGAGGAGAGCTTCTGCCATTAGAGGTCCGCCTTGTCCTGGCTCCAGTCAAGGACGCCCTTCTTCCAAACGTAAAACAGGCCCACGGCTACAAAGCCGAGGTACACGATCATCTCCCAGAAGCCGAAGAAGCGCGATCCGGTGATGTGGGGGAGCTGGCGATAGATCACCGCCCAGGGAAGCATGAAGACGGCTTCCACGTCGAACAGAATGAAGAGCATGGCAACCATGTAAAAGCGCACGGAAAAGCGTCCGCGGGCGTCGCCGACGGGCTCCATACCGCATTCGTAGGCGCCTGCCTTGACCTTGCTGGCACGCTTCTTGCCGATGAAATACGATCCGACGACCATGCCGCCAGCCAGTCCGACGGCCACCAGCAACTGGAAGGCCAGCGGAAGGTAATTCCAGATATAGGGATGTGACGTGTTCATGCCATCCTCTGAATTTTCTTTAGTTCCAGTTCTGATTCTAGTCGCAAGACGTTGTGAAGCAAATGGCAGGGGAACATACTCGGGTTATGACGGAGCGCAGGCATACTTTGACGGCGATTCTTCCGTGCACGAACGTGGCGCGGAGCCGCGCGTTTTATGCGCGACTGGGATTCACGAATGCCTCTGGCGATGAAGAGTACCTGATGCTTTCAGACGAGCTGGGTGGCGAGATTCATCTGCAGCCGTCGGTGCCGGGCTGGCTGATTCCCGGGAAGAATCCGTTTGGACTCTACCTGTACACGGAGAAAGTGGACGAACTGGCTGCTGTCTTCGGCGCGGAAATTCTGGAAAAGGGCAAGCGGCCGGAAGAGAAGCCGTGGGGGATGTATGAGTTTTCGCTCTCCGATCCCGATGAGACGCTGGTTCGGATCGGTTGGCCCATGCGACTGCGTAAGGCTTAACGCGTTTTCTTGGCGGGTGATGACGGCTGATACTGGAAGACCTGTTCCAGCGGAATCGCAAATACCGTCGCGATACGGAAGGCGACCTCCAGTGACGGGGAATACTTGTCCGACTGGATGGCGATGATGGTCTGGCGGGTGACGCCGATGCGGTCGGCCAGGTCCTGTTGCGTCATGGAGTGTGTGGCGCGGAGGTCGCGGATGATGCCCGATGTTTACCTTGGGTTGGCTTGAATTTTTCGATTGCGAAGTTCTTCCATGAGATAGGCATATTCCCTCGTGATCACTGAAATGCCCTGACTATTGAAGGCCCTTTCAATTGCAGCTTGCTCCTGAAGACTCAGCCTGCCGTCATAGTAGACAATCGCCTTGTTTGTAAAAGTCGCGTCATCTGTGTTCATAGGTCTTCCGCCGCCATAATCCACTTCCGTCCCACGAAACTTATCTCTCTCTTTGAGAACTTGTTGGTAATTTTCCGCAGCCGTTTTCGCTACTAAGACAGGGGTTACATTCGCTGGAATGTAGTAAGCAATAGAAAATGTCTGCTCGGTAAGCGAAAACACCATCTTTGCCACGATGTCGATTCTGCGACTGTGATTCAGCACCACAATTTGTGGCACATCTTGAGTAACCGATGATCCACTGAAGTCTTGATCGAATAGCTGTTTCATTGTCAGGCTGGCTATCCCGAGAGACTTCCCACTATCGGAAGGCTTTTTGGTCGCGATCGGAAACACCCAAATTCCCAAAGGCACAATGAAGAAGAAAGGCACTACGACGCAGGAAATTTTCTTGGCCTGCCTCGCCCTATCTGTTCCGGAACCTATCCATTTCAGGCCAAGGAGTGGATGGACAGTAAGCAGGTATATCAGCAGAAGGCCAATTGCAAATACCCAAGAGTTTGCTTTGCCACCTTTGTCAAGCAGGAATAGCAAGATCGTTAAGACGATGCTCGCGCAAAACTCAAAGGAGAGGGGTATTGCTCTTGATGCAGAAGGCGCAGAATACTGTAGTGGTGTATTTTCGGCTGTCGATTCCAACCTCTTAGTTCTCTTGTTGCGGCTAGCCCTTCCCATGCGCCGTATCCCGTCCGTTTGAGGGCGCCGAAAGTACTGATTCCACCCATTTATGGATATTAAATGCCGGCGCCTAAGAGGGGAATAACGGATTACGTCCTATATTCGCTGGCTCCCACAGTTATTGAAAGAGGGACAAATAAGCGTCTGCAATTGTTTGGCCGTAAAAAGCTGCAATGAGGCCCGCAACGGCGAGGAAGCTGCCGAAGGGGAGACGAGTAGTTGCTTTGCCTTTGCCTCGTGCGAGAAGCAGGACTGCGTAGAGCGTGGCGAGGAAGATGCCGATGGCCAGTGCGACTACTGTTGGAGCGAAGCCGAGGAAGGCTGCAATCATGGCGAGGAGTTTGGCGTCGCCGAGGCCCATGCCGTCGCGTTTGCGGAGGGCTTTGTAGATGGCGCGGATGGCGTAGAGCAGAAGGAACGCTGCTGCGGCTGCGAAGATGTGGCTGAAGATGTGGAACTCTGGCCCGGTGAGGAAGACATTGCCGGTGCTGCGGCCTGCGTTGGCGCTGTTGATGTTGATCTCGTGCTTGAGGACGACGTCGTCCTGTTGTGAGTCGAGGAAGAACGCCTGCATGCAGGTGATGGCGAGTCCCACGAAGATGCCACCGTAGGTGAGGTCGCTGGGCAGGATGTGTTCACGCCAATCCGTGACGGCGAGGCCGATGAGGAACCATCCAAGGCAGGCGGTGGAGAAGCAGCGGAGAGTGAGCTGCGTGATCGGGTCGAAGTCGCCGGGCAGCGGATGGGTGAACGGCCAGAAGCTGACGACGAACCAGAGAGCTACAGCGAGTTCGACCGCCGGGTAACGCCAGGAGATGCGCTCGTGACAATCGCGGCAGCGGCCACGGAGCAACAGATAGCTGAGCAGCGGAATGTTGTCATACCAGCGTAGCTGCGCGTGGCAGTGGGGGCAGCGAGAGCGCGGCGAGATGATGGATTCCTCTGCAGGAAGACGTACGATGCAGACGTTGAGAAAGCTGCCAAGCGCGAGGCCGATGATGCCTGCGAGCGCGGGAATGATCCAATGGGATGCCACGAATTTCAGTATAGGTGTGGGTGTTGTTGAGCCGTTCGAATATGGGCGCGATACGGCGTCTCGCAGGCATTCGCTGTGTGCGATCTGGAAGGCGTCTCATGTGCCATGATTCGCAAACTTAAATCCGGTGAATTTCGTATTTACTCCCGCAAGGTGGATGAGAAGACGGGTAAGCGCAGGAATCTGGGAACGTTTTCTTCGCGCGAAGCCGCCGAGAAGCACGAGAGGGCAATCCAGTACTTCAAACACGGCTGAAGATGAAGCTCCAGACAAACGAAGAACCCCCGGCAGCATATGCGACCGGGGTTTTTCTTATTGCAGCGATTACTTGCTGCGTGCGCCTGCTACTGCGAGGCCGAGCCCGGCAACGATAAGAACGCCGGAGACAACAGGGCCGATCGGAAAGGAATGCTCTTCCGTGTGGCTGACCTGGATGGGGCCTAGTTTGGCGTCCTGCTTCTTTTCCTTGAAAGAAAATCCACCGGTAACCAGCGTCACAATGCCCGCGAGAACCAATACAACTCCAACAATGGTGAGACCCTTCATGGAACCCCCAGCTTTTCTCTTTCTGAATTCAGCAACCGGTTTTTTGAGACGTTGGCAAAAGGTGGCGGGGATGCCTTGAGACTGGCGGATTCCGGCGTTTGTATGGTCTTGCTAACGGTTTTCGGCAGGCGTAGTCTCACGCTTACACGGGAAAGGAGGATGGTCCAAGCCTATGAAATGTGACAGTAGTTTGTGTGGTTCAACACGTGAGGTGACTGAGGCCTAGAGCGTTCCGCTCCAGACCTGGCAATCTCGCCGAACAATGCACTACATCCGCCAGTATGGGGATTTTGCACGGCTGACTCCGCCGAGGCCCTCCGAACGAGTGGACGCCTCAGGTCAAATCTCAACAGTTCACCGCAAATAAGAAATGGCCCGCATGCCTATCCGGCACGGGCCATTTCTTTTTTGTTTTGTTCTTGCATCGAGCATTCGCAAGGAACATCTTAATTACGGATAATAAATATCCGTATAAGAAAGAGAGGGATAGTCTCATGTCACTTCGTATTGATTACGCGCACCAGTCACCCGAGTTGTTCCGCAAGTACCTGGAGATGAGCATGGCTCTGAAGAAGAGCGTCATCGACGAAAAGCTGCAGGCCTTGGTGGAGATTCGCGCTTCGCAATTGAATGGCTGCGCCTTCTGCCTGGATATGCATGTGAAGCAGGCGAAGATTGCCGGGGAACGTGAGTTGAGGCTTTACCATGTGAGCATCTGGCGCGAGAGCAACCTGTTTACCCCGAAGGAACGCGCCGCCCTGGAGTGGACCGAGGCGGTGACGAAGCTGGATGCTCATGGCGTGAGCGACGCCATTTTCGAGTCGGCTCGGAAGGAACTTTCGGAGAAGGAATTGACGGACCTGACCTTTGTTTTGATGGTGATTAATGGATGGAACCGTGCCTCCATTGCTTTCCGGGCGGTGCCGGGATCGCAGGATGAGGTGTACGGCCTGGCGGCGGCAGGGTTGAGCTAATGCAACTTCGGAATCATGTGGAATGGGCCCTACACTGTTGCGCGATACTGGCGGGGTTGCCGGAGGGCCATTTTCTGCCTGCGAAGGTGCTGGCGGAGTTTCATGGGGTTCCGAAGGAATATCTGGCCAAGGCGCTTCAGGCGTTGTCGCTGGCGGGGCTGGTGGAAGGAACACTCGGCCCCAATGGGGGTTATCGCCTGAAGCGTTCGCCGGATCAGATTACGTTTCTGGATGTGGTGGAGGCGGTGGAGGGGAAGGCTTCCACGTTTGTCTGCACAGAGATTCGCGGGAATAATCCATGCCGCGAACCGGGGTATTGCGACACAAAGCCCTGCGGCATTGCACGGGTGATGTGGGATGCGGACCGGGCGTGGCGGGAGAAATTGGCGAGTGTGCGGATGTCGGACCTGCTGGTAACCCTGCTACAGGATGTGCCTGCCGACCAGCTTGCGAAGAATGCGGCATGGCTGACTAAGCGCAGTTGAATTGGACGACACCTTTTACCGTTTCTGGTGACGCAGGACACTGCATAAGCGTGAGAACCGCTCATAGAATGGAAGGCATGGAACCTCTCGTCATTGCAGGCAAGGCATTTCAGTCGCGGCTGATTGTTGGAACAGGAAAGTACAAGGATGGACCGGAGACGCGGGATGCCATTGAGGCGTCGGGCGCGGAGATGGTTACGGTGGCGGTGCGTCGCGTGAACCTGGACCGGTCCAAGGAGTCGTTGCTGGATTTTATCGATCCACAACGGTACTTCCTGCTGCCGAATACGGCAGGTTGCTATACCGGCGAGGAGGCGATCCGTGCTGCTCGGCTGGGGCGTGAGGTGGGTATCTCCGACTGGGTGAAGATTGAGGTCATTGGCGACAAGCGGACGCTGTATCCCGACGTTGCCGGGACACTGTTAGCAACTGAGGTTCTGGTGAAGGAAGGCTTTACAGTTCTTCCGTATACCTCTGATGATATTGTGTTTGCGAAACGATTGATTGACGCCGGTGCGGCGGCCGTGATGCCGCTGGGAGCGCCAATCGGATCAGGCCTTGGTTTGCAGAACACAGCGAACCTTCGCATCCTTCGCGAGATGATCACGGAAGTTCCGTTGATCGTGGACGCGGGTGTGGGCACAGCGAGCGATGCGGCTGTTGCGATGGAGATGGGGTTCGACGCAGTGCTGATGAATACGGCGATTGCTGAGGCGCGCGAGCCGGTGCTGATGGCTGAGGCGATGGGGAATGCAGTGCTGGCCGGACGGCAGGCTTATCTGGCGGGTCGTATGCCGAGGCGTCTGTATGCTTCAGCGAGTTCGCCGCTGGAAGGCGTTTCGCGGTAGCTCTTAACGAAGAATCAGGTGGAAGCCAGTGCGCGGGAATGGGGTTCTATGGTCTGAACTTCGTGCACTGGCTTTGCTTCTTTCATCAGCAGCCAGTATCCGGCTGCGAAGGTGAGCAGGATGAGCGGGCCGTCGATGGCTTTGCGGATGAGCCAACTGTAGATGGCCAATCCGTTCAGGACGACGAAGGCAAGGACTTTCAGCGTGTAGACGAGCTCAGGGCGGGTAGTGCTACGTGCGACACGCCAGCCGATCAGTGCCAGGGGCAGGGTGATGGCTGCGGCGTCGTATTCCATGATGCGCGGATTTAAGAGCAACACGCCGACAAGAAGAACAGGACCCCACTGCTGAAGCGTGATGCGACCGCGTTCGTATAGGCGAGCGCCATAGAGCAGAGCCGCAAAGATGGGGAGTGCATAGGCCGCAAAGAAGAGGTAGCAGCTGGGAGAGTAAGGGATGCCGCGCTTGTAGAGGAAACTGCTGAAGAGACCGGCAGGGCTGCAGCCAAAGTCGTGATTAAAGCTGAACTGTAGCTCTACCGCCTCAAGATAGTGACGGAAGAGTGATGGCATGAATATCGGTTGCAGTGCGTATAGACCGATACCTGCCGTGATGACGCTGAAGGTAGGAAGCCAGTTCTTCTTACTGGAGAGCGGCGCGATGAGAATCAGCGACAGCATGGGCGCTTTCACGCAGGTGGCGAAAAGAATCACTGCGTAAAAGGGGATCCACTGGTTGCGTCGCCAGCCGAGCAGGGCTGTGGCGAAGATTGCTCCGTAAAGGATGTAAGCAATATTGCCGCTGAGGATGACGCCGTTGGCCAACAAACCCGGGAAGAAGAGGGCAATGCCTGCGAGGTAGAGGACCCCCGGAATTTCAGAGGCTTGTGCGAAGGTGGCGCAGACCGCGATGGCGCTAAGTGCACCGGCGAAATAGACCAGCCAGTACAGCGTTATGAGTAACGTGCGCGGCAGATGGCCAAGGGCTTTCAGCAGCGGCAGCGTGATGGGCGCGTAGACGTAGCTATAAGGCGGCGCCTGATCGTTGGCCAGCCGCCCGTTGGCTGCCAGTTGTTGGTGATGCTGCTTCTGGATGTCTGTGGCGTCCTGGTATGGGTCATGGCCGCGATCCATGCTGATGAGCGCGTGGTTGTACACCTGCATGTCCCAGGCTGTGTCATCGAGCGAGGCCCAGATGGGCAGCGCCAGGGCAGCCATAAGCCACAGGATGCGGACGGCCAGGGGGATTCGTTCCAAGAGACTCCAGAATCGTCGTGCAAAAAGACTCAATGCGTGACCTCGATATTGCCTGACATCGCAGGATCATAGTCTGGCCGTGCGTCTGCGGTATGGCGACGGACGGGCCACGTAACGAAACTGCTTACCGATAGATTCCAGACAGACGCGATCATAATGCCGGCGAAGCCCGCAACCAACCATTCCACCCCGGATTGCCAGAGGGCGCGGGTGAAGATGAAGTTGGCCCATGCGCCAAAGGAGCAGGTGACGGCGAATCGCAGGATTCCCGGCAGGAGATGTTTGCCTTTGAGACGGCGGTCGCGGAAGGTGATCCGGTTGTTCAGGACGAAGTTTTCCGTCATGGCAAGGAAGGTGGCGATGATCTGTGCTGTAAGGAAATGTACATGCCGTCCATCTACCAGATAGAGCAGCGTCAACAGATGAAGAATAAGGCCGATGGTGCCCACCAGCATGAACAGTGTGAGCTGGACGGGGATGACGTCGCCCAGCATTTTGTTCAGCACCAGGAAGAGATATTCGATGGCAACGGCGGCGTCCAGCTTGCTTTCACCGTGGGTACGGGCGCGGAAGGTATAGCCCACCTCTGCCAGTCGTATCGGGCGGTGGGCGGAACTTAGCATGTCCACGAGGATCTTGAAGCCTTCTCCGCGGACGTTGCGCACCACTTCCATAAGGAAACTGCGCCGGATCAGAAAGAAGCCACTCATGGGGTCAGAGAGTTTGCAGCGGCAGATGCATTGGCTGAGGCGCTGTCCGGTGCGGCTGAGAAGGACACGCGACTTGCAGAACTCGCCCATGCTGCCGCCGTCGGCGTTGCGCGTGCCGACGACCACATCGTGCGAGCCCTGTTGCAGGCATTGCACCATACGGGGAAGGATGCTGGAGTCGTGCTGCAGATCGGCGTCCATGACAGCAAGCAGAGGGGCCTGCGAGGACAACATGCCCTCCAGGCAGGCCGAGGAGAGTCCACGGCGCCCGATGCGATGAATGAGGCGAACACGAGGGTTCGTCTTTGCGTGGACGGAGACAACGTCCGCAGTGCCATCGACGGAGTCGTCGTCAACGAACACGACCTCCCAGTTCCAGCCTTCGAGAGACGCAGACAGTTCTCGGATCAGGAGTGGAACGTTCTCCCGTTCGTTAAAGGTTGGTACGACGACACAGAGTTCTGGTGTCAAAAACGCCTCCACCGGATACAGCCCCTGCAAATCAACAAAGTTGGATTCCAGTTGCTGTTCTAGGGAGACGCGTGTGGCGCAAATTGGATTACACCCCGGGCGGGGAGGAATCTTCTCAGGCGTGGGTAATTTCTTCCGATGCGAACTGACTAGCGGAGAAAAACGCTCAATTCATTGGCTGCGGCGCGCAAATAGGGGAGAAATTTGGCCTGCATCTCCATCATGGGCATGCGTGGGGCGTGACCGCTGAGGTTGATGGTGGCAATGACCTTGCCGCTGGGAGCGTACACCGGAACGGCCATAGAACGGAGTCCGACTTCGTATTCCTGATCGCAGACGGCGTAGCCGTTGCGGCGGACATTGCGCAGGAGCATACGAAGTTTTTCGACCGTATTCACTGTTCGAGGTGTAAATGGCTTGAGGACGACACGGGACAGGTAACGTTCAACTTCATCCGGCGGCTGCGATGCGATGAGGACGCGGCCCATGCTGGTGCAGTAGGCGGGCAGGCGGCTGCCGATGTGAAGATCGACGCTCATGAGTCGCTGCACCTGGGTGCGGGCGATGTAAACGATCTCGTCGCCGTCCAGCGTAGCCACGGAGAAACTCTCGTTCAGCTTTTCACTCATGCGTTCGAGGATGGGCTGCGCCGCAGAGGAGAGTGTGTTGCTGACGGTGTAAGTGTGGCTGAGCGACAGCATCTTGGGCCGCAGGGAATAACGCTGGCCGTCTTCGGAACCCACGTAGCCAAGTTTGTTGAGGGTGTAGAGGCAGCGGCGGACAGCCGCGCGGCTGAGACCTGTCTTGTTCGCAAGCTGAGAGATGGTCATCTGCGGCGTTTGCTGTGTGAATGTCTCCAGCACCGTGAGGCCGCGCGCCAGCGATGTCATGAAATTGGCATCACCCTGGTAGATCTCGAGCGCCTTTGCGGGAGAGACCTTCACGGGTGGCGGGGGCACTGCGGGAGTGTCGGTGAGAACGGCAGGCGAATCAAGGACAGCAGAGTCAGACACGAAGGCACCTCTTTGCGGTAGTGTTCGAATAACGCGCAGACGGACGATTAACGCACTTTCAGTGTAACGCCGCAGATCGATTCGCTGCAATTCCTTGCCTGTCTGCTGGAGGAAACATCGACACGTTGCAGACCCGGAACACGCTCTAAAATGGAAGCACTATGAGCTCGCTCGAACTTCAGGTTTCGCTTCCTTCCGCGCTGCAAAGCACCGTTGCTACTACCGCTGCCGATTGGCACAACGGCAACAAACTGGGCCGTCTTTTTGCCAAGGACGCTTCGCTGTGGACCAGCGGGCAGGGCTCTGACGATGAGTCGATCTGGCTGGGATGGCTGGATATTGTGGAACGCCAGTTGGGCGATCTGCAGTCGTTTGCAGCACTTCGTGATGACGTAAAGGCTGCTGGTTTTGAACATGCGCTGCTGCTGGGCATGGGCGGATCGTCGCTTTGCCCGGAAGTGCTGTCGTTGACCTATGGTCATCAGGCAGGTTTCCCGAAGCTGCACATTGTGGATTCGACCGATCCGGCGCAGGTGGCAGCGGCACGTGCCGCCGTGAACCTGAAGAAGACGGTTTGCATTGTGGCTTCGAAGTCCGGCTCGACGCTGGAGCCGAACATTCTGAAGGATTACTTCTTCAGCGAGATGCAGAAGGAAGTGGGCGCTGCTGAGGCTGGCAAGCACTTCATCGCCATTACCGACCCAGGCAGCAAGATGGAAGCAGTAGCGAAGGCGGATGGTTTCCGTCACATCTTCTACGGCGATAAGACGATTGGTGGACGCTTTTCCGCGCTGTCGAATTTCGGAATTGTTCCGGCTGCTGTGGCTGGTCTGGATGTGCCGAAGTTCCTGCAGCAGGCCAAGCGCGGCGTGGATGCGGCGCACACGGCTGAGATTACGAAGAACCCGGGTGTTTTGCTGGGCATCATCCTGGGCGATGCCCACAACGCTGGCCGCGACAAGCTGACGTTCTTCACGTCGCCACAGATTTTTGATCTGGGAGCGTGGCTGGAGCAGTTGATTGCGGAATCGACCGGCAAGCTGGGCAAGGGCATTACGCCTGTGGATCGCGAGACGATTGGCGCGCCGAGTGTGTATGGCAACGATCGTGTGTTCGCCTACATTCGCCTGAGCACCGCAGATAACACCGCTCTTGACGCGAAGGTAGATGCGCTGGCTGCGGCTGGTCATCCCGTGGTTCGCTTCACGATTGACGATGTGTATGAACTGCCGGCGATCTTCTACCTGTGGGAGATTGCGGTTTCCGTTGCGGGTTCGGTGATGGGCATTAACACCTTCAACCAGCCCGACGTGGAAGCTGCGAAGATCGAGACGCGCAAGCTGACCGACGAGTATGCTGCGACGGGCAAGCTGGCGGAGCATGAGCCTATTCTGGATGTGGACGGCATTAAGCTGTTTGCGGATGAAAGCTATGGACAGACGCTCTCCACGACTGCTTCCGGCAAGACGCTGACCGATTACCTGAAGGCACATCTGGCGCAGATCAAGCAGCACGATTACTTTGCCACGCTGGCCTACATTGAGATGACGCAGGAGCATGAAGACCTGATCCAGAGCTTCCGTATGTTGGTGCGCAACGATAAGACCGTGGCCACGTGCCTCGGCTTTGGACCGCGCTTCCTGCACTCCACCGGTCAGGATTACAAGGGCGGACCGAACACGGGTGTGTTTCTGCAGATTACTGCGGATCACGCGGTGGACGTGTCGATTCCAAATGCGAAGTACACGTTTGGCGTGGTGATTGATGCGCAGGCGGCGGGTGACTTGGCTGTGCTGCAGCAGCGTGGACGTCGTGCTCTGCGGGTGCATCTGGGGGCAGATGTATCGAAGGGGTTGAACCAGCTTGGGCTGGCGATCACGGAAGCACTGGCGTAACTCGAAGACATAGAACGAACGCAGCGATCGCGGCGATGTCCGCAACGGTCGCTGCGTTTTCTTTTTCTTGCTACGTCGTGGTTAGGAAAGGAAAGCAGGTCCTTCGACTGCGTGCTTCGCACTTCGCTCAGGATGACGAACTACGTTCGCATGGCTTCGTTCAGCAGTGTGCTGTTAGAGCGCGGCGAGGACGTCTTCCGGTTCAGGGCGGACACGGAAGTCGGCGTGAGCCTGCGCAAAACGTATGGTGCCATCCTGACCGATGACAAAGGTAGCAGGCAGTGGCAGCTTCCATACGCTGTCATCCGGTGCGGCCATGATGTTCTTGCCACTGTTGATGAACGGGATATTCACCAGGATGGAACGATAGTAGCGTTGCAGCGTTGCTGATACGGCATAGGCAATGCCGAACTGCTCTGCCAGTACGCTGTTTGCGTCCTGCAGCAGAGGGTAGGGGATATGGTGCTGCTGCACGGTGAAGTCGCTCTGGCGCAGCGTCTGCGGTGAGATGCCGATGAGCAACGCACCGCGTTCGCGCACCTGCGGATAAAGGTCGCGCCAGACTTCGAGTTCAGTAACGCAATAGGGATCCCAGCGACCGCGGAAGAAATTGATGATGAGCGGACCGAGCGCGAGAAGATCGGAGGAACGAACGATCTTGCTGCTGACAGCGTCTGCCAGCGCGAATGATGGCGCCAGAGTACCCACGGGCAGGATGTGATCTTCAATGCCAGAGCTGAAAAGTTCGGCAATGGCCTGCTCGCTGATGGCGAGCCGTTCGGCCTGCACCAGCTTTCGCGTGTTCTGTGTAATCTCGTCGAGCTTATCCTGCAAAGCGGCCATGGCTTTATTGTCTGATGTTTCGGCGCTTTGCTTCAACTAAGCTGGATAAATGCATCAGGCAATTGAGTTCATCCTGGAAGTAGAAAAGCTGAAGACGGTAACGCGGAAGGTGAAACCGCTGGAATTGGAGCGGTATGAAAACTCCGCAGAACATAGCTGGCAGCTTTGCCTGTTTGCGTATTCGCTGGAAGTGTATGCAGCCGAGCCCGTGAACATGAATCATGTGATCCGCATGCTGCTGGTGCATGACATCGGCGAGATTGATACGGGCGACACCATGGCGTTTGTGGAAGGCGGATGGGCGGAACGCAAGCGCGATGAACTCGCGGCGATTCGGCGTATCTTTGGCTTTCTACCAAAAGATAAGGCCGCGGAACTGGAATCGTTGTGGCAGGAATTTGAAGCGGGCCAGACGGCGGAGGCAAGGTTTGCCAATGCGATTGACCGCGCTATGCCTGCATTGCTGAACCTGAATAACAACGGCCAGAGCTGGAAAGAAAACGGCATCAGTTATGAGCGCGTGGTGAAGCGTATTCGCGGGCAGATTGAAGAAGGATGCCCGGCACTGTGGCAGTATATGGAGCCGCGCCTTGCCGAAGCGAAAGAACGCGGCTTCTTCGGAGCGTAGCTATCCCTTTGCGGCGGCTTCCAGATCGGCGACAATGATTTTTTTCATCTGCATCATGGCCTGAAATCCCTGGGGTGTCTTCACCAGATCGAAGATGTTTTCAGGGCAGATCTGCCACGCCAGACCGAACTTGTCTTCCAGCCATCCGCAGGCGATTTCCTGACCACCGTTGGCTGTTAATTTATTCCAGTAATAGTCAATCTCTTCCTGGTCCTTGCATGTGACCAGGAAAGAAATGGCTTTCGTGAAGCGGAATTCGGTGTCGCTGTTCAGTGCTGTGAAGGAGAGGTCTTCCAGGCGGAAAGAGATCGTCAGTGGTTTGCCACCGGGGCCGGGGAGACCGCCTGTTTTTTCAGCGTCCGGGAATACGGATATGTAGAAATCGACAGCCTCTTCTGCGTTGCCGTTGAACCAGAGAAACGGTGTGATTTTGTGCGTGGATGCGATGGCCATGAAGGCGTTCTCCTTAATGTGGACATTGTACACATTGCTTAGCGAAGAAGGGACGGCATAGCGCCGTCTCTTCTTCGCTGACAATGAATTTTCATGTGGCTTACATTCCTGCCATATCCATGTCATGACACCGCATGGGTGCGGCCTTTGCTGTTACGACACGTTTTGCAGGGGTAGGAGAGCGAAGTGAAGAACGCTTTCTTGCTGGTGCTGTGTTCAGTTTTGCCAGCTCTGCGGTGAGCCGTGCAAAGCCCTGTTCACGTGCAGTCTTGTTGCCTTCCACCGTGTTGGTGGGGTCGACGCCTGCGCGCATGAAGCCATGCCCCGCGCCATCATAGGTTACGGGCTCGTACTTCTTGCCTGCCGCTTTCATCGCTTCGATAGTCGCGGGGATGGTGGCGTCAATGCGCGCGTCGTTGCCTCCGTAGAAACCATAGACAGGCGCACTGATCGAGGCCATGTCCGCAGTGGTGGGTGGTGGGCCGTAGAAGACAAAGGCTGCGTTCAGATCCTTGCGGTGCGTGGCAAAGGCGAAGCTCTTGCCGCCACCCCAGCAGAACCCGACGGAAGCCAGCTTGCCGTTGGATGCGGGCACTTTGGTGATGTAGTCGGCTGCGGCGTCGAGATCGGCCATGACAACGGCGTTATCGAGACCACTGACGGCCTTGGTGACCTGGTCCTGCGAGGGGAAGCTGTCTGTTCCGCCGCCGTTGGGACCGAGGCCTGTGAGGACGTCCGGCGCGATCACGATGTAGCCCGCGGCGGCAAGATCATCGGCCATGCTTTTGGCCCAGGCGCTGAGGCCGAAGATCTCCGGGATGAGGACGATAGAGGTGGCCTTCGTTTTCACTTCGGGATACACAACAAATGCGTCGAGTGGCTTGCCGTTGGCCTGCAGCTTGACGTATTCGTGGTGGCGCGGGGAGGCGTCGAGGCGTTTCACCGCCCAGTCCTGTGCATGGATAGCGGCGGTGGCGCTGAAGAGCAGGGAGGCGACGAGTGCAAGGGCGCGGAGTCTCATGCGCCGAAGTATAAGTCGGCCCACGGTGGCTCGTCAGGATAAATCTTTCGCAGGATCAGGATTCGCCGATCAGGATGCCGGAGAGAAAGACCAGTCCGCCACCGACGATGACCTGCAGGCAACTGACGGCGAAGCTGGTTTTCATGAAGCGGTAACGAATCCAGGAGATGACCAGCAATTCGATGCCGACGACAAAGTAAGCGAGGATGAGGGCGCGATGCACGTTGCCGATGAGGAAGGGCAGCGTGTGGAGGAAACCGCCGATGAAGGTCATGGCACCGGTAACGATGCCTCGCAGAATGGGGCTGCCGCGGCCCGTGAGCTTGCCGTCGTCTGACAGCGCTTCAGAGAAAGCCATGGAGATGCCAGCGCCTACGGCTGCCGCGGCGCCGATCAGGAACGCCGTGTGCGAATTATGTGTCGCAAAAGCAGTGGCAAAGATGGGGGCGAGCGTGGAGACTGAGCCATCCATCAGACCGACGAGACCAGGCTGGACGATGCGCAGCAGGAAGCTCTGTTCGTCTGTAATGAGGCCCTGGATGTTGCTGAAGGTACTTTCTGTCGATGGCATTCCTCTATGTTGATACGAAGATGCCATTGCTGAAAATGGCGACTGATTGAGTCGGCGAGCAGGCAAAGAAAAGCCCCTGCAAACAGGGGCTTCTCATGTATTGGTTGGGTTGAGTTCGAAGGCCGTCTGCGATCTCTAACGAATGAGCATAGGGCTTTTGTGGATGATGGAGATACGCGCGAAAGCGCGTCGAGAACGGCACGAAGTGCTTAGCGGCCGAAACCGCCACCCATGCGGCCGGCTTGTCCCATCTGGCTCATGAGACGGCGCTGCATCTTGCCGCCACCGGAACCGAGACCCTTGAACATCTTGCGCATCTGGCCGTACTGCTTCAGCAATTGGTTCACTTCCTGAACCGATGTGCCGCTGCCGACTGCAATACGGCGACGGCGAGAACCGTTGATCATCTCGTGGTCGATGCGTTCCTTCTTCGTCATCGAGTTGATGATGGCTTCGGTGCGCGCAAGTTGCGAGTCGTCGACGTGCTCGGCGGCCTGCTGCAGACCCTGGAAGGGACCAACGCTGGGCATCATCTTGAGGATGGATTGCATGGAGCCGAGCTTCTTGATCTGGCGAAGCTGGTCGCGGAAGTCTTCGAGCGTGAAGCCGTCGCCGCTGAGGGCTTTCTTGGCGAAGTCTTCTGCCTTGCCTCGGTCGAGCTTTTCTTCGGCGCGCTCAAGCAGGGTGGCGATGTCGCCCATGCCCATGATGCGCGAGACGATACGGTCCGGGTGGAAGGCTTCAAACTGCTCCGGCTTTTCGCCCGTGCCGAGGAACTTGACGGGCGCGCCGGTGACGTTGCGGATGGAGAGTGCCGCGCCGCCGCGTGCGTCGCCGTCCATTTTGGTGAGGATGACGCCGGTGATGCCGAGCTGCTTGTGGAAGGCGTCGGCGGAGTTGACGGCATCCTGGCCGGTCATTGCGTCGGCCACGAAGAGGATTTCGCTGGGGTTGAGCGCAGCCTTGAGCTGCTTCATCTCATCCATCAGCGCTTCGTCAATGCCGAGACGTCCGGCGGTATCGACGAGGAGGATGTCGTTGCCGAAGTTGCGGGCTTCGCGCAGTGCTTCCTTTGCGAGACGCAGGACGAGTGGCGTGCCGACTTCTTCTTCGTTGACCTTGCCGATGTAGATCTGCGCACCGACGGCTTTGGCAACGATGGCAAGCTGCTCACGTGCGGCAGGGCGGTAGACGTCCACGGAGACGAGCAGGGGGCGGTGGCCGCCCTTCTTGAGCCATGTGGCCAGCTTGCCGGTGGAGGTGGTTTTACCGGAGCCCTGCAGGCCCGCCATAAGGATGACGCTGGGTGGCTGCGAGGAGAACTTGAAGCGCGCGGTGTCCTTGCCGAGGATTTCGATCAGCTCGTCGTTGACGATCTTGATGATCTGCTCGGTGGGCGAGAGCGCGGTGGCTACCTGTGTGCCGACAGCCTTTTCGCGGATGTGGTCGATGGTGGCTTTGACGACGTTCAGATTGACGTCGGATTCGAGCAGTGCAAGGCGGATTTCGCGCAGGGCCTCGGAGATGTTCTCTTCCGTGATGGTGCCCTGACCGCGGAGGTTCTTAAAGGCGCGCTGCAGTTTTTCCTGAAGATTCTCAAACATGGCTTTGTCCATCTAAGTTTAACAGTGAAGAGAAGGAGAACCGAGGATGGCAGAGGAACGGCCAGAACCGTGGCTTCGCGGGACGTTGACTGAGGTAGAGCCGGTGCGGCGCGCCGTTCTGCATGCGTTGGAGCTGGCGGAAGAGGATGTGCTGCGGTGGACGCGCGATCTGGATGACGAAATGCTGGAAATGAAGCCGCTGGGGCTGCCTTCGGTTGCGTTTCAGATGCGGCATATTGCGCGGAGTATTGACCGGTTACTGACCTATGCGGATGGGCTTCGATTGTCAGAAGCGCAGATAGCCGCGCTGCGATCAGAGCACGTTGCTGGAAGGAGTGTGGAGGAGCTGCGACACCAGGTGGTGGAGGCAATTCGTAAGGTTCGGCCTTTTGCGGCGCAGTTTTCACAGGAAGAGTTGAACGAACTGCGCAGTGTGGGAGGGGCAGGATTGCCGACGACGCTGGTGGGCCTGCTGATCCATATTGCAGAACATACACAGCGCCATGTGGGGCAGTTGATTACTACGGCGAAGGTGGCTGCGGCGTTGAAGGATGCGGAAGGAAGTTGATGGGAGAGAAGCGGGCTTCGTAAACCGCGCAGTACAATCTTCAGCTAAATCGTCTTTCAGGAGGGGGACCTGATCGTGAACTTTTCTCGTCTCAGTGTTCTCCTGACTTCACTCCCGATATTTTGCCTTAACGTTGTCTCTGTCTCTGCCCAGGAGCCTTCACCGACACCCTCTTTTGACGTGGTCTCTATTCGACAGGTGAGTCCTGATGCACAACGAAGCAATGACCAGCCAGACATAGAAGTCAGGGCGAACGGATGGCGGTTGAACGATGAGTCATTGTTCGCCGCGATTCTTCATACTTACACCCCGCCTCCGGGAAACGCGGCCTTTTATACTTTGAAGCAAGTCGAAGGGGTTCCCAATTGGGCCATGGACGACTTGTATGTGATTGACGCCCGGATCGGAGATAACGACCTCGAAAAGTGGCAAAACCCTGCTACACGGGCAGATTTGCTCCACTCTATGATGAGCTCTATGTTGGCAGACCGCTGCAAGCTTGCTGTCCACCGCGAGTCAAGAGAGGTGGCGGTCTATTCTTTAACCTTGTCTAAAGAAGGTCCCCGATTTACTGAATCTATTCCAGGATCCAGGCACCCGACGGGAGGGCCTATTCCCGGCGGTGGTGAGTTTATACCCAGCGACAGCCAGGGTGTTATGCACTTTTACGGTGTGCCTCTTAGCGCCGTTGCCGGAGTGTTATCCAACATCATGGCGCGACCGGTGCAGGATGCGACAGGACTTACCGGTAGGTACGATATCTCCCTAAAAATGCCCTCGATGGATTCGCCAAGCCAAGAGGCATCCACCAATCGTTCTGGGTTGTCTGTTTCCGAGGCAGTAAAGGAACTTGGTCTCAAACTTGTTCCGACAAAGGGGCACGTCGAGATTCTAGTCATCGACCATATCGAGAAGCCCTCTGAGAACTAGAGAGCTACATGATCGCCGGCTCCTCCGTTTTACGCACATGCGCTTTGCGCTGGAGAGCTAATCCTTGACCAGCTTATAGACCAGGCCGAGGATGGCCGTTGCGATGAAGACCCACAGTAACTGGTACCAGTAAAAGAACGGGAAGCCGAAGAGCGTGGGAGTCTCGCGGTTGTAGAGGCTGGGGAAGATGAGCGCCACGACAGGCAGCAGCAGAAGCCACAGCCATCCACGGTTTCGCTTTTCGTTTTCGACTGGTTCCTGCATGCGCCAAGGATAGCGCAGATGCGTTGATACGATGAAGGTATGAGTGAAAGCACGTCCGCGAAAGCTGGAGATGCATTCCGTGAAGCTGCGGCGATTATGGCGCGGCTGCGTGGTCCGGGTGGTTGCCCCTGGGACCGCGAGCAGACCTTCGATTCCATCAAACCGCATACGCTGGAAGAGACCTATGAGGTCTTCGACGCAATTGATCGGCGTGCCTGGGGCGAATTGCGCGATGAGCTTGGTGACCTGCTGTTGCAGGTGCTGTTCTACGCGCAGATGGCCGAGGATGAGGGCCATTTCAACATTGATGATGTGGTGCGTGGATTGAGCGCGAAGCTGGTCCGGCGGCATCCGCATATCTTTGGCGATGTGGTTGCCGAGACAGCCGGCGATGTCATTCAGACGTGGGATGCGGTGAAGCAGAAAGAGCGGGAAGGTAAGCCCGCAAAGGATGACGGCCTGCTGGGCGAAGTCCCGCGTTTTGTACCTGCACTGGTTGAGGCGCGCAAGCTTGGTTCCAAGGCAGCTAAGGTTGGTTTCGACTGGCCGGATGTGAGCGGCCTTTTGGACAAAGTGCAGGAAGAGATTGCCGAAGTTCGCGAAGAGATGACGGAGACTCCGAATGTGGAATTGCTGGAAGAAGAGATTGGTGACCTTTACTTTGTGCTGACCAATCTTTCGCGGCATTTGCAGGTTGATCCGGAACAGGCATTGAAGAAAGCGAATGCGAAGTTTCGTCGGAGATTTCGTGCGATGGAGCAGATGGCGGGTGAGGGATTTGTGGCGTTACCACTGAACGAAAAAGATGCGCTTTGGAACAAGGCAAAGCTCAAGGAGAAGAGCCTGTGAGTGAGCTTCGTGTAGAGCAGCTGCATACGCAGGAAGAGTTCGATGCCTGCGTGCATTTACAGCAGAAGACATGGCAGTATTCCGCGGGTGAGTTACTGCCGCGCAGGGTCTTCTTTCTTGCCGATAAGTTGGGTGGGCATGTGCTGGGCGCATGGGATGGCGCTACCTTGGTGGGGTTCAACTTAGGCCTGCCCGCACATCGCCATGGAATGGCATACATCCATTCGCAGATGCTGGCGGTGCTGCCGGAGTATCGCAATAGCGGCCTGGGCCGCACCATGAAGCTGCAGCAGCGTGAGATTGCGTTGGAGCAGGGCATTAAGTTAATTGAGTGGACCTATGATCCGCTGGAAATAAAGAACAGTTTTTTTAACCTTTCTCGTCTGGGTGCAATTAGTCGCCGATATATCCCTGACTTTTATGGAGCATCGTCATCGCCTTTGCAGGGTGGTTTGCCGACAGATCGCCTCTATGCGGAATGGTGGATTGATTCGGATCATGCGAAACGTGTCATGGCGCGTGAGCCGCTGAACGAGAAAATAGAAGCCATGGTCTCTGTACCCGCGCAGATCTATGCGTGGAAGGCGGATGGCGATAGGCATGCCGCGGAGACACAATCGCGAGTGCGGGAGGCATTGCAACGACACTTTGCCGAGGGACTTGCTGTGATTGGTTATGATCGCGCGGAAGACGGTACAGGCAAGTTTTTGCTGGGAGTTCCACCAGCCGAACTCCCAAGATATTAGGAGAAGACAATGAAAATTGATGCGATTGTTTTGCGCGAAATCAAGATGCCCCTCGTGCATCCATTCCGTACCAGCTTTGGGCTTACGACGGACCGTCGCATTCTTCTGATTGAGTTGCAGAGTGAAGGTTTCACTGCGTGGGGCGAGTGTGTTGCAGGCGAACATCCGTTCTTTTCCGACGAGATGATCGACACGGCATGGTTCATCACAGAGCACGAACTGGCTCCGCGTCTGGTGGGCAGAGATATTGCGGCGGGCCGTGATGTTCCGCAGTTGCTGTTGCAGGTGCGCGGGCACCGCATGGCGAAAGCTGCGTTGGAGAATGCTGTTTGGGATCTGGAGGCGCAGGTCCGTGGGATTTCGCTGGCTAAGTTGCTGGGCGGCACGCGAGAGAAGATTGCCTGCGGTGTTTCCATTGGGATGGAGATGGATATTCCGAAGCAGCTTGACCGCGTTGCGAAGGAAGTAGCTGCGGGATATCAGCGCATTAAGTTGAAGTGCCAGCCCGGGTATGACTCGGAGATGTTTGCAGCAGTGCGCAAGCGCTGGCCGGATATCCTGCTAAGCTGCGATGCCAATTCTGCCTATCAATTAAGTGATGCAGACCATATCGCGTCATGGGATCAATACAAGCTACTAATGATTGAACAGCCGCTCTGGTATGACGATTTCTATTTCCATGCGCAGTTACAGAAGCGTATCCACACTGCAATCTGCCTGGATGAATGCATCCGCAATGCACGGGATGCACAGGCTGCGCTGGAACTTGGCAGTGGAAAGATCATCAATATCAAGGTGGGACGTGTTGGCGGCTTTACGGAAGCGATTGCGGTACATGACGTGTCGCAGAAGCACGGCGTGCCGGTATGGTGTGGTGGCATGTTGGAGAGTGGTATCGGTCGCACGCAGAATATCGCGTTGAGCAGCCTGCCGAATTTCTCACTGCCGGGTGATGTCTCCGCTTCTGCTCGTTACTGGAGTGAAGACATCATTGATCCGGAAGTTACCGTCAGCAGCGAGGGCGAGATTATTGTTCCTGGTTCTGCGGGCCGTGGTTATGAGGTTCGAAGGGATCGTGTAGACGCGCTTACTGTCCGCCAGCAACGCATCACGGCTTAATCGAAGGAATTGCCAGCAGGGTATTGACCGCATCACGCACGGAAGGTGCGGTCGGAAGAAACTGTATGTCTGTCACGGACAATGTCTGTTGATACGGAGCAACATGCACCATTAATTCGCGGAGTTTTACGTCCATCTTGATTTCGGTGTATGCGTCATGTGTGAGGCTGACGGGCTTTTGCTCATAAGACACGGTACCCCCCTGGTAGACACGTGCAAGAATGCCAAACATCAGATTCAGGTTCTGAATAATGCGAACTTCGATACGCGTAAGGTGATGGGTTTCCGCGTCGATCCAGATGCGGCCGGCAATTCCCATCAGCAGTGATTGCGTTGTGGAGCCGGGATGGAATGCAGGGTCAGGCGCGTAATCCAGCACGATTTGCTGTCGTGGATGATTGGGGAGCTGTGGCTGTCCTGTTACTGGTGTAAAGATCATTGCCTTTGGCAGCGTTTTCATCAGCTCGATGCCGTATTTATCACTGCTCTCGGATTTTTGACGGCGCTTGCGGACATCTTCGGGTGTAAGTGCGTGAAGGCGTGCAAATTCGCCGCTTTCTTCTTCCGTAGTGAGCGGACGCCCTTTGAAAGTAAGCGTGCGCGATATGTTTCCATCCTCTGTTTCAATGACCTCACGGATGCTGTCTTCTTTTTGGTCTGTGCGATGGACACGGTACTGTAATCCCCATCCGCGATGATGGAAGTCATCCAATTGAAATTGGACCGCCTGCTGAAGAATGGCAGAGACAGAGGACGGGGTAAGAGATTCCTGTGCGCCTGCTGTAATGCTGATGAGAAAGCTGGCGATGGCCAGCCACACAAAATACTGATTCCAAACGATTCTCAACATGGGCGCCGTTTAACTCTGCCGTAGGATGCTTTCCTAGCCTACTAGGTGACTTTGCAGGTGCGGACAGAATCTCCGCGTTGCCGAGCAGCCTGCACTTGATTAGACTCACCGGGAGGTCAGGAGGAGAGTTTAAGCGATGGCGGCAGAAGGATCGACAGTTCTGGGAAAATCAATTCAGGTGCGCGGCGAAATTTCCGGCGCGGAAGATGTCATTGTGCACGGTCGGCTGCAGGGAAGTGTTGCGCTGAAGGAAAGCCGCCTTACAGTGGGCCCAGATGCTGAGGTGGAGGCAGAACTGCATGTGCACGACGCGATTCTCCTGGGCCGGGTGAACGGCAATGTGACAGCAACAGGACGTGTGGAATTGCGTAAGGGAGCTTCGCTGATGGGCGATCTCAACGCGGCTCGGCTCTCCATTGAGGAAGGATCCGCAATTCAGGGTCGCGTATCGTTGTCGGGGACGAAAGAATAGGCCGCCGTCTTTTCATGGAGAGCTAACGTCGATGCGATACATCGGCAGTCAAAGCACCGGAGGTAGATGTGCGTCTATTTGGCAGCAACGAATCGCGCGGGGCGAGCGCAAAGGCAAACGCTCGTATTCCCAGACCTTCCAGTGGATGGAGTCAACTCCAGAAATCGCTGCGCGAGCAGGAAGGTTTGCGCATTCTGGATATTGGGCCCACGTCGTCCACGAATATTAATTTCCTGACGGCCATGGGGCACAGCGTGTACATGGCGGACCTGGTGGAGGATGTCGCCGACCCAAAATGGGCACGGACGGATGCGGACGCACCTTTTCCGACGGAAGACTTCGTGCGCGAGAATCTGGATTTTGGGGAAAGACTCTTCGACACAGTACTGTTCTGGGATACTGCAGATTATTTTCCGACCGAATTGCGCACAGCCGTAGTGCGCCGTATTCATGAGGTCATGCAGCCAGGCGGACAGTTACTGGCATTTTTCCATGTCAAACCGGAGAGCGGCCTGCAACGTTACCATCTGCGTGATGATGGCCAGGTGGACACGCAGTTTGCGGCACCGGTGGACGTACGCGATACGTTGACCAATCGGCAGATTGAACAGCTGTTTCGTGAGTTTGCGAGTTACAAATTCTTTCTCGCGAAGGACAATCTGCGGGAAGTGCTTGTGACTCGGTAGACAGTAAATAAGGGGAAGCCACTGGGCTCCCCCTTATTTACTGACCGAATTCCGGCTTTTACTTCTGGGCCCTGCGGGTTTCTGCCCAGCGCTTCTTCTGCGCATCTGCAATCCGCTTGCGTGCTTCTGCACTCAAGGTGCGCTTCTTTGGAGTTGCCTTGGAAGCGGATGTCGTGGTGCTCTTGCGTGGACGTCCCACAGGCTTCTTTACTACCGCCGGGGCAGCACTGCTGCCGCCAGCAAGCAATGCACGGGCCTGCTGCAGCTTGGCAATCTGTGCATCAATCTCTGCAAGAATACGATTTACTTCCAAGAAATTACCCCCTGTGAGCATAAATGCTCATTGAAAATGAGTTTAGATCAAAGATTACCCGTTTGGATACCAATTGGAGTAACACAAAACCAAGATATCGGTAATCGATTTGTTGTCCGATCAGAAACTATCTGGACGAGACGCGGTCAGTGAATACCCAGGATTTTCATCGGTATCTTCAAAACGGGAAACGGCTCCGAGGCCGCGCCGCTGGCTACCATCATCAATGGCGGCTCGTAACTGTTGTGACGTAACAGTGCGGTCATTGGCATAAGACGCTGCAAGACGGGTTAGCGCAAAGGACACGATGTCCGAATGGTGTAGATCATCCATATGCGGGTCGCGCCGCATGTTCAGCCAGAGACGATGCACAAGCTGGACATCGCTGGCCGGAATGGTTGGCGCATGAGGACCAATATGGAAACTCTCTGCTTCACCAGTGGGTGGCACAACGTAAAAAGTGAACTGGCGCTTGGGTTCAGGTAATGTTTCCCACGCCTGGCCTACATGATAGGCCTGCTCCTGCGCCGTTAGTTTGGTGGAAAGTCCAGAAACAACTGCGGCCACATCCAATGAATTAGCCGTGCGGACAATCGCTGCGAAGATATCGCCAGCAGGAACGACAACAAGTCCTATATGTTTGCCAAAGCTTTCTGCAACAGAGACAGCTTTGGTGAACAACATTTGTTCGTGTTCACTAAAAAGTTGTTCTGAGGCATCAACATACTCCGGTCCACCTGCGCCCATCATGCGCGCAGCTAGAACGACGATGTCCTGCTCTTCGGTATCCGTGCGCGCCAAAGCCCATTTCAAAGCATGTGGTGTGGCAGCATCGCGCATGGTAATCAGGACGCCGCCAGGGCGGATGGCAAGATCATCGCGGCCTACTTCTTCCGAATGTTCTAACTGGAAGTGCTCCTTCATCTGTCGTTCCGTCTGTTTGTGACGACGTTTGTTATCCCGTTCCGACAAAGAGAAGATGATGAAAAATCCAATGGCGAAAATAATGCCACTGACGGTAGCCACCGATTTCGTGAAGAGATTCACGACCGCCGTGGTGCACAGTACAAGGAAGACACAGAACAGGCCAATCGGTAGCTCGGTTTTGCCAATGCGAAGGTTTACAGGAACCTTTGCGCCGCGTTCACCTTTGTATTTCCATCGCAGGACGAGCATGGCGAGTGCGTTAAAAGTGAAGCTCCAGATGACGCCAAAGGCGTACGCTTCGCCAATCATGATGACGTCGCCGCGTGTCACCACGATGACGAAGAGCTGGATCAGTGCCACCATGTTCACGATGCGGTAACTGGTCCCAAAACGCTTCTGCGGTTTGCGGAACCAATCCGCAAGTACGCCATCTTCTGCCACGCGCATCAGCACGCCTGTGGAACCCACAATGGCAGTATTTACAGCGCCTCCCAGGATCAGGAAGCCAACGATTACAACAAAAATACGGAAGGCGACGCGGAGTGCCAGCGGACCGACCATGTACATGGCCATGCCGGCGATCAGGTTATCGCGATACACGCTGACGCGAACGCTATCCGGAATAAGCATCACTGCCAGCAGAGAGCCCAGACCGGTGAAGACCATGCTGTAAATGGCGATGACCAGAGCAGCACGTTTCAGGTTCTTCAATTTGGGATGTTCAATTTCGCGATTGACTTGGGCCAGCGATTCCTCGCCAGACATGGCAAGCACCGAATGGCCGAAGGCCATCAGGATGCCGAAGAGGCCGAGATTTTTCGCGAACTGAGTGTGTTTCAGGAAGCCCAGAGCGTCCGGGCTGAACTTAAAGTTTGAAGGTGTAGGAAAGGGGGGAAGAGTTGCTCCGATGTGTCCCACGCTAAAGAGGCCCCAACAAATGAGAACGACCACCATAACGGTGGTGATCTTCATAATGCTGAGAGCCTTTTCGCTGGATTCCTCAATGCCTTTGATGTTCTGCCACCAAAAGAAAATAGTGATCAGCACAGCGATGAACGCCGAAGTATGGTTCACATTGAGTTGAAGAGGTACGCCTGCCGCGTTTACAGCCCAGTGATGATATCGGGGCGAGACGGCGGCCTGAGCCAGCAGGCCATTGAGAAGTCCGACGACATATTGTCCGGCAGATACGCCCGAGATGGGTCCCGTAAGGACGTAGTCAAACATCAGCGCGGAGACACTGACTTTGGCAAAGGTGCCGCCGAGGGCTTCTTTCACAATGCGGTAGACGCCACCACGTGTGTACATGGAACAACTTTCCACGTAGACCGCGCGCACCGCATAAGAGAAGAACATGGTGCCCAGGATGAGCCAGGGGGCAGATTTGCCCACCGCTTCTTCCGCGATGCCACCCGCATAAAAGGCTGAAGATCCAAGATCGTTGAGAACGATGGCGGCCGCTCGCCAAAAGGAAATGAAGGTCAGCATCACGGAGGATGCGACCACGAGGCGGACACGATTTGGAACGGGTGGTGTGTAAGTGCGTTTCGACGCCATCTTGTACCGGGCCTGTCCGCTTGATGTGCCGAAGAAACCTGCACATGCGAAAAAGCGCCCAGCGGTGAGTCTACTGCCGGTGGGGATAGCAGTCAATCATGTCGTGGGAGCTTAATGCAGATTGTCAGCTGCGCTGGACTCTTCGCCGTTGTCAGAGAAGAAGTCGTGCATGTCTTTTACCAGGGTGATCGCCACGACAATGGCCGATCCTCCCATGCCGATAAGGAACATGGGGATGAGAACGTGTGCAAGTCCGCGGATGATCAGATCAAGCATTGATGTTCATTGTAATCCCAACGCACAGATTGGCCAGGGGTGCTAGACTCCACGCGATGCGAGTGCTCTCGGTGCGCGCTTTTGCCGCGCTTCTTCTTACCAGTGTTTTGCAGGTGGTGATTTTCCCCGTTGCAGGACCGCTGCCGGTGTGGCGGGCGGCATTTTCATGGTTCGCACTGGT
The DNA here is from genome assembly GCF_041355105.1 of Terriglobus sp. RCC_193. Classification (NCBI taxonomy): domain Bacteria; kingdom Pseudomonadati; phylum Acidobacteriota; class Terriglobia; order Terriglobales; family Acidobacteriaceae; genus Terriglobus; species Terriglobus sp. RCC_193. Next base: position 1,103,296 of record NZ_JBFUPK010000001.1, on the reverse strand, counting down.
ACCCCTGTTGTGGCTTTTATTGGTCGAGGGCCGCACTTGGAGCGCATGGAAATGCGCAGCAGTTGGCTATGCGAATGGCGTGCTCTGGTATCTAGGTACCTGTTACTGGGTCTACTCCACCATGCACCTCTACGGAGGATTGCCAACTCCGGTCGCGGCGCTGGTGATGGTGCTGTTCTGCCTTTATTTAGGGCTGTATCACGCGTTATTTGCCGGTTTATTAGCCGTAGCACGCAGAGCGGGAATTGCAGTGGCACTGATCGCCGCGCCGTTTTTATGGGTTGGCGTTGAACTTGCACGGGCACGCATCACCAGCTTTCCGTGGAACCTTCTGGGATACTCGCAGGTCGATAGCTATGCGCTGACACGACTCGCTCCTTTGACTGGTGTCTACGGCATCAGTTTTGTGTTGATGGCAGTAAACGCTGCGATTGCAGCGGCGCTTGTCTTGCCGCGCAGACGCATTCCCGCTGTCGCTGCATTGTGTGGTGCGGTGCTGGCTGCCGGGGTGCAGAATGTGGGCGGATGGATGGCGCCTCAACGCCAGGCGGGTTCGCAGAAAGCTGTCCTGATGCAGCCGAATCTTTCCGTGGGGCAGGAAGAAGCGGAAGACGCTGGGACGCTGGCAAGAAACTTCGCTGGTCTATCAATACAGGCTGCTTCGCTGGATGACTCTCCTGTGCGGATTGTTTTGTGGCCGGAATCTCCTTCGCCGTTCTATACCAATCGACCAGACTTTACTTCAGTCGCGGCACAACTTGTTGAGGCGGTACATGCACCGATGATTGCCGGAACCATCGGGGTGGAGGCGGCTCCGCAGGAACGGCGCGGCTATCACATCTATAACTCGGCTGCGCTCTTTCTTCCGCCCCGGGGCTATGTAGGGCGATACGACAAGATTCATCTGGTGCCTTTTGGCGAGTTCACACCGTATGCCAGCCTGTTTTCTTTCGCCAGTGGATTAACGCAGGCCGTAGGCACCTTTGATCGGGGCAGCAGCCGTGTGCCGCTGGGTGCAGATGGCCATCGTTATGGCGTCTTTCTTTGCTATGAGTCCATCTTTGGCGACGAAATCCGGCAGTTTGTGGCCAATGGCGCCGAGGTGCTGACGAACCTATCGGACGATGGCTGGTATGGCGACACCAGCGCGCCTTTCCAGCACATCAATATGGCGCGGATGCGGGCAATTGAGAATCATCGCTGGATTTTGCGTGGCACCAATAACGGCATTACGGCTTCGATTGACCCGAATGGCCGAGTGGTGGAGCGCATGGAACGCCACCAGCGCGGCGCTGCTGCTGTGCATTTTGACTATCTCCATGACCTTACTTTCTATACCCGCTTTGGAGATGTCTTCGCACTTGTATGTACAGGGATAGGTATCGGCTTTCTTCTGTATGGGACGACTCGGCAGCGCATCGCGATAAACTGAGAACGATATGTTGACCGATCTTGAATACCAATACTCCCCGGTTCGTGCACGCGTGCGCGATCTGCGGGAGTATCTTTGACTCGCCCAAACTCAAACAGCAACTGGAAGCCGTTGAAACGCAGATTGCGGACCCGGCACTGTGGGCCGATGCGGCGCGTTCACAGCCATTGATGCGCGAACGCAAACGCCTGGAAACACTGCTTGCCGACGATGCAGAGTTATCGCGCCGCAGTGAGGATGTGGAAGCCTACTTTGATCTGGCACGCGAGGGCGAAGATGTAGAAGCCGACCTTGCCAAGGCGATTGAAGAGATTGATCGCTTCGTGGAAGACCTGGACGCGAAGACCATGCTCTCGCAGGAGAGTGATCCTCTCAACGCCATCGTTACCGTGCATCCGGGCGCAGGCGGAACGGAGAGTCAGGACTGGGCGGAGATGCTGATGCGCATGTATCTGCGCTGGGCCGAGCGCAATGGCTTCAAGACTGAGATCAACGAAATTCAGGATGGGGACGAAGCAGGCATTAAGTCTGCGACATTTACCATCTCCGGCGAAAACGCCTTCGGCCTTATAAGCGGAGAAACAGGTGTGCACCGGTTGGTGCGTATCTCTCCCTTTGATTCGGCAAAACGTCGTCACACTTCATTTTCGTCTGTCTTTGTATCGCCGGAAATTGATGATTCGATCGTGATCGACATTAAGCCGGATGATCTTCGCATCGACACCTATCGTTCCGGCGGCAAAGGCGGACAGCACGTCAACACGACGGACTCTGCCGTGCGTATTACGCATCTTCCTACGGGCATTGTCGCGGGCTGCCAGAACGAGCGTTCGCAACACAAGAATAAAGAGAAGGCGATGAAGATGCTGCGCTCGCGCCTGTATGAGTTCGAGCTTGAGAAGAAGCGAGCAGCAAGCAAGAAGCTGGAAGATTCCAAGTTGGATATCAACTTCGGCTCACAGATTCGTTCGTATGTGTTGCAGCCGTATCGCATGGCAAAAGACCTCCGCACGCGCGTGGAAGTAGGCGATGTAGACCGTGTGCTGGATGGCGATCTGCAGCCGTTCATCCGTGGTTACCTGAAGATGAGACGCGAAGGCAATATTCCTGCGGAAATTGCAGAAGATATTGACTAGAAGTGATGCCGCTGTTCTTCATGCGGCATCCAATCGTGCATGGCAAACACCACGCTCGAAACCGAACTGAAGAAACAACTGAAAGCGCTGCTGGATGGCGGGCAGGCGCACGCGAAGCTGGACGATGCAGTGTCTGGCGTGCCTTTCGATGTGCAGGGGAAAGTTCCACAGGGACTGCCTTATTCACCGTGGCAGTTGCTGGAACATATCCGCATTGCGCAAAAGGACATTCTCGAATTCAGTGACAATGTGGACGGCAGTTACAAGGAACTGAAATGGCCGGATGACTACTGGCCGAAGTCGCCGGTGCCGCCCGATGAGAAGGCGTGGGACGCGAGCGTGAAATCGCTCAGGAAAGATCGTGCTGCCTTCGAGAAGCTGCTGGCGGAGGGCGATCTGATTAAGCCATTTCCGTGGGGTGATGGCAGCCAGAATCTGCTGCGTGAGGCGCTCTTGATTGCAGACCATGAGGCATATCACACGGGAGAGTTGGTGATGGCCCGACGGCTTCTGGGCACGTGGAAACCGAAGAAAGGTCACGCGTGAATTCATCGGAAGATATCGAGAGGATGCTGGCGGCAAAGACAATCGCTGTGGTCGGGCTATCCGGCGATCCATCGAAACCGAGTTACTTTGTCTCTGCATACATGCAACAGGCAGGGAAGAAGATTCTGCCGGTGAACCCTGTTGTTCAATCTGTGCTGGGTGAGACGAGTTATGCCTCCCTGCGTGATCTTCCGGAGAAACCGGAAGTCGTCAATGTTTTCCGTCTTCCCAGGGCGATCCCCGCGATTGTGGAAGAGATGATCGAGCTTGGCCTGACGAATCTGTGGGTGCAGCAGGGGATTCGTAACGAGGAGGCCGCCCGTAGGGCCGAAGCGGCGGGAATTCATGTGGTGATGGATCGTTGCATTATGGTGGAGCATCGGATGCGTGAGCGCTAAGTTGCGCCGCACCACTACAATGAATGCAATGCTCTCACTTCGTTCCTCCCGCCTTCTTTTTGCCCTTCTGCTAACCCTTATGCCGGGTTGTCTCTGTGCGCAGATTGGGACCGTGGTGGGGAATGGGGGACCGGGGCCTGCCAAGGCACAGCACCTGACGGTGGAGATGATCTCTGCCGGGCCGCAGATTGCCGCCGGTGGGACGCAGACGGTGGCGTTCGTCTTCTCCATGGAGGAGGGGTGGCACGTGTACTGGAAGAATGCCGGGTTTGCCGGGTTCCCGCCGCGGGTAAAGTGGACGGTGCCAAACGGCATTACCGCCGGGCCGCTCCAGTTCACCGCGCCGGAACGTCTGCCGCTGGATACCACGGTGGATTATGGCTATGAGGATTCGGTGGCCTATCCCGTAACGGTGGAAGCAGGGAAGAAGCCTAAGGCGGATAAGACTGGCAATGTCCACCTCGCAGCGGAGATTAGCTGGCTTGTGTGCAAGCAGGTCTGCATCCCCGGCAAGGCGAACCTGGGACTGGACCTGAAGCTGGTGCCTGCCGGAACAGCCGTAAGCCATGATGGCGAGCAGGTAGGCGAACTGGGCGCGGCGCTGAAGGGTATGCCGAAGCCGCTACCCGAGAAGTTCCGGATTACAGCGAGCAGTTCTGGCAACAACATTGTCCTCACAGCGATCACCGGCACGCGCGAGACGGATGCCGAGTTCTTCCCGGCGGAGCAGGACGTTATTGCCGATGTGGCGCAGATACAGACAGACATCCTGGATAACGGCGCGCAGATTCATCTCACTCGTTCGCCGAATGCCAAGACGCCGCCGAAGCAGCTATCTGGCGTGCTGAAGCTGGCCACTGACGAGAGCTACACCATTGATGTGCCCATTGTGGCTGGGCCCCCGCCGGTGCAGGCTGCCGGGGCTGGTGCCGGGACTCTGAGTACGGCGACGGCGGTTGGTGCTGCAGCGCTGGCATTCGTTGGCGGCGTGCTGCTGAACCTGATGCCGTGCGTGTTCCCGGTGCTGTTCCTGAAGGCGTTGTCGCTGTTGCAGACCTCATCGGCAGAGAAGCAGCATGTGCGTTCGCACGGTGTGGCGTACACGCTGGGGATTGTGGCGTCGTTCTGGCTGGTGGTTGCGGCGCTGCTGGCCCTGCGCGCCGAAGGGCGGCAGCTTGGCTGGGGATTCCAGTTGCAGTCGCCGGGATTTGTGGTGGTGCTGGCGAGCTTCCTGTTCTTCTTCGCTCTGTCGCTTGCAGGCATGTTCGACTTTGGCCTGTCGCTGACGAGCACGGGTGATTCGCTGACGCACAAGAGCGGTTATACCGGCAGCTTCTTCACCGGTGTGCTGGCGACGGTGGTGGCGACGCCCTGCGTGGGGCCGTTTATGGGAGCGGCGATCGGGTTTGCCCTGGCTCAGCCGGCCCCGGTGACGTTCCTGGTGTTTACCACGCTGGCGCTTGGTCTGGCGGCGCCTTATATGCTGCTGACCCTCAATCCGGCGTGGGTTCGGTTGCTGCCCAAGCCCGGCGCCTGGATGGACCTGCTGAAGCAGATCACTGCGTTGCCGCTGTTCCTTACGGTGATCTGGCTGGTCTACATCTATGGGCGTCTGTCGGCGGCGAACGGCATCTTTGCCATGGCGATGCTGCTTGGCGGTTTACTGCTGGTAGTGATTGCGGCGTGGACGCTGGGGCGCTGGCCGGTGCGTAAGTGGAGCACGGCTGTTGCAGCGGTGCTTTGCGTGCTGGCGATTGCGTTGCCGCTGTATGCTGCGCGCGAGAGTAAGAGTGCGGTGACGTGGCAGACCTTCGACGCGGATGCCGTGGCGCAGGCCCGTTCGCAGGGCAAGGCCGTGTTCGTGGACTTCACGGCTGCGTGGTGCCTGTCGTGCCAGGTGAATGAACGTATTGTGCTGAAATCCAGCGAGGTGGAGAAGCAGTTGTCCCAGCCCAACGTGGTGGCGATGAAGGCGGATTGGACGCAGTACGACGCCAAGATCACTGCCGCATTGCAGGCTGCAGGCCGCGATGGTGTTCCGACGTACATTGTCTATCCGGCGAATCCATCAGCTCCCGTAGATGTTTTGCCCGAGGTGCTGAGCAAGAGTGTGGTGCTGGATGCGCTGGCGAAGGATCTGAAACAGTAGGAGGGGTACCCCCTCCCCCCTGTTTTTCTAAAATCGTCTTTCTATTGGGGTTAGGGTTTTGGTGGATGTAAAATCCTCTGCCTGTTGGGGTTAGGGGCAAAATCGTCTTTCTAAATGGGTTAGGGCCGCGCTTTGCGCGGCCCTTTTCTGTTCTGTTTCTATTTTAGTGGTTTGAGGGAAATCCTCTGCCAAGTTTATTTCTTTTGGTTTGTTGGGGTTGGGTTGGTTGGGGGCTTGACAGCACTTCGTGCCGTTCTTGAATACTTCGGCTTGGTGCCAGCCATGATCGTTCCGTGGGCGCGCGGGGTTTGCTTCATGCTCCTGTTTGTCTTTTTGGCCGCGCGGTTTTCTTGGTTGGGTTTCTCTTATGGCACGGCTGAAGCCGTGCCCCTTCAAAGAAGACGCGCTTTGCGCGTTGGATCGCTCCTTTGGAGCGATGGAGAGCGGCAAAAGCCGCTCTGCCCAGGTTAGCTTCGCGAACCTGGGGCACCCGGTTCTTTGGCTGGTGGTTCGTTTTGGGTTTTCCTGGTGCGTTGTAGAAGGTGTGGAGGAATGCAGGTCCCCTTCGCTTCGCTCGAGGGCATGCTTCAGCTTCGCTGCGCTTCGTTCAGGATGACGGTCTGCGACCGTTGGAGCTTCGCTGGATGACGGTGCTTTGAGCGAAGGAGTTTTGCTGGGGACGAACTTCGTTCGTTGGAGCTTCGCTGTACGCACTTTGTGCGTTGTATCGCGTACTTCGTGCCGTTCTCGAAAAGCCGAGCGATACCCCAGGTTAGCTTCGCGAACCTGGGGCACCTGTTTGTTCTGGCTCTAACCTTCGTTGCGAAGGGCAATCATGGGCTCGATGCTGGCGGCGCGACGTGCGGGGATGGCTGAGGCTATGAGGGCGGCAAACGCGAGCAGCAGAGCAGCCCCGATGAGCATGACAGGGTCCCAGGGCTGAACGTTGAAGAGCTGATCTTTGAGAAGTTTTCCAGCGAGGATAGCGAGCGGGATACCGATACCGAGGCCTATGGCGATCTGCCAGAACGAACCACGCAGAACCATGCGGACCATGTCCGACCGGTTGGCGCCTACTGCCATACGGAGTCCGATTTCGCTGGTGCGTTGTTCGACGATGTAGGACATGACGCCATAGAGTCCGATAGCGGCAAGGAGAAGGCCGAGCACACCGAAGATTGTGGTGAGTGTAGCGATCATGTCCTGCTGCTGGAAGTCGGCGTTGACGACGGAGGTATAGGGATTGACGCCATTGAGAACGAGTTCCGAGTTGACGCCTGTCAGAGCTTTCCGGACTTGTTCTTCCAGGCCGGGTGGGTTGCCGGGCGCCCAGAGGACGATGTTGTAGAGGTAATGGGACCAGCGGTCGCCGTCGGTGAAGTTGGGATCGTCGTATTGCACGGATTGCGCTTCAGGAACCCAGAACATGGGACCGATTGGTTCTTTGTAACCCCATGTCATGTAGCGAATATCGCGAATGACGCCCACGATCTCATAGGTTCCGGAGTATTTCAGGCGGTTCTCGCCGAAGTGTTGACCGATTGGGTTTTGCCCTTTGAGGAAGCGGTTGACGAAGGCCTGATTCACGACGGCGATGTGGCGGGTGGTCGCGGTGTCTTCTTCGGTAAACGCGCGGCCCAGGGCGACTTTGGCGCCGATGGTGCTAAAGAAGCTGGGGGTAATACGAGCCCAACCCGCGCTGGAGTCTGCTTTGGCATCGGGCTCAGGTTGTCCCTGGACGCGGATACCTTCGTTCCAACTGTCGCCGGTCATGGGAGCGTAGGTTGCGGACGCAACGGCACGGATGCCGGGGATAGCGAGGAGTCGATCATTGAGCTGGCGATAGAGCGGCTCCATCTGCTCAGGCTTGAGGGTGGAGAGGGTGGGATTGATCCAGGCGACGTAGCGGCCGTGGTGATCGAATCCGAAATCCTGGTGCTTGAGGTTGCTGAGACTTCGGCCAAGCAGTGCTGCCGCAGAGAGCAGAACGATGGACATGACGACCTGACCGATGACGAGTACCTTCTGCGTGATGGAGCGGTTGCTGCCCACGGAACGATTGGCCCCACGGAGAGCTTCCGCCGGATCAGCATGGGATGTCATCCATGCGGGAGCAACGCCAAAGAGGATGCCGGTGAGTACCGAGATGCCGAGGGTGAAGAAAAGCACAGGCCATGATGGGGTGGAACTGATGGGGACGTAGTTATCCTTGCCGCCAACCTGGACGGCGAGATAGAGGATGAGGCGTGTTCCCCAGATGGCGACGGCTATGCCGCAGGCTCCGCCGATGACGGCAAGTGTGACCGTCTCAACCAGTGCTTTGCGAATGAGGCGTGCGCGAGAAGCACCCATCGCGACGCGGATCGCAATCTGGCCACGATCTTTGAGGCCGCGGGCGAGCATGAGATTGGCGAGGTTGCCGCAGGCTACAAGGAGAACGCAGGCGGCGGCAACAAAGAGGAGCCTGAGGCCATCCTTGTAATCATTGCGCATGGAGGTGACGCCGTCTCCACCTGGGATGAGGTGAAGCGTCTGCTTCTGCCAAAGCTGCAATTCACCGGGTTCCATCTCGGGTACATGGCTGCCAAGCCAGTCATGTAGCTCGACACGAAGTCTGGCTTCCAGCTTTTGCGGATCCGTGCCGGGGCGGACACGGCCGATGATGTCAAGATAGGCAGCGCGGGATTTCTTCATACGGGCCTGAGTGCCGGGAAGCGCCTGTTCTGAGGCGATGGGGAGCCAGAAATCGGGCATGCCCCAGCCGGAGAGCTTTGCGCCATAAAAGCCCGGCGGAGCCACACCAATGATGGTGAAGGCGTAGCCGTTGATCTGAAAGCTGGAACCAATGACGGAGGGATCAGCGCCATACTTCTGTTGCCAGACGCGATGGCTCATGACCGCGACGAGTGGCGCGCCTTCCTTGTCGTCCGAGTCGGACAAGAGACGACCGATCCATGGCTGAACGCCGAAGGTACGGAAGAAGTTTCCGGAGACGTACTGACCATTGTGTGTGTCGACAGGGGTGTGGGCTCCTGCACGGCGGACACCCAGCGGGGCGTTGCCTGCCTGCAATGCGGCGAGGTCTGTGAACTCCGGGCTGTGCCTGCGGAAGTAGTCATACGCTTCCCAAGAAAAGAGGGAGAAGTTGTTGTCGTCGCCCTGAGTGTAGCCACCCCAGTTGCAGCAGCGGATCTTGTCACCGACGCGCCAAAGCTCCTCGGGTTTGGCAACCGGCAGCGATTTCAGCATGACCTGGTGAACGAGCGTGAAGATCGCAGTGGTGGCGCCGATGCCCAAGGCAAGGGTCAGAATTGCAGTGGCGGTAAATCCTGGAGCCTTCCGAAGTTGGCGTAGGGCGTCGCGCAGATCTGTAAGCATGGGTCCTCTTGTCGATGGGCTGCACCCTGGAATACGTATGCGAGAGGTTGTGTGGTTCCAAAAAATTAAGAAAAGTGAAAAGTACGTATAGCGAAGTGTGCGCTTGTGCGATGGTCAGATTCGATTCGGGAACCTGGGGCACCGCGCTTCGCTTTGCTCAGGATGACGGTCTTCGACCGTACGAGCTTCGCTTTGCGAAGCTGGTGTGTGGGTTCTTTGGCTGAAAGTGTTTGGCAGTATTGCTGGCGTCAGCCTTTGTTGGGATTCTTCGCTTTGCTCAGAATGACGGCCTTTGGCCGTATGAGCTTCGCTGAAGCGATGGTTTTCGACCGTCCGAGCTTCGCTGGTGAAGTTTGCAAACGCAAGCAGAGAGGCCGGGCATTTGCCCGACCTCTCTCGTGTTTGGGTTGTGCTGCTTTGGTTTTGTTTTACGGGAGCTTGCCACCGACGAAGCTGCTGCCGTTACGGCTGTTGACCGGGCGGACTACGAAGACCACGTCGTCGCCAGACTTCAGCTTTGCGATCGTGGCTTCGAATTCCGGTAGCGTCGGGGTGGCGTGGCGGTTCACTTCGGTGATGATGTCGCCCTTTTGCAGCGGCAGGTCATCGGCGAAGGAGCCGGGTTTGATGTTGGTGATCATGACACCGCCGGAGATCTTAAGGCGGCTGAGGATCTCAGCGGGCACAGCCTGAACGGACATGCCGAACTTGTCCTGCGAGACGTTGGGTTTGGGCGGGGCGTTGGGGCTGCTGTCGTCGTCGGAGTCGCCGTCCATGGCTGCGGTGGTCTGGGCGCGGTCGCCGATGGTAACGGTGACGTTGCTTTCCTTACCGTCGCGCAGGTAGGTGAGACGTGCTGTCGAGCCGGGGTGGCGGGGCGAGACGTTGGAGACGAGATCGTCACCGTCCTTGACCGGGGTGCCGTCGATGGCGGTGATGACGTCCTGCGGCTTGATGCCAGCCTTGGCTGCCGGACCACCGGGGGTGACGGTGGAGACCAGGACGCCGCCCTTGGAGAAGCCGTAGATGCGGCTGACCGCGGAGGAGATGCCAGGCTGGAAGCTGATGCCGATAGAGCCACGAACCACCTTATGCTCTGGCGAGATGAGGTTGTTGTAGACGTTGATGACGGTGTTGGACGGAACCGCGAAGCCCACACCGACGGAGCCCATCGACTGCGTGTAAATGGCCGTGTTCACACCGACGACGGAGCCGGACATGTCAAGCAGCGGACCGCCGGAGTTGCCGGGATTGATGGCTGCGTCGGTCTGGATGAACTTCTGGAACTGGCTGCCTGCGCCGGATGGGTCGGTGCGGTTTTTGGCGGAGACGATGCCGGCGGTGACGGTCTGCGAGAGGGAGAAGGGGCTGCCGATGGCGAGCACCCAGTCGCCGACCTGTGCGCCGTCGGAGTTGCCGAGCTTCACGGTGGGCAAGGAGTTGGGGACATCGATCTTGATGACGGCGATGTCGGTTTCCTTGTCGACACCGATGACGCGGGCGGGGTGGCCGGGGTCGTTTTCGGGGTCGGTGGTCAGCTTGACGTAGATGCGGTCGGCCTTATCGACGACATGGTTGTTCGTGACGATGTAGCCGTGCGAATCGACGATGAAGCCGGAGCCGAGGGCATGGCGTTCGGCACCCATTGGGCCTGCCTGATCGTCATCGTCATCTCCACCATCGCCCTGGCCCTGGCCGTTGCCACCGAAGAAGCGGTTGAAGAAGTCCTGCATGTCGTTCTGCTGCTGGTCGTCATCGCCCTGGCCGCCGCGGCGGTTTCCGCGACGGTTGCGCGGATTGGTGACCTGCTTGGGCAGCGATTCGGTATTGATGTTGACGACCGCAGGACCCACTTCCTTGGCGATCTTGGTGAACTGATTCGGCTCCGCAACCATGCCGGGGATTTTCAGCGGCGTTGCGTCGGAGGTGTCGTTCTTCTTCTGCTGCATTGCGCCGTGAACGGTGCCGGTCATCACTGAGCCAGCGATGACGCCGACAGAGAGCGTTCCGAGCAGCACGAACGACGTCGCAAGCCGGTTGTTGCGAATCCGTTCTGAAAGGGTCTGGTTCGATGCCATGAAAGGGTATTCCTCGTTCTTCCTTGGAGCGTACGTGTCGCGGATGCGGCACCTCAGCGGATTAGACGCCTCCGCATAGAAATTGTATGCGCGAAGAGGGGTGTTATGCAGCGTTGGCTTCGGGTTGCTCAGAGACTGGTTGTGATGACAGCAATTCGCTGGCGATGAGGCTGATGAGGATGAGCGTCGCGCCGAGGCCGGAGCGGAGGGTAAGTCGCTCTCCGAAAAATATCAGCGCGGTCAGCAGAGCGAAGGCTGGTTCGAGTGCGAGGAGTAATGCAGTGTGGCTGGCGGCGAGATGCTGCTGCGCCCACGACTGGATGTAAAATGCTGCGGCCGTGGCGACCAAAGAACAGAGCAGGAGGGCGAATACGAGGTAGCCGGTCCAGTGCAGATGGGGATGTTCGACGAGCGGTGTGACGATGGCCAGGAAGACGGTGGCAAAGCCTATCTGCAGGGTGGCGAGATGGGATGTGGGGATCTTCTTTGCGAGATGCGCGAGGGAGAGAAGATGGCCGGAGAAGGCGAAGGCGCAGAGGAGACTGAGGATGTCGCCGATGCGGAAGCCGTGGGTGAACTCGGTGAGCGGGAGGTTTGCAGGTGTAGTGAGAAGGACGATGCCGATGAAGGCTCCGCATGCGCCGAGGAGGGGTGTTGCGGCTTCCCAGGAGGTTGGAGTTGCGTGAGGGGAATGCGGGTCCCCTTCGCTTCGCTCAGGATGACGACCTTCGACCGTATGAGCTTCGCTGGAGTGACGGTCTTGGGTTGCAGGTGCTTCGCTTTGCGAAGCTGGTGTGTGGGTTCTTTGGCTGAAAGTGTTTGGCAGTATTGCTGGCGTCAGCCTTTGTTGGGATTCTTCGCTTCGCTCAGAATGACGACCTTCGGTCGTTTGAGCTTCGCGGGGGCGGCGGTTTTCAGTCGGTTGAGCTTCGCTTGAGCGACGGTCTCTGGTTGCAGGTGCTTCGCTTGTGGGGCGGAGGGCGGGGATGAGGCAGAGGATTGGGACGATGACTACGACGAGACCGGTGAGGAAGGCGGAGTGTGTGGCCGTGGTGGTCATAAGGCCCGCGGTCTGCAGAGCGTAGCCCGTGGCGAGGAAGAATCCGGCGATGGCTCCGGCGGCGATGGTGGTGCGGGACATCCGGCGGAATTCGTGACGGTAAAAGATGGCCAGTGCCGCGAAGGCGAGTGCCATGCGGATGAGGACGAAGAGGAGCGGTGAGCAATCGCGCAAGGCGTCGTGGACGATGCCAAAGGTGGCTCCCCAGACGGCGACGACTGCAAGCAAAAGTCCGTGGGCCAGCAGCGATTGGCGACGAGCGCTGCTCAAGGCTGGGTCTCCGTGTCGCAGTCGGCGAGATTTGTACCGGCGTAGCCGCAGAGGTCGAGCAGAACGAGAAGGACTCGGCGGAGGGCGAGGTCGCGGCCCCGGGTGTCGTGCCATTCGTTGGTGGTGTGGACGCCTCCGGCGAGGCCACCCGCGCCGATGGCGACTGCTTCGCGGCCGAGGGAGAGCGGAATGTTGGCGTCGGTGGAGCCGAGTCGTTCTTCGGTGCGGAGGCGCAGGTGGCGGTCGGCGGCGTGGATGCTGGCGAGGAGTCGCGAGTTGGGTGCGAGTTCGCCGGCAGGGCGGTCGCCGATGAGTGTGATGGCGGCTTTGAGGGTGTTGCGGTGGGAGCGCGGGATGGAGAGCATGGCGTCTTCGACGGCGCGGTACAGGCGGACCTCCAGCGAGAGGATCTGGCTGGCGTCGGTGGAGCGGATGTCGAAGGTGGCGGAGGCGGATTGCGGGACGGAGGTGACCGATGTGCCGCCGCGGATCTCGCCGATGTTCAGCGTGGTGCGGGGGCGTGCGGGAAGCTTCAGAACGGCGAGTTCGCTAATGGCCTGCGCGAGGATGACGATGGGGTTGGGCAGCGCGGAGTCTGTCCATGCGTGGCCGCCGGGGCCGGTGATTTCGACACGGAAGCGGCGGCTGCCAAGGGCTCGGGGGACGACAGTTTCGTTGCCCGCGCCTTCGAGTGCGAGCGATCCACAGATGCGTGATGCGAAGGGTGACGTGTGGAAGAGATGACGCATGCCGCGGAGGTCGCCCTCGGCTTCTTCGCCGGTGTTGGCGGCGAAGAGAATGTTGGCGGCGGGGTCGATGTCCGCGTGGCGCATGGCGGCGGCAATAGCGAGGAGTGCGGCGAGTCCTGCTCCGTTGTCCGAAATGCCGGGGCCGATGAGGAGCGATTCGTCTTCGCGGATGTCGAGTTCGGTTTCCGCGGCGAAGACGGTGTCGAGATGCGCTGAGAGCAGCACGACGGGGGAAGCGCCGTCGTTTTCGTGGAGCAAACCGAGCGCGTTGCCTGCTTCGTCGATGTGGACGTTGGCGAGGCCGAGCTCGTTCATGCGGTCGACGAACCATGCGGCGCGTGTGGCTTCACCAAACGGTGGTGCGGGGATGGCAACGCACTCCTTCTGCCATGCGCGGATGCGCGGTTCGTGCAGATGGAACCAGCCGAAGGCGCGATGCACGGCGCGATCCTGCGCGATTTGCGCGATGCGGGCGAGGGGGAGGAGTTCGCGGTCGCGAAGAATCATGTGGTGGCCCCCTCTGTGGTTGGATGATCGCGATAGACCACCTGCATCATGTGCAGGCCCTGCGGCGGTGCGGTGACTCCGGCGGCGCCACGTTGCTTTGCGGCGAGGATGGCGGAGATGCTGTCAGCGGGAATGCGGCTTGCGCCGATTTCAACACAGGTGCCGACGATGTTGCGCACCATGTGATGCAGGAAGCCGGTGCCGGTGACGCGGTAGATGAGCAAGTTGTCTTGTTGCAGCCATTCCGAGGCGAAGATGGTGCGGATATTGTTCAGCGGCTCGCCGGATTCTTCGGCACGACGCGTGCGGTCAGGGTCGCGAGCGGCGAAGGAAGAGAAGTCGTGCGTGCCGATGAGTGCTGTTGCGGCCTGTTGCATGGGTTCCAGTTGCAGCGGCCAGCGGCAGTCCCATGCGAAACGCGCGATGTGCGGCAGGCAGATGCGTTCTTCGCGACTGCCGGGTGTGCGGCGCGGGAAGACGCGGTACTCATAGGTTTTGTTGAGGACCCCCGCGCGGGCGTGGAAGCCAGGTGCCGCTTCGCAGGTGAGGATGCGGATGGCAGAGGGAAGCCGCCGGTTCAACGCGCGGTGAAGGCGATCTGCGGGGACGTCGGCTGTTAAGGTGAGGGAGACGGTCTGACCGAAGGCGTGGACGCCGGTGTCAGTGCGACCGGAGCCCTGGGGCAAGGTCTCTTCGCCGATGGTTTCGCGGATGACTCTGGCGAGGGTGCCCTGGATGGTTCGGCGTTCTGGCTGGATCTGCCAGCCGAAAAAATCTGTACCGTCGTAAGCCAGCGTGAGCCGGAAGGTGTGTGTGGCGGCTTCAGGCTGGGGCGTGGGATCGGACATGGCAAGGGGTCCGCGGGAACATTGCGGATGTTTCGAACGTACCATGCACGACCATGCCGTGTGGCGTGGCCGGTGGTTGGTATACTTTGACTTCCGAAGGGAACACGGGCGCACAGGTAGCCTGCAAACGGGATCAGACAGGCAATCCAATGGGATTGAATTGATCTGATAACCGGTTGCATGGAAGAAAGGTGCGTCCGAACGGGTTCGGTGAACGTCTTCCTTAGGAAAGACTTTTCCTCACAGTTGTTGGAGAACACAGGCGTGAAAGCAGGAACATTGCAGGGAGCGGCCGGAGTTGCGCTGCTTTTCATGGGAACACTTGGCCAGGATGTGGCGTTGGCGCAGGCTGGACAACAGCAGGCCCCCCCGGCGGGTGTGCCGGCAAACGCTGCCACGACACCAGCCGCCCCCCAGGCGCAGCAGATAACCACGACTGGCACACCGGGCATTCCGCAGGCTCCTGAACCGGCGCATCCGGGACCGTTGTTTCTGCGTGAGACGGGCAAGGATTACAGCAACCTGAAGAGCCATTGGAAGAATCCGATTGCGCCTTACACGGCTACGGATTACAATGCTCCACGGCTTAGCAACACGCCGCACCTGAATGACCTGCTGCGTGACGGGAAGGTGTACCTGAGCCTTTCCGACGCGGTGCTGCTGGCGCTGGAAAATAACTTCGACATTGAGATTGCCCGTATCAACCTGGACATTGCAGATACCGATATCCTGCGCGCCAAGGCAGGAAGTACGCTGCGCGGTGTGTCCACCGGCCTGGTGACGAATACGCTGGGCGGAACCTCATCCACCGTAACGGGTGGTGGTGGTCCTGGCGGTACGACAACTTCGTCGGGTGGTTCCGGTACCGGTGCTTCCGGCCTTGTGCTTTCGACCAATGGCGGCGGTCCTGTGCCGCTGAACCGTGACCCTCTGGTGACGGGCACGCTGCAGTACGAGAGCGCGATCGCACCCGGTGGTACGAGCATCTTCAATCCGAATTCCACGACGACCGATACTGCGACGTATAACTTCGGCTACCAGCAGGGATTCCTGACCGGCACGCAGCTCAATGTGAGTTTCACAAACTCGCGTGTGACTTCGACTTCGTTCCTGAGCGCTTACACGCCGCAGTTCAACTCGAACTTCAAGGCAACTGTGACGCAGAACCTGCTGCAGGGCTTTGGCCCCTGGATCCAGGGGCGCTTCGTGGTCCAGGCGAAGATTAATCGTCGCATCACGGATTCGGCCTTCCGTCAGCAATTGATCTATACCATCACGCAGGTGGAGAGCATCTACTGGAACCTGGTGAGTGCGTATGAAGACGTACAGGCGAAGACGCGCGCACTGGAACAGTCCACGAAACTGGCAGCCGATAATCGCCGCCAGCTTGAGATTGGAACGCTGGCACCGCTGGATGTGGTGAACAGCGATCAGGCTGTGAGCACAGATCGTCAATCGCTGGTGACCTCGCAGTCAAACCTGGAGTATCAGCAACTGGTGATGAAGCAGGCGATTGTGCGTGATCTTAACGATCCGCAGCTTGCAACCGCTCCGGTGGTTCCAACGGACCGCGTCAGCCTGGATCGTCTGCCGGAAGAAGATACGCCGATAGAAGACCTGGTGAAGCAGGCTTACGTGAACAATCCATCGATTGAGCAGGCCGTGCTCAACATGCAGACCAATAAAATCACAATTCGCGCAGAAAAGAATGGTCTGCTGCCGACGCTGAATGCGTATGCCTTCTACGGCGGCACGGGTATTGCCGGTACGGCAAATCCTGCCAGCTCTGCATGTACGAACAATCCCACGCTGCCGAACTGCGGTCTTGGTAACTATGGCGCGTATGGGACAGCGTTCTCTGGCGCATTCAACAATAGCGCTCCCGATCGGGGCGTGGGTGCAACGCTGAGCATTCCTATCCGCAACCGTCCGGCGCAGGCTGATCAGGCGCGTTCGCAGATGGAATATCGCCAGGCACAGATGCGTTTGCAGCAGCTGTACACTCAGACGCGCATCCAGGTGATCAACGGTCAGTACGCGTTGACCAATGATCGCGCCTCCGTAGTGGCTGCGCAGGCCACGCGCGACTACCAGGCACAGGCGTTGGAAGCAGAACAGAAGCGCTTCCGGCTGGGTGCATCGACGACTGCCAATGTGTTGCAGCAGGAACGTAACCTGGCAACGGCAGAGAATACATTGATTACAGCAACGGCTGTGTATGCGCGTGACCGCGCATCGCTGCAGCAACTGCTGGCTAATACGCTGGAGCGCTACAACATCAACCTGGAGCAGGCTGCTTCCGGCACGATGAGCAATGCGCCGGTGATTCCCGGATTGACGGCACCAAAGGATCCGGAAGCGCCGAAGCCGCTGACCAACACGCCACCACCGTTGCCACCGTTCCAGACGCCGCAACAGAAGTAGCGTACACAACACCAAATGCAGAAGAGGCAGAGGACATAACGTCCTTTGCCTCTTCTGCATTTGCGCGCAAAGTACACTGGATACGATGTCTGAAATCGTTGCAAACGCGCTTTCCTCCTCGTCTTCGTCGTATCTGCGCTCCGCTATGCATCAGCCCGTGCAATGGCTTCCATGGGGGCCGGAGGCTTTTGAACGTGCACTGGCGGAGGACAAGCCGGTGTTGCTGGATGTGGGTGCGGTGTGGTGCCACTGGTGCCATGTGATGGACCGCGAATCATATGAAGATGCGGAGACCGCGGCGCTCATCAACGAGCACTTCATTGCGGTGAAGGTGGACCGTGATGAACGGCCGGATGTGGACACGCGTTATCAGGCGGCGGTGGCTGCAATCAGCGGCCAGGGCGGATGGCCGCTTACGGCGTTTCTTACGCCGGATGGGCGGCCTTACTTTGGCGGCACGTATTTTCCGCCGGAAGAGCGCTACGGACGCCCTTCGTTTCGGCGTGTGTTGATGACGATGGCAGCTTCGTATCAGAACCAGCGCGACGATGTTTTTGAGTCTGCATCAAGTGTGATGGAGGCGATTGAACAGGGCGAAACGTTCTCCGGCGCGATGAGCAATCTGGAACGCGATGGGGCAGGGATTGCATTGCTGCATCGCATGGTGGATTCAGCGTTGAAGCTATTTGATCCGGTGCATGGCGGCTTTGGATCGGAGCCAAAGTTTCTTCATCCTGGAGCGCTTTCGATGCTGACGGATGCGGCGTCGCGCGGTGAAGCGAATGCAGCGCAGAGTGCCGAAGCGGTGCTGACGACCCTGAAGAAGATGGCGCGCGGTGGTATCTACGATCAGCTTGGAGGCGGGTTCCATCGGTACTCAGTGGATGAGAGATGGATCGTGCCGCACTTCGAGAAGATGAGTTATGACAACTCCGAAATGCTTAGGAGTTACTGCC
Organism: Terriglobus sp. RCC_193; assembly: GCF_041355105.1. NCBI lineage: Bacteria > Pseudomonadati > Acidobacteriota > Terriglobia > Terriglobales > Acidobacteriaceae > Terriglobus > Terriglobus sp. RCC_193. Next base: position 1,085,365 of record NZ_JBFUPK010000001.1, on the reverse strand, counting down.
ATGCCTTTCAGACGTTTGCGGATGCGGAGTGTGCGGCAGCGGCGCGCGGCATTGTGCAGTGGATGGATGAATGGCTGTGCGACCGTGAGCATGGTGGGTTTTATGCTTCGCAGGATGCAGACCAGTCATTGGATGATGATGGCAACTACTTCACATGGTCGCGCGCAGAGGCTGCGGAAGTTCTAACGCCGGAAGAATTGAAATTCGCTGAAGTGTATTACGACATTGGCGCGGTGGGCGATATGCATCACGATTCTTCGCGCAATGTGTTGTTCCGTCCGATGACGCTGGAGAAGGCTGCGGAACATGCGGGTGTGGATGCGGCGCTGGCGCCGATGATGTTGAAGATGGTGCGCGCGAAGCTGTACCAGGCGCGGTTGAAGCGGCCTATGCCGTTGATTGATCGCACGCTGTACACGGGATGGAACGCGATGTGCATCTCCGCGTTTGTGACCGCGGGGCGCGCGTTGCAGATGCCGAAGGCGATTGCGTTTGCGAAGAAGTCGCTGGATCGCGTGCTGGCTGCTGCGCTGCAGGATGGTGCGGTTTCGCATGTGGTGGCGTATGCCGAGTCAGCGCAGAGTGCGCAGCGTGTGCCGGGTGTGCTGGATGATGCTGTCTTCCTTGCGCACGCTTGCCTGGATGTGTGGGAGACGTGTGGAGAGCAGGCGTATTACGTTGCTGCCGAGCAGATTGCGGAGACGCTGTTGCGGCGCTTCTATGACGGTCGCGGTGGCGGATTCTATGACACGCCATCAGATGCGGCGGAATTGATTGGTGCGCTGATCACGCGGCGTAAACCGATTCAGGATGCGCCTACGCCTGCTGGTAATCCTGCGGCTGCGATGTTGTTGTTGCGTCTGCATGAGTTGAGCGGGAAGCAGATGTATCGTGACAATGCGCTGGAGACGCTGGAGACTTTCGCGGGCATTGTGGAGCACTTCGGTTTGTATGCCGCGACGTTTGCGCTGGCGCTGGGGCGGCTTTCGCGTCCGCCGGTGCAGGTGGTGATTGTGGGCGATGGAGAGGAAGCCGCGCGGTTGGAGTTGATTGCGCTGGCGCCGTTTGCGGTGAATCGTGCGGTGATTCGCGTGAAGCGGGAGCAGATGGATGCGTTGCCGCCTGCGTTGATGGAGACGGTGGCGAAGATGCCTCGTGAGGATGGTGTGTATGCGTTGGTTTGCAGCGGTATGACTTGTCATCCGCCGATACGTGATGTGGAGGAGTTTGTTACGGCGCTCAACGCTTAGTGGTTCGTATCGGAGTGAGGTTCCCCGTGGCATCGTAGTGGACAGAGAAGAATGCAGGTCCTTCCGCTCCGCTTCGCTTCGCTTCGCTTCGGTCAGGATGACGGTCTTCGACCGTATGAGCTTCGCTTTGCGAAGCTGGTGTTGGGTTCTTTGGCTGAAAGCGTTTGGCAGTATTGCTGGAGTTAGCCTTTGTTGGGATTCTTCGCTTTGCTCAGAATGACGGCCTTTGGCCGTAGGAGCTTTGCTGGTTTGGTCAGGATGACGGTCTTCGACCGTATGAGCTTCGCTGGTTCGCTCAAGATGACGGTCTACGACCGTATGAGCTTCGCTGCGATAGAAGAATGAGGCTTGTGTGTTGTGAGCCTGTAAACGAAAGAGGCCGGGTGATATTCACCCGGCCTCTTTCGTTTACTTTGTTGTACGAGTTACTGCCAGCCGCCACCGAGTGCCTGGTAGAGCGTGACCAGTGATGTTGCCTCGTTCTGCTGCGCGCTGATGAGGTTCAACTGCGCGGAGAAGAGTGTGGAATCGTTGGTCAGCACTTCCAGATAGGTTGCGGCGCCTGCCTGATAACGAACGCGTGCGAGACGGGTTGCGTCCTGTGCCGCGGCTACGAGCTTCTGCTGTTCCTCGCGCGTGGAACGCGTCTTGTTGACCGCGATCAGCGCGTTGGAGGTGTCGCGGAAGGCGGTGAGGATGGTCTTCTGATAGGTGAGGACCAACTCTTCCTTCTGTTGTTTCGAAAGCTCATACTGCCCGCGGATTTTGCCACCTGCGAAGATAGGCTGCGCGAGCGAGCCGATGCCGTAGATGGTGCGACCAGAGGGATCGAAGAGATTCGAGAAGCTATCTCCGCCGAGACCTGCGGAGAAACTGAGGGAGAGCGACGGGAAGAATGCCGCTTTGGCTACGCCGACGTTTGCGTTGGCTGCCTTCAGTTGAGCCTCAGCCTGCTGGATATCCGGACGGCGTTCCAGCAGCTGCGAAGGAACACCTACGGGAAGATCCTGCGGCACAGGCGCGAGTGCAGACGCGTCTGTGTGCGTGACCGGACCGGGAGTCTGGCCCAGCAGAAGACGCATCGCGTTCTCCTGTTGTTCACGCTGCTGTTCCAGTGCCGGGATGGCAGAGGAAGCAGTGTAGAGGAGCTGTTCCGCCTGACGAAGATCCGAGAGCGGCGCGCGGCCACCGTCGGTCAACGTGCGTGTGAGTCGAACAGAATCCTGTCGCGCCTTCAGCGTGTTCCGCGCGACGAGAAGTTGCTCGTCGAGAGCGCGCAGCGTGAAATACGTGGTGGCCACCTGACTGACGAGCGAGATGCGAACGGCTGCACGTGCCCAGTCCTGCGCGATCAGTTGATCACGCGAGGCCTCTGTCTGCTTGCGATAGAGACCCCAGAAGTCAGGAATCCACGCAGCGGAGAGATTGAGGCTGCCTGCAGTGAGCGGGGAGCCAATCTGATCGCTGAGCGAATCCGGTAACTCCGCACCAAGACCGGAACCGCCACCGTTGAGAGTGGGGAACTGGCCTGCGCGTGTGATTTTCACCTGCGATTGTGCTTCCAATACTTTCTGCGCTGCGATGCGAAGATCGTAGTTGGCGGCGAGTGCCTGTTGAATGTACTGCTGCAGTTCCGGCTCACGGAAAATCTCGCTCCACTTGCGATCACCGATGGATTGGGTGGGATCGCTGGAGACGGCTGCTTCATCCGCGCCGCGGAATGCCGGTGGTGCCGGCACCTGCGGGCGTGTGTATTTGGGACCGACGTTGCAACCGCTGATGGCAATGAGCGCCAGAGCTGCGATGCCGGCTTTCGATGCCGTGTTGAGAACGGAGTACGTGTTCATCAATGGCCTCCTTCCGAGTTGGCTGCGGCCCTCGGATCGAAGTCCGTGTTGGAGTCCATGGAGGTTCCTTTACCGCCTTTGCGGAAGCGATGCGTGATGTATTCGACCACGGAGAAGGTGACGGGCACCATGAGGATGCCGATGATGGACGACAGCAACATGCCGCCGATCACCACGGTTCCCAGGATGCGTCGCGATACCGCGCCCGACCCCGTTGCTGTCCACAAGGGAAGGCAACCGAAGACGAAGGCGAAGCTGGTCATCAGAATGGGACGGAAGCGAAGTCTTGCAGCTTCCAGTGCGGAGTCTGCGATGGACTTGCCTTCTTTGTAGCTGATGACGGCGAATTCCACGATCAGGATGGCGTTCTTTGCCGAGAGACCGATCAACATAATCAGACCGATGGTGGCAAAGATGTCGTTCTCCATGGAACGCACGCTGAGCGCAAGATACGCACCCAGAATGGCGACCGGTGTGGAGAGCAGAACGCTGAAGGGAAGGCTCCAGCTTTCATACAACGCCGCGAGGATGAGGAAGACGAAGAGCAGTGACAGACCGAAGACGACCCATGCAGGCACGCCTTGCGCCGCCTTCTGTTCCTGGTAGCTCATGCCGGTGTAGTCATAGCCCATGCCGGTTGGCATGGATTGCTGGAAGGTTTCTTCCAGTGCTTTTCGCACCTGTCCTGAGCTGTAGCCTGGAGCGCCGGTGACGTTCAACTGTGCGCCAGGGTGTTCGTTAAAGCGGAGAACAAACTCCGGTCCATTGATCTGTTTTACGTGGACCAGCGATGCAAGTGGTACCTGGCCTCCGTTTGCGCTGCGCACATAGAACTGATTGATGTTGTCAATCTTCGTACGCGATGAGCCTTCGGCTTCCACGTAAGTCTGCCACTGGCGACCGAAGCGGTTGAAGTAGTTGACCAGGTAGCCGCCCATGAAGGTGGACATGGTGTTATAGACACTGCCCAGATCCACCTGCTGCTGGATGACCTTTTCGCGATCGACTTCGGCGTAGAGCTGCGGTACGGCAGGCAGGTACGAGGGGATGGCCGCGGCAATCTCAGGACGTTTCTTCAGCGCACCAAGATAGGCGTAAAGGTTCTGGGTGAGGAAATTAGGATCATCCTTGCCAGACTGATCCTCCACCACCATGGTGACACCACCCGAGGTTCCGATACCGGGAATGGCGGGTGGCGGGAAGCTGAATGCCAATCCAGCCGGATTGCCCATCAGCTTCTGTCCGACGGAAGCCTGAATCGCCTCGATCTGCTCTTCCTTGGTCTTTCGATCGTCCCAGGGTTTGAGAGAGACGAAGAAGAAGGCGCTGTTGGTGCTTTGTACCTGCGTTAGCAGGCTGAAGCCGTTGACGGCGACTACACCACCGATACCAGGCGTTTCAAGAAGAGCCTTCGTGATCTGCTGCGCGGCTTCGTCCGTTTTCTGGAGACTGGTGGCATCCGGTAACTGCAGTGCAGCGAAGAGATACCCCTGATCTTCCTGAGGGATGAATCCGGTGGGCAGGCGTGAACCCATGAAGACGGCGACCACGGCGATGATGGCAAGCGCAATCATGGAGAGGCCGGATTTGTGGATCAGGATGCGGGATGTACCCACATACTTGTCGGTGGTGTGGCCAAATACACGGTTGAACCAGGTGAAGAAACGACCGAGCAGACCCGGCTTCTTCTCTTTGTTCTTCGGCTTCAGCAGCAGGGCAGACAGCGCGGGCGAAAGCGTAAGCGCGTTGAATGCCGAGATGAGAACCGAGATGGCAATGGTGACGGCGAACTGCTGATACAGTCGCCCCGTGATGCCGGGGATGAAGGCCGTGGGGATGAACACCGCTGCGAGGATGAGAGCAATGGCGACGACGGGACCGCCTACCTCTTCCATCGCCTTGATGGTTGCATCCGTTGGTGACAATCCCTGCTCGATATGATGTTCGACGGCTTCGACCACGATGATGGCGTCGTCGACGACAAGACCGATGGCGAGCACCAGACCGAAGAGCGACAACGTATTAATGCTGAAGCCGAGCAGGGGGAAGAGCACGAACGTACCGATAAGTGAGACTGGGACGGCGAGCAATGGAATCAGCGTGGCACGCCAGCCCTGCAGGAAGATGAATACCACCAGGATGACCAATGCAAGAGCGATACCAAGCGTAAGAACGATTTCGTGAATACCTGCGCTGACGGCCTTGGTGGTATCCAGGGGTACATCGTACTTAATGCCTGGGGGGAAGGTCTTCTGCAGTTCGTCCAGGCGCTTGCGCACCTGCTCTGCCACCTGTACCGCGTTCGAACCGGGGAGCTGGTAGATACCCATCATACCGGCGGGGGCGCCGTTGTAGCGTGCGGAAAGGCTGTAGAGCTGCTGTCCGAGCTCAACGCGCGCGACGTCTCGCAGATGCAGCACCGATCCGTCAGGATTGGCACGCACCACGATATTTTCGAATTCCTTTTCATCCACCAAGCGGCCCTGGGTCCGTACGGTGTAGGTGAACTGCTGTCCGTTAGGAACAGGTTCTCCACCAATCTGCCCCGCCGGGTTTACGGTGTTCTGAGTTCCCAGGGCAGTGATGACATCTGTCGCGGTGACGCCAAGGTTTGCAAGTTTGCTGGGATCGACCCAGATACGCATGGCGTACTGGCCACCAAAGACCTGTACGCGGCTTACGCCGGGCACACGCGCAATTTCGTCCTGCACGTTGATGATGGCGTAGTTGGTGAGGAACTCCTGATCGTACTTCTTGTCGTTTGAGTTAATGCCGACGAGCATCAGGGGCGACGTAAGCGCCTTCTGCACCGTGAGGCCCGCCGTGTTTACCTGTGCGGGAAGCTGTGCCTGTGCCTGTGAGACGCGAAGCTGCGACAGGATCTGATCTGTGTCTGCATTCGTCTTGACGTCGAAGTCTACGAAGACCTGCGTCTGGCCGTTGTTTGCGTTGACCGAATACATGTACAGCATGTTGTCCACGCCGTTCATCTGCTGCTCGAGCGGTGTGGCAACGGCCTGTGACAGGGTTTTCGCATCGGCGCCTGGATAGGTGGCCTGCACCAGAATTTCAGGCGGAACGATGTCAGGGTATTGCGACGTGGGCAATGTCAGCATGGAAACCACACCAACAATGACCGTAACAATGGCGATCACAATGGCGACAATGGGTCGCCGAATGAAGAATTTTGACACGAACTTACCTCGCTTCCGCGGGTGTTGCGCTCGCAGGAGCCAGGGCGTGCGGCGCGACGGGCGCACCTTCGCTCAGCTTCTGCAGATTGTCCACGATGACGCGGCTTCCCGGGGCCAGGCCGGAGTTCACGATCCAGTTGGTTCCAGACTCGGAACCAAGCTGCACCGTTACGGCGTGTGCCTTGTTGCCCGTGTCCACGATGAACACCTGCTTCATGCCCTGCACATCCGTCACTGCCGTTTGCGGCACGGTGATGGTATTGTTGCGGAGCTGTGTGGTCGCAGAGACGCGACCGAACTGGCCGGGGCGCAGGACATTGTTGGGATTCGGGAAGACGGCAGCGATGCGGATGGCGCCTGTCTGCTGATTCATCTGACGATCAATGAAGGCGATCTTGCCCTTGTGCGCATACGTGTCGCCGTTGGCAAGTGTCAGTGTCAGCGGAACATTGGCCGCGCTCTTGAGCAGATCGGAATCATTGGAACCAGTGCGACCGATGAGCGCGAGGTATTCGCTATCGCTGAGCGAGAAATACACCTTGATGGGATCAAGCTGCGAGACGGAAGTGAGTGCGGTTTGCGGTGAGACGAGATTGCCGATCTGCGTGACGGCCTGACCAGCAACACCGGAGATGAGCGAACGCACCTTTGTGAAGCCGAGGTTAATCTGCGCTGTCTCTTCCGTGGCGTGTGCCGTTGCGATCTGCGCCTGTGCCGCCTTTACATTGGCATCGGCCTGCGCCATTGTCTGGACTTCCTGGTCCAGCTGGCTCTGTGCAATCGCCTTCTGTTCCGCGAGTGGCGTGTCGCGCGTGACGTTGATCTCTGCGAGCTTCAACGCAGACTTTGCCTGGCCGAGTGCAGCTTCTGCCTGTGCGACCTGGCCTTTGGCCTGATCAACTGCTGCCTGAAATGTGCGTGGGTCAATCTCAAACAGGACCTGGCCCTTGCTGACGACAGAACCTTCGCGGTAGTTCTGACGGATGAGGTAACCCGTCACCTGTGGCTGGATCTGCGCGTTCACAAAACCATCCAGTGTGCCGACCCACTGGTTGTTTAAAGCAACGTCGGACGGCTGTACCGTAACCACCGACACAGGCAGTGCGCCCATCGGTTGCTGTGGGGCGTGTTTGCTTTCACAGCCTGTTGCCAGCAGAACGATGCCTGCTCCGGCAAAGAGAAAAGCCGCACGGGAAACGGTCTGTGCGAGGGGAGTGCGTTGGTTCACGCGGCGGACGGCCGGCATGGTCATGAATGCTCCTTGGCGAAAGATCCTGCGCCTGGACGTTCTCACAGAAAACATACGCGCATGTATCTTTCACATACGATGATGCGTCCAATAGCGGGGATTCAATAAGTTGCCTGCGAGAAAAGTTACTCCCGAACATCGTACGCAAGAACGAGCCGTACGGACACGGAAAGATTTGATGGTTGCGGCCCGGCGCGTCTTTGCGCGCGATGGGTTTGAAGTGGCTCGTTTGCAGGATATCGCGCAGGAGGCAGGTAAGACACGCGGTGCTCTTTATGACCACTTTGCAGATAAAGAAGATCTTTTTTTTGCTTTGATCGAAGAGAACGTTGAAGCGGATGGAGAATTCTACCGGACGCGTCTTACACCTGAGTCATCACGAGAAGAACGTGTGGCTGCCCTTGTGGATCACATGGAAGCGATGTTGTGTGATCGCAAACGCGTGATGCTGTACCTGGAATTCAAAATGTATGCGATTCGGCATCCGCATAAACAGCAGCGGCTGGCAGAACTGCATGAAGCGCTTTGTGTGAAGGGCATGGACTCGAAGCTGCAGCTGGTGCCGGAACTGTTTGAACCGAATTCACAAAGGCGACGCGCTGTGATTGCAGCATTTGGTGCTGTGCTGGATGGCCTTGCACTGAACCTTTATTTCGATCCCGGGGCGCTGTCGCCAGAAGAAGTGCGCAAGCGCATTGAGCAGATCGTGCGCGAACGCGTTGCCTAGTGCGCTTTGTAGGCCTTGATGGCGATGGCAACAGGATGTGGTCCGGCGGGCAACATGGTGAACAGCTCAGGACCGCGCGAGGCTCGTGTGCGAATCACGGCGACGTCTGCACCGCGCGAGTCGGCTACGAGCAATACAGGCTGTCCCGGCGACATGGCCATAGCATCCGGGCCGGGGCCGGTGTGGATGCTGTTAGACATGCGGCCATCGTCGATGGAATAGAGGCTGACGGAGTCTGATCCGTTGGCAGCAACCCATAACGAACTGTTGTCCGCACCGACCATGCCGTGTGTTGGTTGTGTGCCGATGAGGTAGGTGGCGCCTACTTCGTTCGTATACGTTGAGATTTCACTGATGCTGTCCGAGCCGTAGTTGCTGACGAAGATCTCACCGCTATCAGGCTTCAGGGCAATGTGTCCGGGCTGTTTGCCAACACGCAGCCGCGCCAGCAGATGGTCCTGCATGGATGCGGGATCCTGCCTGGCTTCCCACGAACCCGGTGCGGAGGAAAGGCTTACGGCCAGGACTTCATCGTTGCCGGGGCAGGTGATGAATGCCTTGGAGGAGTCGCCGAGGATGGCGATGTCGGATGCGCCGATGCATTTGCCGTAGGTGGAACGAAGCTGCAAGGGATTGTCTTCGCCGATGGCATAGACGGAGACAGAACCCGCTCCACGATTGGCTACAAGCAGCGAACGATTGTCAGGTGAGACACGCACGGTGGCGGGCTGAATGCCCGCGGCCACTGTTGCAATACTGCGATGGGTCGTGAGGTCGATGACACTGACGGAGTTGGAGTCCGCATTGGTGACATAGGCGCGCTTGCCGGTTGGATCAACTTCGATGCCGGTAGGGCCGCGCTGCACGCCGATGGTGGCGGCGATGGAGTTGTTGTCCGCGTTGATGGCGGTGACGGTGCTGCTGCCGGAGTTGGTGACGTAGACTTCGTTGCGCGCCGGGTTCACGGCAATGGCGCTGGGCGACGCGCCTACCTGCAATGTTCGGTCGGCACGAAAGTTCACCAGATCGAGAACGGTGACGGTGCCAGCAGCGTTGTTGGCGACGTAAGCGTATTCGCGATAGTTGTCCGCGAGCTGCGGGAAACGCATGCGGCGGCAACCGGCTGCAAGTAACAGCAGCGGCAGGGAAGCAAGAGCGATGGAGCGGCTTACCTTCACGTTACGATTGCTTCCGGTTCACGGCTGACCAGCGTGCCGCAAGCCAGATGACAACCGCAATGTTGCAGAAGGCGACAAGAAGATACGCGGCCCAGAGGAAGTGGATGCTGTTGACAGTGGGTTCCATGCTTATGCCTCCAGTGCTTCCATGGCTGCGCGTTCGGCGATTTGCTGTTCGCGACGGACGATGGCATAACGCGCCCAGATGAGGGTGCATCCCCAGAAGAACCACGCCACCATGTTCCAGAGAAAAGCAGGCCACATGCTGGGATCCAGAGAACCTTCGCCTGTGAGCACAGGTGCTGGGTGCTGGGTCCGCCACCAGCGGATGCTCATGAAGACGATGGGGACGTCGATGCCAGCGAATACGCTGAGGACCGCGGCAATGACGGGCCCCTGGCCGCCGGACGAAAAGCTGCGAACGAGGAGATAGCTGACGTAGAGCAGGAACAGCATGAGCGCGCTCGTGAGGCGGGCATCCCATGCCCACCAGATGCCCCATACCGGGCGTCCCCACAACATGCCGGTCGCAAGTCCGAGACCGACGTAAAGCACTGTGATTTCTGCCGTCGCGATGGCAAGCGCATCCAACTTCAGAGCGAGGGGATGGTTCTTACGACGTGCCAACAGATAACCGATGGACGCGACCATATTTACGTATGGGAATATCTCGGCGGAGATATTGATAGGGACGTGCCAGTAAAAAATACGGTAAATCGATCCCATCGTGGCTTCCACGGGGGCAACGAATACCGCTTCGTAGAAACCCCACGCAAGCAGGGCCACGCTCAGACCGCACAACATCCAGAAAAGGCGCTTCATGATCGTCTTACAGTCTATCGCGAAGGAGCCGGAGCGAACGCAGTGTCGCGGCGATTCCGCAGCGTTCGCTCTTTATTCGGCGTGGAGAACCGTTTCGAAGAGGAGGAGGCAGGCGGTGGTGAAGATGACGTCGAACCCGAAGATGAGGCGAACCCACATGCCGGGTTCGAAATCGCCGGTGATCACCGCGGTGGTTGCCTGCGTGACGCCGAGCAGTGCCGGGATGGAGATGGGAAAGAGGATGGCCGGCAACATCAGAGCACGGTTGCGGCTGCGCAGGCCCAGCGCGGCAAAGAACGTGCCGTTGGACACGATGGCCCATGTGCCCAGTGGCAGGATCAGCCAGAACCACCTGAGTTCGCCCAGCGGATGCAGGTTGTAAAAGACGATGAAGACCGGCGCGAGAACGGCTTCAATGAAAGCAACGAAGAGGAAGTTTGCCAGCGCCTTGCCAAGGAAGAGTGCAGACGGCGGTGCGGCGCTCATGCGGTGCGCATCCATCACCTGATTGCGGCGTTCGCGCTCCCAGGAGATGTTCAGCGAGGTGGTTGCGGCGAAGAGCAGGCCTACCCACAGGAGGCCGCCGCTCATCTGTCGTGCCATGGCGGGATAGCCAGTTGGGTCAAAGGCCATGGCGAAGGCTACGGCAATGAGCAGCGTGAAGAAGAGCATACCCGCGACGGCTTCGCGGCTGCGCCACTCGAGTCGCAGGTCTTTCTTGAGGTGGAGCCAGACGGTGCGAAGGTAGATCATGCTTCCACTTTCATGTTGCAGGAGCAGGTCGCGCTGTCGCGCGATACCCATGTAAGCTTCGCGCACATGGGGCACCCGGATTTGTGGCAGAGGGTCACTCGACGGTGACTCCGTCTTTGGTCAGGTCGGCGACTTCTGCTTCTGCGGCGCGAAGGTAGTCGGCGGGTGCGAGAAGGAGTTGCAGGCCGCGCGTGCCTGCGGAGACGCTGACGGTGTCGAAGAGTTCGATGGATTCGTCAACGAATGCTCGGTACGCTTTCTTTGCGCCCATGACGGTGACACCACCACGGATGTAGCCGGTGAGCGGTTCAACATCCTTCAACGACGCGAGTTCGGCCTTCTTGGCTTCTGCTGCTACGGAGAGTTTCTTCAGGTCGAGTTCGCTGTTGCCGGGAACGACGCCGAAGACGTATTCACCGTCATTCAGGCGGCAGAGAAGTGTCTTGAAGACCTGCTCCACGGGCATGTCGATCTTGCGCGCTACGGTGCCTGCGGTAAGGTCGTCGGGGTTGACCTCATACTCGCGGGTTTCATAGCGGATGTTGAGTTTGTCCAGCAGCCGCGCGGCGTTCGTCTTCATGCAGCCGCCTCATTCTCCGGCGTCACAATACTGCCGTGGCGCATGTGGATGACGGAATCGGCGGCGTGGGCCACAAGTTCGAACTGGTGCGTGGTGACGATGACGGTGCGCTTGCGACCGCCGGCCAGCGGCCATGTGCGGAAGTCCAATAGCAGCGTGACAAGTTCCTTTGCGCCTGTGACGTCCATGTTGCTGAAGGGTTCATCGAGGAGCAGAAGTTCGGGATCGCTGACGAGTGCGCGCGCCATGGATACTCGCTGGCGCATGCCCTGGGAGAACTGCGATACAGAACGCGTGAGAAACGGATCGATGCCGACTGCGCGCAACGCCATCTCCGGCGAACCGACACAATCGCAGGTGGCGCCGGGGTTCTGCAGACGCAGGAAGTAACGGAGGTTTTCCATGGCCGTGAGCTCTTCATAGAGCATCGGCGCGTGGCTCATGTAGGCCATGCGATGACGCTCGTGGAAGGGCGTTCCGCCAAGTGTTTGTACGGTTCCCGATGTGGGTGTGATGAGTCCGGCCAGTGTTCGGAGGAGCGTGGATTTGCCTGCGCCGTTGGGGCCGAGGAGGACGTGGAAGCCGCCTTCGGTAAAGGTGCAGGAGACACGCTTGAGCGCGGCGAAGCTGCCGTAGAGCCGGGAGAGGTTGGTGACCTCGGCTGCCAGATTGGGAATGGACTGCATCAGCTTTAAGTATAAAGTGCGGAATCCGCTTGAGCTTGTACTGGAGTATCGCTAGAGTGTTGGCCATGCCAGAAAATAAGCCTTCACTCGATCCTCGGATCGTACTTCCGCCTCCACGTCTTCATTGGGGCTGGGTACTTGCGCTATCTATCCTTACCCGCAGCTACTTTAATTCGATCTGGATGGTCGTTCAGGCAAACTGGGTCCGTAAGGTAACAGGGCGACAGGATGCATTTATCTGGTCCATTGTGAATGTCGCCGTGATACCGGTGGTGCTTCTTATCGCGGTGATGGTGGGAGCCACCATTGGCATCATGTCGCGAGGGCAAGATGTTGGGGACACCCATATGCTTTCAACGGCCGTCAGTGTATTCGCAGTCATTGCCGTGCTAGGCAGCTACACCATGGCGGCGTTCAAGCTGCGCAGTGCGCTTCAAGAGGCAACCGTTGGGCTTGCATTTGGCGGTGTGATGACATTTCTCTTTAGCGGAACGTACTTTCAGTACTTCCTGTATGACTACGTAGTGCCAGATGCTGAAGAGCTTTATGGGGCTCTTCCTTCTCCGCCCGCGTATGTGTCGCCACCTACGGTATAACGCTATTTCAAGGGTGCAACCAGCGCAGCGGCGGAGGCTGCGTTTGGCATCGCTGCCGGTTGTGCGCCCGGCTTGGCTCCGTTGGGGGCGGGGGCGTACTTGCTGGCGCACTTGGCCTGGAGTTCGGTGGCCTGGAAGACGCCGTCGCGGCCCAGGTGGCCCATAGCGAGGGCCTGGGCGTCGTCCTTGAAGGTGTCTGGTGGGGGCTCCGTGCCCTCGTAGTTCACAGAGAGTTCCTTGCCCTGTTCCAGCAGGACGAACTGAGCGTGCGTGCCCACGCGCTGGATGGAGCCGGGCTTCACGTTACCGGCCACGCGCAGGTTGCGCTTGAAGGCCTTGTTGCCCATTGTCTGGAGTTCGCTGATGGTGCAGTAGTAGCTGGTCGCCTTGCTGTCGCGAGCACCCGCAATGGCGAGGAACAGGACAGCCCCGACGATGACGACGGTGGCGACGATGACCTTGACGGAGGAACGACCGGACTGGGACATAAGCTACCTCAGATTCTACTCCTGCACCTGCGGGCGGTGCTACGGTTACCGGACTGAGGAAGGCTGTGTCTGGCCGGCATTGACGATATACTTCGCCTTACAGCTATGCCGAAGAATGGCATCTGGGCAGGAGACACATCCATGAGCACATCGACGAACGGGCACAAGCATAACGGGAACGATTACACCGTTCCAAAGCCGCGCGAGCAATGGATTGTGAACCGCAAGGCCGAAGCCGCCAGGACCGGCGACTGGAACATGAGCCAGATGCACTTCGCTCGTCTCGGGATGATCACCGAGGAAATGGCCTATGTGGCGCACAAGGAGAAGCTGGAGGCCGAGTTCATCCGGCAGGAGATCGCCAAGGGAACGATGATTATCCCGGCGAATATCAACCATACAGAGCTGGAGCCGATGTGCATTGGCGTGGGTTCGCTGTGCAAGATCAACGCCAATATCGGCAATAGCGCCATCACCAGCAATGTGGATGAGGAACTGCGCAAGCTGCATACCGCGGTGCATTATGGCGCGGATACGGTCATGGACCTGTCGACCGGTGGCGACATCCCGATGATCCGCGAGGCCATTCTGCGGCATTCTCCGGTGCCGATTGGAACGGTGCCGTTGTACGAGGCGCTGAGCCGTGTCAAGCGTGTTGAGGACCTCAACATCGACATCTACATGGAGGTACTGGAAGAGCAGGCGCAGCAAGGTGTGGACTACTTCACGATCCATGCAGGGGTGCTGATCCAGTACGTGCCGATGGTGTCGAAGCGCATCACCGGCATCGTGTCGCGTGGCGGCGCAATCATGGCGCAGTGGATGACGAGCAATCACAAGCAGAACTTCCTGTACGAGAACATCGAGCGCATCCACAAGTTGATGGCGAAGTACGACGTCAGCTACTCCTTTGGTGACGGTCTGCGTCCCGGATGCGTGGCAGATGCCAGCGACGAAGCGCAGTTTGCCGAGCTGGCGACGCTGGGCGAGTTGACGCGCAGTGCGTGGAAGCACGATGTGCAGGTGATGATCGAAGGCCCCGGACATGTGCCGATGGACAAGATCAAGGAGCAGGTGGACAAGGAAGTGGAGCTTTGCGACGGCGCTCCGTTTTACGTGCTTGGGCCGCTGGTTACGGACATTGCTCCGGGTTATGACCACATCACCAGTGCGATTGGCGCGGCGATGATCGGTTGGCATGGCGCGGCGATGCTTTGCTATGTGACGCCGAAGGAACATCTCGGTCTGCCGAATGAGAAGGACGTGAAGGACGGCATCATTGCATACAAGATTGCGGCTCATGCGGCAGACATTGCGCGGCATCGTCCGGGCGCGCGCGATCGTGACGATGCGATCTCGCACGCTCGCTACACGTTCGATTGGGACGCGCAGTTTGACCTGTCGCTTGACCCTGAAACCGCTCGCGGGATGCACGATGAGACGCTGCCGGATGACTACTACAAGGAAGCCGCGTTCTGCAGCATGTGCGGTCCGAAGTTCTGCTCGATGAACTGGTCTTCGAAGGTCGACAAGTACAACGAGGAAGTTCATGGGCTAAAGAAGCCGGAACTGACCCAGATCATGACGGAGCAACTGGTTTCTTTGCGCGGCTAGTTCTCTAGATATTCAGGGGGGTACCCCTTGTTTTCTCTGAGCTCCTATTTCTATTAGGTCTATGGGTTTTGTGTCGCTAAAATCGTCTGCCTGTGGGGGTAGGGGTAAATCGTCTTTTTAAATGTGTTAGGGCCGCGCTTTGCGCGGCCCTTTTCTTTCCTGTTTCTGTTTGGTGATTTGGTGGAAAATACCATGCCAAGTCTCTTTGGTTTGTTGGAGTTGGGTGGTTTGAGGGCCTTGACAGCACTTCGTGCCGTTCTCGACGAGCGGCCAGCCATGGTCGTTCCGTGGGCGCGCGGGGGTTGATTCATGCTCCTGTTTGTCTTTTTGGCCGCGCGGTTTTCTTGGTTTGGGTTTCTTATGGCACGGCTGAAGCCGTGCCCCTCCAAAGAAGACGCGCTTTGCGTGTATGAGCTTCGCCTTGCGAAGCTGGGTTTGGAGTTGGGGCTGGAAGCTTGTTGCGGTCTTGGCGGGATGAGGGTTCGTCGGGATTCTTCGCTTTGCTCAGAATGACGCTCTTTTGACCGTATGAGCTTCGCTGGACGCACGTTATGCGTTGGATCGCTCCCTTTGGAGCGATGCCCAGGTTAGCTTCGCGAACCTGGGGCACCCGGCACCCGGTTTGGTGGCTGGTGGTTGGTTGGGTTTCCTGGTGCTTTGTAGAGGGTGTGGAAGAATGCAGGTCCTTCAGCTACGCTTCGCTTCGTTCAGGATGACGGTCTTTCGACCGTATGAGCTTCGCTGGGGATGGTCTTTGACCGTTGGAGCTTCACTGACTGTCTTTGGACCGTGGGCGCTTCGCTGGACGGTCTTTTGAGTGTTGGAGCTCTGCTGGAAGGCCTTCGATCTCGTTCTTTACTTTTGTTTTGATTTGCGGGCTTCGGCCTTGGTGCGGGTGATTTCTTCCATGCGCTGGCCGAGTTGGCGTTCACGGCCCTGGTCGGTGGGCCGGTAATAGCGGCGGTCTTCGAGGCCTTCGGGGAGGCATTGCATGTCAGCGACCTTGCCCGGGAGGTCGTGGGCGTACTGGTAGTCCCTGCCGTAGTTCAGGTTCTTGAGCAGGCGCGTGGGGGCGTTGCGCAGGTGCAGCGGGACGGGTTGTGCGCCGGTGGCGTTTACGTCTGCGGCGGTCTCGTTGAAGGCGACGTAGACGGCGTTGGATTTGGGTGCGAGCGCGAGGTAGACGACGGCCTGCGCGAGTGCGAGTTCGCCTTCGGGGGACCCCAGGAGGTGCATTGCCTGTTGCGCTGACAAGGTGAGGTTCAGCGCTTCTGGCGCGGCTAATCCGATGTCTTCTACTGCCATGCGCACGACGCGGCGTGCGACGTACATGGGGTCTTCGCCTGCGGCTAACATGCGACGGAGCCAGTAGAGCGAGGCGTCGACGTCGGAGTTGCGCACGCTTTTGTGGAGGGCGCTGATGAGGTCGTAGTGCTGCTCGCCGTTCTTGTCGTAGAGGAGCGTGCGCTGTTGCAGCGCGTCGCCGACGGCTTCGCGGGTGAGCGTGGTTTCGCCGCGGCCGATGAGGAGCGATGCGGCGGTTTCGAGCGCGTTGAGGGCGTAGCGGGCGTCGCCGTTGGAGAAGGAGGCGATGGCTTCGAGTGCGCCTTCGGCTGCGGTGAGCTGGAGGCTGGCGAGGCCGCGATCTTCGTCGATGAGGGCGCGCTGGAGGAGTTCTACGATCTCGCTGTCGGGGATGGATTGCAGAACGTAGACGCGGCAGCGGGAGAGCAGCGCGGCGTTGACTTCAAAGGATGGATTTTCGGTGGTTGCTCCGATGAGGCGGATGGCGCCACGTTCGACGAAGGGCAGGAAGGCGTCCTGCTGGGCCTTGTTGAAGCGATGGATCTCGTCGACGAAGAGGATGGTGCGAGAACCGGAGGCGGCGGCGCGTTCCGCGTCGGCCATGACCTGCTTGATTTCCTTGATGCCGGCGGTAACGGCGGAGAACTCAATGAAGGTGGCGGAGGTGGCACGCGCGATGATTTTGGCGAGGGTGGTTTTGCCGGTGCCGGGCGGGCCCCAGAAGATCATGGAGCCGGGTTCGCCGCGTTCGATGGCGAGACGCAGGGGCTTGCCCGGGCCGATGAGGTGCTTCTGGCCTGCGAACTCGTCGAGGTTGCGCGGGCGCATACGCTCTGGTAGCGGTATATCGCGGCGGTTGAGCGGTGTTGCTGGTTCGAGATTGGCGAAGAGACTGCTCATCGGAAGTTCCTTTGTTGGGATGCTTCGTAGAGCAGAAGGGAACCTGCGACGGCGGCGTTGAGGCTCTCCGTGGGACCGGTGGTGGCTAAGGTGATCTGCCTGTCGCAGAGGGCGAGCATTTTCTCTGACACGCCCGCACCTTCGTTGCCGATGACGAGGGCGATGGTGCCTCGGAGATCGGTAGCGTGGGCAGCTTCGCCGTCTTTGGCTACGGCGGCCAGGAGTTGGGTGTCTACGGCTTTTAATGCCTGGATCAACGTGTTATCGCAACGAGGTAGCGGGATGCGGAAGGCGGCACCTGCGGCGGCGCGGAGGCATTTGCCGTTCCAGGGATCGGCGGTGCCGGGCGTGAGTGCGACGGCGGAGGCTCCGAAGGCTTCGGCGGAGCGGATCAGGGTGCCGAGATTGCCGGGGTCCTGCAGGCCGTCCGCGATGAGGAGCAGGTCGCCGGTGCGTGGGGCATAGGGAAGTTCGGGGCGTTCGAGCAGTGCTGCTGCGCCCTGCGCGTTTTCGGTTTCGGTGGCGCTCTGGAAGGCGTCGGGCGAGAGGAGGAGGATTTCGCGGGCGGCGTCTTCAGGAAGGTCGCGCAGGAGGTGCGCGTGGTCTTCGCGGAGGTAGAGGGTGTCGAGCTGCAGGCCGCTCGTGATGGCCTCGCGGATGAGATGGAAGCCTTCGATGCCGATGTGATCGGACTTGCGCGTGGTCAGCGCGGCGCGGAGGGCTTTGACGCGGGCGTTGGTGCGGCTTGTGATTCGTTCGGGCATTGCTCTGGTAAGTGTAGCGGGGCTTGCGCTCTGGCATTTCCGCAAGGGAGAGGGATGCAGGTCCTTCAGCTTCGCTTTGCTTCGTTCAGGATGACGACCTTTGGTCGTTTGATCGCACTTTGTGCGATACCCAGGTTAGCTTCGCGAACCTGGGGCACCCGGTTTTGGGGCTGGAAGGGTTGTACGGTTGTGGTGAGGTAGAGTTCCTCGGGATTCTTCGCTTCGCTCAGAATGACGGCTTTGGCTGTATGAGATTCGATGGATGACGGGATTCGTTTAAGGTCGGCTGGGTCAGGAACTGATTGTTGGGGGATTAAGTTGTTGTGGCTGCTTGCGTTCCGGTGTGGTTTGGGCGATGCTGCGGTTGAGGTTCTTCGCGGGATCCTGGGAGTGTGCATGTCGGCAGAAGTGTTGCGGATTCATCCGGATGAACCAGAGGCTGAGCTGGTGGGCTATGTGGCGCAGTGTGTGGAGCGTGGGCAGGTGGTGGCGCTGCCGACGGATACTTTCTACGGTCTGGCCGTAGACCCGGTGAATCTGCGTGCGGTGGAACAGATTTACGAGTTGAAGAGCCGCGCGAAGCATAAGCCGCTGTCGCTGCTGATTGGAAGCATGGCGCAGGGATATGAGCTGGCGCGGGGACTGGACAGCGCGTTTGACAGGCTGGCGGAACGGTTCTGGCCCGGGCCGCTGACGATCATTGTGAAGGCGGGGTCCAAGCTGCCGCTGCGGGTGACCGCGCACACCGGCAATGTGGCGATCCGCGTGCCGGAAGCGCCGATTGCGCGTGCGGTGGTGGAGCACCTGGGATTGCCGATTACGGCGACGTCGGCGAACCTGGCAGGGCATCCGGAATGCACACATGCGCGATGCGTGCGGGAGCAGTTGGGCGATAAAATTCCGCTGATTGTGGATGGCGGGCCGACGGCGCGGACGGTGCCGACGACGATTGTGGATCTGAGCGGCGGCGGGAACTCGTGGATGATTCTGCGTGAGGGTGCGATTCCCACCCATGAGATTGCGCTGGCTTTGCAGCACTAACACGAAAGGCACATGGCACGACGACACGGAAGACGGCAGGGCAGCAGCGGACATCCGTTCCGAACGCTGCTGGTGGTGATCGCGCTGATCGCCGCGGTGTGGTTTGCCAGTTTGTATATGCGCATTGACCGCGTGGCGCAGGAAGATCAGGCAGCGCCCTCGGATGCGATTGCGGTCTTTGGAGCGGCGCAGTATGTGGGGCATCCGTCGCCGGTGTACCATGCGCGGCTGGACCATGTGGTGAGTTTGTATAACCACGGAATGGCGCCTTACATTGTGACGCTGGGCGGGACCGCGGATAAGAAGAACGGACTCAGCGAAGGTGATGTGGGGCGAAATTATCTGCTGGCCAATGGCGTGCCGTATGACCACATTATTGCGGAGACGGAGTCGCTGGATAGTGGGCAGCAGGTGGATCAGCTGGCGCGTATTGCACGTGAGAATGGATGGAAGCGCGTGATTGTGGTGAGCGATGGGACGCATCTGTTCCGCATACGGGCGCTGTGCGAACGAGAGGGGCTGGATGTGTTGACTTCGCCGCGGGCGCCGTATGGAAATTTGTCTGCGTGGGGACACTTCCGGCGGATTGGGCATGAGATGTTGAGTTATACGTTCCTTCGGCTGCATGTGGAGGCTGGATGGGCGAAACGATGGATGGAAGGGAAGGAAGAGGCGTAAATGTTGTTCTTCCGGCGTCTGTTCGATGACGATTTGAGGATGACTTCGTCTCTCGGTTGAGGAATGCAATACAGGCATCTGCAAAGGTGCCGGGGTTGTGGCCTTGTTTCCGTTACAATCTGAAGATGGCGGGGCCGCAGTGCTCCCGAAGCAGGAGCAGCGTTTGGTTTCACTTCCACGTCAGGTATTTCGCGTAAGCGCGGCTGGTCTGAGCGCAATTGCGGTGTTGGCCGTTGCCGGTTGCGGCAATAACTATCGGCCAGTTGTCAGTGCGATCAATCCGGTTGGGCCTTCAACCCAGCCGCAGGTATATGCCACGGCGGTCGCCGATCCGGGCAACGGTAACGATGGCCTTGCCACGGTGATTAACGTCTTTGGTGAGACGGTGGCCGCAACGGCGGCTGTCGCTCCGAGTCCGCTGTACTTTACCGTGGATTCCGGCGGCCAGGCGTACGTTCTGCATAGCGGCAATTCTGTTATCGACTCATTTAGTGCTGCGGAAGGCCTGATGACGACGACGGTGAAACATTCGTCGCTGGCGCAGGGCGTGAACCCGCTGCAGATCACCACGAACGGTACCGCAGGGCCGGTGTTCATCATTGAGCCGTCAGTGGACAAGGTGGCTGTGATGTCGGCGGGAACGCCACCGACGATCCGGCAGGAACTGCCTGTTCCGGCGAATCCGGTGTACACGATTGCAAATCCCTCGGCAACGCGCGTGTATACGCTGAGCCAGGGCGACACCCCGGGTACGAGCCTGGGCTGGGCCTCGGCGATTGAAGCGGGTACGGGGACTTCGAATAATGCTGTTTCCGCAACACTTCAGGTTGGCGTCAGCCCGGTTTACGGCGTGATGACTCCTGATGCACGCCGTGCCTTTGTTCTGAACCAGGGCAGCGGCACCGTGACCGTGATCAACACGGTGGGCAATAACCTTGATAAGACCATTACGGTGGGATCGAACCCGTTGTGGGCTGACGTGGCTCCTGCAATTAATGAAATTGCTGTTCTGAACCAGGGCACTGGGACGTCAGCCGGCTCACTGAGCATCATTAACGTGGCACTCTGCAGCCAGATCGCGCTGCCGGGCAACGCTGCTTGCGATCCTAATAATCCGGCGGATGCTGTAAATTTCGGCCAGGTACTGGCGACGGTTCCCGTGGGAATCAAGCCGGTGCAGGTGGCGATTCTGTCCGATCTGAGCAAGGCTTACGTGGCGAACTCCGACGGTACGGTTACAGTGGTGGACATGAACACCATGGTGGCTACCAAGACGATCACCGTGGGCGGTAAGCTGAACTGGATTCAGGCTGTCGCGGGTAATCCTACCGGCAAGGTGCTGGTGACCGCAGCCGATACGCAGGTATTGACCATGATCCGCACCGATACGGACGTTGTGACGTCGACCATCCAGCTGCAGGGTAAGGGTATTGGAGTTCGCGTTTCGCAGTAGTTTGATTGTTGGATTTTTGGTGAGAGGGGGCCTTCGGGTCCCCTTTTGCTTTTGGGTTTCCTGATGCGTTGTAGAGGATGTGGAGGAATGCAGGTCCTTCGGCTCCACTTCGTTTCGCTCAGGATGACGGTCTTCGACCGTATGAGCTTCGCTGGGTTCGTGCTTTGCACGAATACCCCAGGTTAGCTTCGCGAACCCGGGCACCCGGTTTTGTGGCTGCTGGTTCGTTTTGGGTTTCCTGATGCGTTGTAGAGGGTTGAGAGGAATACAGGTCCTTCGGCTTTACTTCGTTTCGCTCAGGATGACGGTCTTTGACCGGGGAGCTTCGCTGGTTCGTGCTTTGCACGAATACCCAGGTTAGCTTCGCGAACCTGGGGCACCCGGTTTTGTGGCTGGAAGCTTCCAGAGGCCATGGCAGGATGAGAGTCTGTCGGGATTCTTCGCTGCGCTCAGAATGACCGTCACGTGTATTTGCTTTGTGGGCAATACGCGTGAGAGCTTTTGGCTGTCTTGTGTTGCTTATGCGCCGATCATGAGGATGGGCAGCGTGGGATTGTTGGCTCCGCCCTCTTCTTCCATCGTGACGCCGAAGGTGCCTGCGACGACGCCCTTGGGGATGTCAGGCAGGACGACGCTGGCGTAGCCGCGTTCGTCGGGACGGAAGGTGCCGGCGGGGATGGGTGTGCGACCGTCGCCTACAGGGATGAGCCAGAGTTCGTAGACTTTGCCTGCGGGCAACTGGTCAAGATTGGCACCCTGGAAGATGAGCGAGCCTGTTTCCGATACGTAGGTGACGCGGGCGTTGGAGATGGGCTGCGAGCTTTGCTTCGTGAGTTGGAAGCGCTGGGCGGCGCTGTTGCGCAGGACGTCCAGCGCGCGCAAGGACTTGTCCGACTCCGATGCGATGTGTGCCGCCTTCGCATTGGCAGCGGCAGTGGTCCCCTGAAGTATTTCGGCCTTATGCCACATGGTCCATGTGCTGACGGCGAGCCCCACAGCCAAAGCCCATCCTACCCAGGGCAGAAGTGTGGCGAGGAGGCCGCGTTGCGGTTCTTCTGCCTGGAAGGAGCGGAAGGGAAACGAGGTTTCCGGCGAAGGTGTGTAGCTGTCGTCACGGATAGGGCTGAGGCGATCAGGCGCGGGTTCCGGTGCGAAGATCGGCTCTGTGGCAATGGCGTGCTGCGCCGTGGCGCGGTCGGCGACGGAATGAACCGCAGACTTCTTGCCGCGCGCGACCTGTTTCAGCAGGCGCTGACGGCAGAGTGCGGGCGGTGTGTGCTGTTCCGGTGTCAGGGACAGCAGGATGAGGTCGCCGCGGACGTTGGCCAGTTCCTTGCGGGCTTCGGGCGAATGCTGCAGAAATTCCTGAAGGCGGGTTTGCTCTTCCGGCACCAGCAGTTGCAGGGCGTACAGGTAGAGGTCTTCCGCGGTGACGGGTGGTTGCCGGGTCATACCTGCATCGCCTTTCTGAGCTGAAGGAGGCCTGTGCGGATGCGCGTCTTGACGGTGGCCGCGGGTTCGCCTGTGAGTTCTGCAATCTCAGTGTGGGTGAGGCCATCGAAAAAGGCCATGTCGAGCGCTTTGCGCTGGTCGAGCGGCAGACGCAGCAGGGCGGCATGGGTGCGTTCAAGTGTGGCGCTGCGCTCCGATTCTTCGGAGAGACGGACTGCGGAGGGCAGTTGGAATTCCTGCACCTGCGGGTCGGTTTTTTTGCGGCGCAGCGTGTCCAGCGAGCGGTGGCGTGCTGCTACAGCGAGCGATCCGCCCAGCGATGCGGTTACGTCCTGAAATGATTCCGATTGATTCCAGAGATGCAGGAAGACTTCGTGCAGAACGTCTTCAGCAGCCGAAGGATCGCGCAGAACGCGGAGAGCGACCGAGTAAACGAGTTTGGAGTAGCGGTCGAAGAGTTGCGCCATGGCAGCTTCATCGCCGCGCTGAATGCCACGCAGGAGGAAGTTGTCGTCGCTGGCTGGCAGCACTTCGCTTTCGCGGACGAAGGAACGCGCGAAGGGTTCCGCGGGATTGGGTCGCGGTGTGATATTGCCGAAAGAGAATTCTGATGGCGCCATGGGTATGGATGAAGTCAGCGCGTCCTCAGGCGGTGTGCGTTTCCAGAACTGGATGCGAATCCGCAAAGGCGACCTGACCTCCCGTTGAGTTTAACCCGCAGGTGCGGGCTTTGTGCAATCTGCGAGGATGGGAAAGGAGGCTGAAAGATGGCAAAGGTTCGTTTGGATAAGGCATTGGTGGAGCGTGGGCTGGCTCCTTCGCGAGAACGTGCCGCGAGTCTTATCCTGGCCGGCCGCGTGCTGGTGGACGAGCAGAAACAGACCAAGGCGGGGTTTGCGATGGCCGAGGATGCGGCGATTCGTATTCTGGGCGAGGAGATGCCGTATGTCAGCCGCGGTGGATTGAAGCTGCGCGGTGCGCTGGATCACTGGAAGATGGAGCTTGCGGGGCGTCTGTGCGTGGACATTGGCGCCTCTACTGGCGGCTTTACGGATTGTATGTTGCAGGCGGGTGCAGTTGCGGTTCTTGCCGTGGATACGGGGTATGGGCAGCTTGCGATGTCGTTGCGTAATGATGCGCGCGTGAAGCTGCTGGAACGCACGAATGCGCGGCTGCTGGAGCCGGGTGTGTTGTTGCGAGAGGCTTCTTCGCTGTCGGCTGATGTTGCGCCGAGTTTTTTCTGCATGGATGTTTCGTTTATCTCTGCGTCGCTGGTGATTGGGCCGGTGGTGGCTTCGTTGACGAAACCGGAGTCGCGCTGGGTAGGCGAGTGCGTGGTGCTGGTGAAGCCGCAGTTTGAAGCCGGACGCGAATGGGTGGGCAAGGGCGGCATTGTGCGCGATCCGCAGGCGTATGGCATTGCAACGGAGCGCGTGAAAGAGGCGATTCGTGTGGCAGGTGGCGAGACGGTGGAGGTGATTGATTCGCCGATTACAGGGATGGAAGGGAACCGGGAGTTTTTGTTGTATGCGCGGTTTGCGTGAGGTGGCTTCGGGGACACATTCTTGTGAGGGAGAAGAATGCAGGTCCTTCAGCTCCGCTCCGCCTCGTTCAGGATGACGGTCTTTGACCGTATGAGCTTTGCTGGGTTCGTGCTTCGCACGAATACCCAGGTTAGCTTCGCGAACCTGGGGCACCCGGTTTTGTGGCTGGAAGGCTTGTGGCGACCTTGGCAGGATGAGGGTTCGTCGGGATTCTTCGCTTTGCTCAGAATGACAAGCCTTGTTTGTACGATCTGCGTTTGTACGATCTGCGGGGAATGACGGATTTTGTTTGTCTGAGTTTTGATGACAACGACGAACTTTGTATGAGTCGGGCTTTCGCGGAGCCGGTTGGGGGCAAGTACACTAAACAGGCATGCAGCACGTTGCCATTATTTCGAAGCCGCAGAAACCGGAACTCGCAACTTTGTTGCCGGAACTTATTTACTTTCTCAAAGAGCGTGGCTTTGAAGCGCATCTGGATGAGACCAGCGCGGCGTATGTGAAGGAACATGGCATGGCGCGGAACACCATGGCGGGTTGTTGTCCGTCGCTGGTGATTGTGCTGGGTGGGGATGGGACGCTGCTGTCCGCGGCACGGGCGTTTGCGAAAACGGATACGCCGATCCTGAGCGCGAATCTTGGTTCGTTAGGTTTCCTAACGGAAGTTCCGCTGTCGGAAATCTATAAGACATTTGATGCCTGGCAGGAGGGTTCCTGCTCCGTGGACCAGCGAAGCATGATGCATGCGGAGCTGTGGCGCGATGACGAGGTGTACCAGGCGTGGGACGCGCTGAATGATGTGGTGATCAGCAAGGGCGCGATTGCGCGTATGGGCGATTACTCCATCCAGATTGGCGGTCAGAGTGTGGCGCGGTTTCGCGCGGATGGTGTGATCGTTTCCACGCCGACGGGGTCGACCGCATATAGCCTGGCGGCGGATGGGCCGATTGTGATGGGCAGCGTGGAGGCGATGGTGGTAACGCCGATCTGTCCGCACCTGCTGACGCTGCGGCCGATTGTGACACCGGCGGATACGGAGATTCGCATCTCCGTTGTGGGGATTGCGGACCAGACGTTTCTCACAGTGGATGGGCAGGAAGCTGTGGAGCTGAAGGTGGCAGACGAGGTGCATTGCCGCCGTTCGCAGTATTCGGTGCGGCTGGTGCGGCTGGGCGAGCATGGTTTGTTCAATGTGCTGCGATCGAAGTTGAAGTGGGGCGAGCGGTAAGAGTTTCCCTCTGGGGCTAAAGACCCATTCTCCTTGTCTGCTTTTTATGGCAGGGCTGAAGCCTCTGCCCCTCAAAGAAGACGACCTTCGGTCGTTTGATCGCGTCTTTGACGCGATGCCCAGGTTAGCTTCGCGAACCTGGGGCACCCGGTTTTGTGGCTGCTGGTTCGTTTTTGGGTTTCCTGATGCGTTGTAGAGGGTTGAGAGGAATGCAGGTCCTTCGGCTTCACTTTGTTTCGCTCAGGATGACGGTCTTTGACCGTGGGAGCCGTACGTTCTGCATGACGGGCGTTGGCGTGGTTGCTGCTGTCGTGGCAGGATGTAGCATCAGTGCAGACGCGAATTTCTTTGTACGCCTCGCGTATTTTCCTTTCGAGTTTAGCCTTTCATGCTGAAGAGTTCCCGCAGTCTTGTTGCCGCCGCAGTGCTTGCGTGCGGTGTGTCCCAGCTTCATGCGCAGAAGACGCCGATCCAGATCACGGCTGATCTGACGGAGGGCGTTCGCCACCTGTATCACGCGGAGATTGATATTCCGGTGAAGCCGGATTCGACGGTGGACCTGATCACGCCGAAGTGGATTCCGGGAACACATGCGCCGGGTGGGCCGCTTGGCTCGATCACGGGCGTGGTGTTTACGGGCAGTGGCGAGACGCTGAAGTGGCGTCGCGATGATGTGGAGCTGGCCGAATTTCACGTGACGGTGCCGAAGGGCGTGACGTCGATCCATGCGCATCTGGACTGCATTATTCCGGGGCGCGTGACGTCGAAGATGAGCGTGCTGGAGTGGGAGCACCTGATGCTGTATCCGGCGCATGTGCCGGTCAAAGAGATTGCGATTCAGCCGTCGGTGACGGTGCCCGCGGGATGGGGAACGGGCACGGCGCTGAAGCCGGTGGGTACTGTTCCTACACCGAAGACAACGGGCGTTCTGGAAGGTGCGCACACGCCGCCTGCGGATGCAGTAACGACGAAGTATGACGTGACGAACGTGGAGCAGTTGGAAGATTCGCCGGTGATCACGGGCAAATACTTCCATGAGTTCGCGCTGGCTCCGGAGATTTCGCCGAAGCACTTTCTTGACGTGGTAGCGGATGAGCCGGAGGACGCGAAGATGCGTCCGGAGACGCTGGCGGAGATTGGGAACCTGGTTCGTGAAGCGGATGCGAATTATGGTTCGCATCATTACAACGAGTACCACTTTTTGCTGACGCTTTCGGATCGCGCGGGTGGCGAGGGGCTGGAGCATGGCCAGTCTTCCGACAACGGTGTAGGCGAGAAGGGATTTGCGGATGACGTGCATCAGTTGGCCGAGGCCGACCTGCTGGCGCATGAGTTTACGCATTCGTGGAACGGCAAGTATCGGCGTCCTGCGCGGCTGTATCAACCGGATTTTGCCACGGCGCAACAGGGCGACCTGATGTGGGTGTACGAGGGCATGACACAGTACTGGGGCAATGTGCTGGCGGCGCGCGCGGGGCTGAAAAATGCTGAGGGATATCGCGATCTGCTGGCGATGTCGGCTGCGTCGTTGGATTACAAGCGCGGCCGCAACTGGCGTTCGACCGAAGATACGGCGATTGCGGGAAGCCTGATTCGCGGCGGCAATCCGCAGTGGATGAACTGGCGTCGTGGGCAGGACTATTACCAGGAAGGCGAGCTGGTCTGGCTGGATGCGGATACGCTGATCCGCAAGCTGACGGATAACAAGAAGTCGCTGACGGATTTTGCGAAGATATTCCTGGGCAAGGGCGGCAACACGGGGCCGCTGATTGTCGGGTATGAGTTCCCTGAGATTGTTGCCGATCTGAACCAGGTGGTGAAGTACGACTGGGACAAGTTCCTGCGCGACCGCATTAACGGCGTGAACCCTCAGGTGGATCTGGACGGCATTGAACGCGGTGGCTACAAGCTGGTGTATCAGGATCATCCGAGCAAGGGTGAGCGGATGTTGTCGAGCAGCCGTCGCGGTGGTTTGAATGTCTGGTATTCACTGGGTATTCGCATTATCGGCGAGGGCGTGATCGGCGATGTGTTGTGGGATGGGCCTGCGGACCGCGCGAAGCTGGGGCCGGGAGAGAAGATTGTCAGCGTGAATGGGCTGGCGTTCTCCGGCGATGCTCTGAAGTCGGCGATTGTGAAGGCGAAGACTGATTCTGCGCCGATTCACCTGCTGGTGCAGCAGGAGGATACGATTCGTCCCGTGGATGTGGACTATCACGATGGCGAGCGTTATGCCGTGCTGGTGCGACAGGAAGGCACGCCGGATTATCTGGGCGACATTCTGAAGCCGTTGACGACACCACAGACTGCAGCCAAGTAGCGCATAGACAGTAGGGGCCCGTTCGCGAGATTCGCGGGCGGGTCCTTTTCTGTTGGGCGCCGGCGCAGGTTTTCGTCTGCTGGCGGTTGTTCGTGTGGTGATGTGACATAATCGCAACTTCCTGCTGTGAAGTGCGTTCTAACGTATACGGGCAGGCCGTAATGGTTGAGGGGCCGCAAGCCCGGCGGAGTTTGAGTTATGCAGTGGAACCTTGCCGCACGTACTTTGGGATCGCTCGCTTTGGCGGCGGTCCTTGCCGCGCCTGTCGCGGGATTTGCCCAGTCTGAAACCGCTTCAACCGTTACGCAGAACGGGAAGTTGAGCGATGCGCAGGTGGAAGCGAATGTTTTGAAGGCATTTGCCGCGGATAACAATCTGGCGAACCAGTCGATTAATTCCTCCACCGTTTTCGGAACAGTGACGTTGACCGGAACCGTGACGGATGAAGCTTCGCGTGCTGCGGCGGAGCAGGTAGCCGCGCATGTGGACGGTGTGAAAAAGGTGGTCAGCCAGTTGACCGTGGGTGCCCCGGCTACCGCGGCTGCTGACCCTGCCGACGCGAACATGCTGCCATCGGATGGCTCGTCGATCCCTGCGGCACAGGGCCAGATCATTGCTGCGCAGCATCCGCAGACGGACCCGGCGAATGGAAATCAAACTCCTCAGCAACAGGGGGATGTCCAGTCGCAGGATGGACAGCAGGCATCTTCGCAGATGCCGGATAGCGACCCGAACAGTTATCCGTTGCCGGGGCAGGAGAATGCTCCGCAGCAGGCGCCGCAGCATCGTTTGTACTATCGCGATTATCAGCGGCAGATGGCGCAACAGCAGCAGGGTGGATCGCAACAGCAGGGTTATGCGCAAGGCCAGCCTGGCGGTGTGCAGGTGATGGTGCCGGATGGAACGGTGCTGCCGGTGCGTATCAATCGCTGGCTCTCCAGCGGCAATGCGCAGCCGGGATCGACGTTTGACGCGTTTGTGACCAGCGATATTCTGGCCGGTGGGCAGATTGCAATTCCTCGCGGCGCGACCGTTGAAGGAACGGTGGTGGATGCTAAGGGTGCGGGTGTGCTGAAGGGACGCGGCGAATTGACGCTGCAACTGACGGCGCTGAACCTGGGCGGGCAGCGGATTCCGTTGCAGAGCCAGCCATTTGTAATCAATGGACGTGATAAGGGCCTGCAGTCGGTCAATTCGACGCTGATCGGTGGCGCTGTTGGTGCGTTATTTGGCGCGGCGATCGGCGGTGGAACTGGCGCAGCCATTGGCGCGGGTGTTGGTGGAGCGGCTGGTCTGGGTACGTCGGCGGCTTCCGGTGGCGGCAATGCGAATGTTCCGGCGGAGGCGGTGTTGCAGTTCCGGCTGACGTCGCCGGTGCAACTGGTGACCGTGTCAGAGGCCGAAATGCAGCGGCTGGGCGGCTATGCGGGACCGGCGGGTGCGTATCCGCAGGGGCCTGGGCCGTATGCACGGCCGTATCCAGCAGTGCGTGTCTATGCGTATCCGGGATACCCGTATGGGTACTATCGTCGCGGATATTGGGGACCGCGACCGTACTGGTACTAAGTCTGGTTCATGAGAAAGGGCCGCAGCGAAGGATGCTGCGGCCCTTTCTGTGTCTTCGCTCGGCTATACTTTCGTAAGCGTTCGTCCGGGAGGACGGAGGCATGCGCGCGTTTGTACCTGTACGCGCAACACATCCTGATTCACTCTTTGAAGGGTTTCCGTCGAAAGCCAATGATTCGTTCTCTGCAGAAGGATAACCGTGTAACAAAGGCGATTTTCGCCGTAATCATCGGCGTCGCCACGCTTTCGATGGTGCTCTACCTGGTGCCGGGTCTGTATGACGGCATCTCCGGCACGCCACAGGGCGTGTATGCTTCGGTGCGCAAGCCGGGTTTCTTTGGCCGTTTTAGCGATGCGACGGAGATCAAAGCCACCGAAGTGTCGCAGGTGGCGCAGAACCTGGCGCAGCAGCAGAACCTGCCCGCGCAGTATCTGCCGTTCCTGATGCCGCGTTTTGAGGCGCAGGCACAGCAGCTGCTGATTGCACAGGCAATTGAAGATCGCGAGGCCGACCGCCTTGGCCTGAGCGCGAGCCCGGCTGATGTGCAGAAGGAATTGCAGACAGGTCAGCTTGGCCAGTTCTTCTTTCCGGATGGCAAGTTCATTGGCGACGACAAGTATCGCGAGTTTGTGACGACACGCCTTGGCTTTGCGAGCATTGCGGAGTTCGAGGAAAAGATCCGCCAGGAGCTGACCGGACGCAAGCTGCAGGAGTTTGTGACGGCAGGCGCGGTGGTGAGCGACAATGCGGTGCGCGAAATGGTGCGCAAGCAGGACGCGAAGGTGAAGTTCGACTACGTGACGGTTTCGTCCGCGGACATTGCCAAGACGGTAAACCCGATCGACAGCGACTTGGAGAAATGGTTCAACGCGAACAAGGCGCGCTATGCGACGGCTGTTGCGGAGAAGCGGCAGATTCAGTACATCCCTGTGACGCTGGCGAACCTGCCGGGCGGCAAGCCGCAGGTGACCGATGCCGATGTGCAGGCCTACTACAACGCGCACAAGGCTGACTATCACGTAGACCAGCAGGTGAAGGTGCGCCACATCCTGATCTCGGCTCCGCAGGGCGACGCGAAGGCGGATGCAGCGGCGAAGGCCAAGGCTCAGGGGATTCTGGATAAGATCCATGCGGGTGGCGACTTTGCGAAGCTGGCGAAAGAGAACTCGGACGATCCTGGCTCGAAGGAGCAGGGCGGCGAACTGGGTTATGTGAAGTCCAATGGCCAGATGGTGAAGCCGTTCCAGGATGCCGCAATGGCACTGAAGGCGGGTGAGACCTCCGGGCTGGTGCACACGACGTTTGGCTATCACATCATTCAGGCCGAAGCGCGCGACGAAGCACATGACAAACCGTTGAGCGAGGTTGCGGGTGAGATTCGTCCGATTCTGGAACAGCAGAATGGAGCGAAGGCACTGCAGGCGCTGACCGGACAGATTGCCAATCAGGCTGCGAAGGACGGCATGGACAAGACCGCTGCCGCGCACAACCTGAAGGTGACGACGTCGAACTGGTTGACCAGCAGCGATACCATTCCGGGCTTGCCGGACAGCGCGCAGATGATGCAGGCGGCATTCACGGGCAAGAAGGGTGATTCGCCGCGTTTCGCACCTGCGGGTGAGGGCACGTATGTTGTCTTCCAGACTGCCGATGTGCAGGCCGCGCATGCGCCCACGTTCGCGGAGTGGAAGGACAAGCTGCTGAACGACTATCGCAGTGAGCAGGTACCGCAGATGTTGCAGGCGAAGCTGCAGAAGCTGAGCGATCAGGCGAAGCTGCTGGGTGATCTGCATGCGGCTGCGAAGGAAATGGGTCTGCCGGTGAAGTCGTCGGACCTGGTCGGCCGCACGGGCAATGTGCCGGATGTGGGGCCGATGAGCGGTGGCGCTGCAGTGGTGTTTGACCTGGCGAAGGGCGGCATCAGTGCTCCCATTGCAAATGGTGAAACCGGCGTGGTGGCGCAGGTGACGGACAAGCAGGAGCCCTCGGCTGAGGACATTGCGAAGTCGTTCCCGGCGCAGCGTGACAAGCTGATTGAACAGCAGCGCGCGGAACTGTTTGGCGTGTACATGCAGACGCTGATCGATGAGTACACGAAGAAGGGCGCTGTGAAGATTCATCAGAAGCCCACACAGCCGAGCCTGCCGATTGGTGGATAAGGTTCTTCAAGAACAAAGGCCGGACTCATCACGAGTCCGGCCTTTTTCTTTTGGCCATCTCAACTTTCGTCATCCTCTCAATGCTCGTCATCCTGAGCGGAGCAACGCGTAGTCGAAGGACCTGCATTCTTTTCCTGCACTACGATTTCGCTGGGAAAATGAAGATCTCGCTTTGTGAAGGTGGAATGGCTTCCATGGGGGCATTGCAGAGGGTTGAGGGGAATGCAGGTCCTTCGACTGCACTCCGCTACGCTTCGTTTCGCTCAGGATGACGAACTTCGTTCGTATGAGCTCCGCTTGTGGATTCACCGGATAACGAAGTCTGTTCGTTTGAGCTTTGCTGTTTAGGATGACGAACTGGGTGCGTTTGAGCTTGGTTGCCGCGTCGTTGCACCGTAAAATCGCATCACACATCACGGACATGATTTCTGAGCGACTTTCCGGCGTTTTGCTGCACGTGACCTCTCTGCCTTCTCAGGGTGGCATTGGCGATTTCGGCCCCGCGGCCTATGCATTTGTCGACTTTCTTGCCGCGGCAAAACAGAGGCTGTGGCAGGTGTTGCCGCTGAATCCTGTGGGGTATGGCAATTCGCCGTATTCCGCGGTGTCGGCATTTGCGGGGAACCCACTGCTGATCAGCCTTGAGCATCTGCAACGCGATGGATGGCTGTATGCCGGTGAAGCGGATGGTTTGGCGGGTGCGCATGGGCCAGTGGACTTTGCGCGTGCACATGCCGATAAGCTGCCGCTGATTGAACGTGCTGCGAAGAGGTTTCTCAAGCGTTGCAGCGCAGCGGATTGCCAGGCGTTTGAGGCATTCCGTGAGAACAGCAGCAGCTGGCTATTGGACTACGCGCGCTTTACGATTCTGCGGCAACGGTTCGATTACCGGCACTGGAACGAATGGCCTGGGGAACTTGCCGCGCATGATGAGGCCGTGCTGCAGAAGTTTGACGAAGAGAACCACGAGGCAATGCAGATTGTGTTCGCGGTGCAGTTTCTTTTCATGAAGCAGTGGGAGACGCTGCGCGCATTCTGCACCAGTCGCGATATTCGCGTGATGGGCGACCTGGCGATCTTTGTGTCGTATGACTCGGCGGATGTGTGGGCGAACAAGGAAGTCTTCGACCTGGACGAGCAGTACAAGCCGATTGCCGTGTCAGGCGTTCCGCCGGATTATTTTTCTGAGACGGGGCAGCGGTGGGGCAATCCGCTGTATCGGTGGCGCTACCTGGAACAGCAGGGATTCCAATGGTGGATTGATCGTGTGAAGCGGCAGATGGAGTTGTATGACCTGCTGCGGCTGGATCACTTCCGCGGATTTGAGGCGTACTGGCGCATTCCCGCGGAAGAAGAAACGGCGATGAATGGTGAGTGGATAGACGCGCCGGGATTTGCACTGTTCGATCGTTTGAAGTCTGCACTGGGAGGTTCGCTGCCGTTCATTGCCGAAGACCTTGGCGTGATTACGGACAAGGTGGACAAGCTGCGTTGTGACTTTTCCATGCCAGGTATGCGCGTACTGCAGTTCGGATTTTCGGGACGCGGCGCCCATCTGCATTTGCCGCACCGGTACGACCGCAATACCGTCTGCTATACCGGCACGCATGACAACAACACGACCCTGGGATGGTGGCTGGAAGCGCCGGAGATGGATCGGAAGAACCTGCTGACGTACCTGGGGCCGCTGGTGCATCCGAACGATTGCGTCTGGGCAATGATCCGGTGCGCGGAGCGATCGGTGGCGGCGATCTGCATTGTGCCGTTGCAGGATCTGCTGCATCTTGGGTCGGAAGGCCGTATGAATACGCCGGGTATTCCAGAGGCGAACTGGACATGGCGGTATCTACCGGAGCAGTTGCATCCCGACATCAGCCTCCAGTTTCGCCACATCACAGAAGAATGCGATCGTGATGCGTATATTCCGGAAGAAGTGCTGGAGAAAATTGATTCGCCTCCGCCGCCGGAGGCGCTGCATGACCAGAGCGGAGAGCAACAGGGAACCCAGCCAGAGACGCTGGCCAGCGCATAGAGCGCCGTAATCGAATAAACTTCTTAGGAAGGAGTTACCTACACGATGCCGCTGTCCGGTGAAGCGATCCGCACCATGAACTACGTTGACGATATTTCGGTAACGCTGCGCCGCATTCTGGCCGTGCTGCCTTCTCTTACAGAAGATGAGCGCACCCGCGTTGCAGAACACATCAAGAAGGCTGATCCCAGCTATGCTTCAGTTGTTTCAGCGATTGAAGCGAAGTAACCAGTTTTGAGCTTTGGAACAAACACGCACGGCCCGCTGACACTTGCACTGATTGGTGCAGGCAAAGCGGGCCGTTCGCTTGCCGCTGCGGCGGTGAAGGCTGGGCATCGCGTGGTGCTGGAAGACGTAATGCCGGCGAAGCTGCGTGAAGCCCTGGATGAGATTCCGACCGAAGGTATGCCGGGCACGCTGGAGACGGTGACCACCATAGAAGATGCCGTGCGCGAGGCCGATCTGGCGATTGATTTTGTGCCGGATGAGTTGGAATCGAAGCTCGAAATCGTCTGCATGGTGGACCGCATGGCTCCTCCGAAGACGATTCTCTGTATTCAGACACGTGCGTTGAATGTGACCGATCTGGCGGCCTGTACGTATCGCGCGGACCGCTGCGTGGGACTGGCATTTGATGATGCTGGCGCGCTGATTACGCGTGGTGCGAAGACTTCCGATGAGACGCTGAAGCTGGTGGAGGCGTTTGCGCGGTCGTGCCGGGAGACGGTGGCGCTGCGGGATGAGTCGCCGGTGCTTACTTAATTTGACCGTACGAGCTTCGCGGGTTCGTGCTTCGCACGAATACCCAGGTTAGCTTCGCGAACCTGGGGCACCCAGTTTTGTGGCTGGAAGGCTTGTGGCGACCCTTGGGCAGGATGAGGGTTCGTCGGGATTCTTCGTCGCTTTGCTCCTCAGAATGACGGAGCATCGATTCCTAGAATGAACTACAAAAGCAAAGGCCCTGAACGTCTTCAGGGCCTTTGCAGTTTGGACTCAATCTCAGTCCTGATGTTTTAACGGTGCGATGCTGTGGACTGCTGTCCGGTGGGCCGCGGCGAACTGTCGTGGCGAGTGGGTGCGCTATCGTGAGTGCCCGGCGAGCGGTCGTGCTCCTGGGCTGCAATTGCGATCGGTGCGGCGAGGGCAAGCATAATTGCGGCGATACGAAACATGAGGTAAGACCCTTGGTGAGTCGGGGGCCGTCGAGCGGTCGCGGCCAGTGCCAGACTCGGCTTGGGAAGCGAAATACTACGCATCGGATCCGTTCAAATACACGATGCGGTTGGCCTTATGCCAAACTCTCGAAGCCGGTGTTCCGGGTGTCGACGCCCCGGTCCTGACCAAACTTCGGTACATATTTCTAGACGCGAGAGTTCGTCCCGGGATTCAGGTTTTTGGGTGGGTATTGTCACTTATGGCACACGAAAGGGGACGTAACATTACGCCACGTCCCCTATATCTATGAAGCTAAATAATTAGTCCGTGGCGCGGGGGCGCTCGTAGGGTTTTTGCAGCAGCGCCCGGGCTTCATTGATAGCGCCCTGTGTGTTGTCATTGGTCTGCACGGCGAGGCGGTATTCCTGTACGGCGCGATCGCGCTGGCCGGTGATGTCAAAGATTTTACCGAGGCCAATGTGGCTCCAGACCTGCGTCCAGCGCGGGTCGCCGTCGCCTCGCAAAGCGTCGCGATAACTGTTGGCGGCGGACTGATAGTTGCGCTGGGTAAAGAAGATTTCGGCGATGCGATAGGTGGCGAGCGAGGAGTTCCTGTTGGTGTCGAGTGCCTTCTGATATTCAGCGAGAGCGCCGATGAGGTCGCCCTGTGCAACAAGCTGCTGGCCCTTCAGCACGGCGACACGAACGGCAAGGTCG
The DNA here is from genome assembly GCF_041355105.1 of Terriglobus sp. RCC_193. Lineage (NCBI taxonomy): Bacteria > Pseudomonadati > Acidobacteriota > Terriglobia > Terriglobales > Acidobacteriaceae > Terriglobus > Terriglobus sp. RCC_193. The sequence continues at coordinate 1,050,066 of NZ_JBFUPK010000001.1, read as the reverse complement.
GGGGTGCTCTTGAGAATCCAGTTATCGGGGTCGATGACGATGCGACGGGGGCGGCCGAAAGTTTCGATGGTGTAGGCAGAGTCGGTTCCGGAGACGTCGATCTTGCGTGTCTCCGTTTTGCCGTCGGTTTCAACGCGGAGATCCACGGGCATGCGGAAGAGATCGAGGTCCTGGGCTACGGTGCCAACGGTGCGGAAGCCTTTGCCGCCGCCGACACGGTAGACGGTGTACTTGTTCTGAAAGGTGGGCGAGCCGGTGCCGTCCAGCCATTGCGCGAAGAACGGGGTCAGATTGGTGGAGTCCGTGGCGGTGAGCTTGGCGATGTTTTCCAGGTCGGCGGTGCGCACAGGCTTGTCGCGATAAGTGGAGAGCAGGTTCTTCAGGAAGGTGAGGAACTTGTCGTCGCCGAACTGGTAACGCAGCATGTGAAAGACCATCGCGCCCTTTTCCAGCGTCATGGACTGGAACTGCGGCGAGAAGGGATCGATGCGGGCGAGGGTGGTCAGCGGTTGGGTGTCGTAGGCGAGCGCGCCTGCCTCAATGTCGAGTATGGCGCTCTGGAGTGCGGTTTTGCCGCCGTTTTCTTCCAGGTTCATCAGCTCGCCGTAACGAGCCATGCCGTTGGTGATCCAGGCGTCGTTAAGTGTAGCGGGGCTGATGGCGGAACCGAACCACTGGTGCGCGATGGTGTTGGCAAGGAGACGGTGGCTGTTCTTATCGCCGATACGGTTGCCAGCGATGGCGATGACTTCCGGGCCCCAGGAAGCGCTGACCGCGTCGTCGGGGATTTCGACGATCTGGAGGATGCCGGATTCCGGTGCACCAAAGCTCTGGGTGAAGAACTCCTGCTGCTGCGCGGCGGTGGAGGCGTATTCGGCGGCGTTGGCCTTGTGTTTTTCGGTTACATAGATGGAGATCTGACGAGCATCCGCGGGCTTGATCGCGGGAAGGAACTTACCGATGACCAGCGTGCCGGGCAGGCCGGGCTTGGTCCATGCGAAATCAAACTCGGTCTTGTTGCCGGGCATTGCCTTCTTGGCAACAAAGCCGCTGGAGACAGCCGTTTCACCCTCCGGTACGGTGACCTTCAGGTCCATGGTGAAGCGGTTGGTGTACAGGCCGACCATGGGAAACCAGCGGCCGGGATAGAGCAGGATGGAGACGGGATCGGCGATGGCAGCCAGCTTGATGCCTTCGACCGGACTTGTATCCTCGTCTTTCAGAATGCCTGCGTAAGTAAATGTAAAGGTGGCAGTTGTGCCGCTGGCCATGGGGGCCGGAAGGGACACAGTTACGGTGGATCGGCGGGCATCACGATCGCTGTCGAGCGGCTTGGGACCCGGGCCGGTGATCTTGGTAATCCGCAGACCGTTGTTCAGCTCGAAGGTGGCGGATGTGATGTCCTGGTTCGCGGTGAAGGTGACCTGCGCGGTGGCGGTGAGGCGCTGCGCCGTGGGGTCGACTTCCGCGGTGATGGCATAGCCTGTGACGTTGATGGGCTGTCGCGTGGAACTCTGCCCAAAGGCAGCGGAGCCAAGCGCGAAGAGGGCGGCGCTGGCAAAGGCGAGTGTCGTGCGAATCGCAGGCATGCTGGCAGGAATCCTTTTGGTGCAGGGACAGACTAGAGCATATTCCCTGATGATGTGGCGTATCGGAATTCATCGAATGCCGTTTTCTTTGAAGGAGAACGGCGCTTACAGTTATTGCTTCGCTGTACATCTTCAGAAATGCTTTAGCCGGTTCTCCCGAGCTGTCAAACGGTTAGACGCAATTCCGCCGCTGGTGTTGTGAAGGATCAGGGCAGCGCCTCCAGAACGGCGTCGCGCAGGCTTTCCATGGCGGTGCGGCTGGTGGGGCTGAGGAGACGTCGGCGGACCTCGGCGAGCGCTTTGATCTGTTCTTCGCGCTGGGGTGTATCTGCGAGAAGCGGTTTCAGGGCCGCGGCTATATTTGCGCCGGTGAACTGCTCCTGCAGAAGCTCCGGGACCACGCGGCGGCGAGCGATGAGGTTGACCATGCCGATGGGCAGGTTACCGTGGGCATCGACTTCAGCCGGGATCTCTGGCGGATATTGAACCAACGCTCTGGCCATGCGGAAGGTGAGATTTGAGACGCGGTAGACCACGACAAAGGGTGTGCCGATGACGGCGGCCTGAATGGTTGCGGTGCCGCTGGCTACGACTGCGGCTCGGCTGTACATGAGGGCTGCTCGTGCGTCTTCTACCAGATGGATCGCCGGAAGATTCGCCACACTTCGCATGTGGTGGCGCCGTTGATGGCTGACGGTGGGCGCTACAGGGATGAGGTATTCGTAATCGTCTTTGAGAAGCTTTGCCGCCGCGACAAGTTCGGGCAGGTTGGCGTCGATTTCACCGCCACGGCTACCTGGCAGAAGCGCGATCCATTGCTTATGCGGGTTCAAGCCGTGCTTCGTGGCGTAGTCCTCGCGCGAAATCGTAGACAGCGGTTGTTCTGCGAGCGGGTGGCCGACGAACTCGGCATCGACGCCGCGGTTGGCATAGAAGGGTTGCTCGAAAGGAAAGATGGTCAACATCTTCGCGACGCGTTGCTGCACCCAGCGCAGACGTTTGCGCTTCCATGCCCAGAGTTGCGGCGAGACGAACCAGATGACGGGAACGCCCATGCGCTTGAGGTGTTTCGCGAGGCGGAAGTTTACATCGGGGAAGTCGATCAGGACCGCGACGTCGGGGCGCTGCTTTTTGATCGACTGGACGAGTGTGTTGTAACTGTGCAGGATCTTCGGGATGTGCGCGAGGATCTCCGTGATGCCCATGACGGCAACATCTTCCGCGCGGATGACGCGCTGCTGTCCGGCGGTCTCCATCGCGGTGCCACCCAGTCCGGTGAAACGGGCTTCCGGCACAACGCCGCGAAGGGCTGTGATCAGCTCTGCGCCGTAGTGGTCGCCGGAGGCTTCGCCTGCTGACAGAAAGATGAGGGGACTCTTCACGCACCTTCAGTCTAGTGGGTGGAGTACGAAAGTGGTGGTGGTGGGAAGAATTGGCAACAGTACAAAGAAGATTTTTCTTTGCAACATCCCCAATACAGCCGTGTCTTCACGTTTGTCCCGCAGCGAGGCTGCGAACAAAGGGAGATTCTGATGAAGATGTTCACACGCACTGCGACTCTTGCAGCCGTTGCTGCTTTCGCTGTTGCCGTTCCGTTGGCACAGCATGTATCCGCGCAGTCTTTTGCGATTGGGATTTCCATCCGCACCGCACCGCCGGCGTTGCCCGTGTACGTGCAGCCGCCCTGCCCGCAGCCGGGTTATATGTGGACACCCGGATATTGGGCATGGGGGCCGGAAGGTTATTACTGGGTTCCGGGTGTGTGGGTGGCGCCGCCGCGCGTGGGTGTGCTGTGGACGCCCGGCTATTGGGGCTATAACGGTGGGGTTTACATGTGGAATGCAGGCTACTGGGGACCACACGTCGGTTTCTATGGCGGCGTGAACTATGGCTTCGGTTATGGTGGCGTGGGCTTTGGCGGCGGCATGTGGTCCGGCGGAGCTTTCCGTTACAACACTGCCGTGATGAACGTGAATACGACAGTCATTCGCAACACGTACATTGACCGTACGGTGATCAACAATACCGTGGTCAACCGTGCAAGCTTCAATGGTCCCGGAGGCATTGCCGCGCGGCCTACACCGCAACAAATGGCCTTCAACCGCGAGCAGCATTTTGGCGCGACGGTGAACCAGCAGCAGCACCAGAACTTTGCGGCGCAGGATCGGAATGCGTTTGCAAGGAACAATGGCGGACGCCCGCAGACGGTGGCGATGACCAATGTTGGCGGCAATCGCTTTGGAGCGCAGGGACGCCCTGCTGTTGGCCCCGCCATGAATCCGGGAGCACGTGGCGGACCAGTGAACGCAGCTCCGGTACAGCGTGGCTTTGCCAACAACACGGTGAACAATCGTGAGGTGAATCAGCAGCAGCGCATTGCCAATGGCATTGACAGTGGTCGCATGTCACCGGGCGAGGCAGCGCGCGCCGAGAACCGGCAGCAGTCGATTGATCGTCAGGTGCGGCAGGACCGTGTTGCCAATGGCGGACGGATGACGGCTCCGGAACGGCAGCAGGTGAACCACGAACAGAATGCCGCCAGCCGGCAGATCAGCCACGAAAACCACAACGATGCGCATGGACCCCGTCGTTAAACAATGATGGAACGAAAGAGGGCGCGCTTCTCAGCGCGCCCTCTTTGCATGTTGTCATCGCATTTTTTAGTGGATGGCTGCTGCGCCGCCGACCCAGGCTTCCAGCGTGAGGTGAAGCACGTAATACGTGACCGCACCGACGATGCCTGCACCCGGGAAAGTGAGAATCCAGCCGTAGACGATGCGCTTGGCCCAGATCCAGCGGACGGCATGGACACCGCGTGTGGCTCCCACGCCGGAGATGGCCCCGCCGATCGCGTGCGTTGTTGAGATGGGCACCTTGGCGAAGGTCGCCAGGGCAATGGTGACGGCTGCGGCCATTTCCGCCGAGAAGCCACCCATGGGGCGAAGGTGTGGCGTGATGCGCGACCCCATCGTCTTGACGATCTTCCATCCGCCGATCATGGTGCCGAAGGCGATCGCTGCGTGGCAGCTCAGGATGATCCAGATGGAGATTTCGTGATGACGGCCGAATAGAACGGCGTTCCCGGTGGCGTATTGGCCGTAGCCGGTGGAGACGAGCAGGGCGACGATGATGCCCATAGTCTTCTGCGCGTCGTTGGTGCCGTGGCCGAGGGAGTAAGCACCCGCACTGACAAGCTGCAGCCGGCGGAACCACCGGGCTGCGCTTTCGCGTGGCGCCTTATGAGCAGTCCAGGCAGCGATGTGCATGAAAACGTAGCCCAGGACCATGCCGATGAGCGGCGACAGGAGGAGAAATTCCAGCACAGGAATCCAGCCAGCGGCAACGATGGCGGAGAATCCTGCTTTTGCGATGGCGGCTCCGGCCAGCGCTGAAATGATGGCGTGCGACGAGCTGGTGGGCAGCGCCAGGTACCACGTCAGCAGGTTCCAGGCGATGGCTCCAATCAAACCTGCAAGGACGATGTAAAGGTTCATCACCTTGGGGTCGATCATGTTGCTGCTGATGGTGTGCGCTACGCCCGTGCCGAAGACGAAGGCAGCCACAAAATTGAAGATGGCGGCCCATAAAACGGCCTGTGGCGGCGTAAGCACGCGTGTGGTGACGATGGTGGCGATGGAGTTCGCCGCATCATGCACACCGTTGAGGAAGTCAAACCCCAGAGCGATGACGACCGTAATGATGACCAGAAGCAGAGGTGCTGCGTGCATGCGTCAGTCGTTCTTCAGAAGAATGCGCTCGATGGTGCGGCCAAGGTTGTCGAGGAGATAGATCGCCTCAAGCATCAGGTCATGCACTTCGCGCTTTTTCATCACGGAGATGGGATCCGGCTGGCCGCTGTACAGCTCCACCAGAAACTTGTCGCGGCTCTGGCGGGCTGACTCTTCCTGGCGACCGATTTCGTCGAGGTTGCCGCGGAGTTCGCTGAGCTTTGCCTTTTTGCGCAGGCGGTTCAGCGTGGCAGAAATCTCAGACGCCATGGTGTCGATGGCCGTGGTGTGTGCGCGCAGCGAGGGGTGCATCTCTTCCAGGCGGTAGAGTTCCATGCGACGACCGGCGGTGGAGATAACCGCGATGGCTTCGTAAATGCGGCTGGTGAGTTCGAGGATGTCTTCGCGATCGAACGGGGTGATGAAAGCCGTATCAAGCCTGAGCAGCGTTTCGCGCATGACGCGGTGCGCTTCATGGCGGCTCTGCTCCATCTTGGCCACGTGACCATTCGTGCCGGGCCAGAGGTTCATGCTTCCAGCGAGCTGGTCAGAGACCACCACCAGGCATTTGCCAAGCTGTTCAAAGTGGTCAAAAAAACTTCTGTCCTGTGGCATCACGCTGAACATGCTTGCGTTCTTCTCCTCCTGCGTTGCGATTCCGGGCGCAGGCACCCGGGCAAGAATAGCGCACCGGGAGGGGGAAATCGTAGTGTTGTGTTGGTTATTTGCAGAACTGTAACAAATGTCAGTCGCCGGGCTGGAGCCGGAAGGCGTCAACGGCCAGCGGGACCGCGGTGGTTTCCTGATCCTTGTACTGGAGACGATAGAGACGCCAATACAGGCCGCGGTGGGCCAGGAGCTCGTTGTGCGTGCCGCTTTCGCGGAGTTTTCCCTTGTGCATCACCAGGATTTTGTCGGCGCGCTGGATGGTGGATAAACGGTGCGCAATGACGAAGGACGTTCGGCCGACGATCATCTTTTCCAGTGCGGAACGGACGCGCAGTTCGGTGTCGGTGTCGACGGAGGAGGTGGCTTCGTCAAGGATGAGGATCTCCGGACGGTGCGCCAGGGCACGGGCAAAGCTGATGAGCTGCTTCTGGCCGGTGGAGAGCGTAGCGCCGCGCTCCTGCATGGGTTCGTTGAAGCCCTGGGGCAGGGTGCGGATGTAGTCGCCTATGTTCACCTCGTCGGCGGCGCGTTCCACTTCAGCGTCGGTGATCCATTCGGACCCGAGGCGGATGTTGGACTTGACGGTGCCGGTGAAGAGGAAGGCGTCCTGCAACACGACGCCGAAGCGCCTGCGGAGGGCTTCCAGCGGCATCTGGCGGACGTCCATACCGTCGACGAGCACACTGCCGTGCTGGACATCGTAAAAACGCATCATCAGCGCGGTGATGGTGGTTTTGCCTGCGCCGGTATGACCTACGACGGCTGCAGTTTCACCTTTGGCCACGGAGAAAGACACACCGCGAAGAATCCATTCCACGTCAGGAATGGCGGCAAGGTCATCGTCCGTTTGCGCGAGAGCTATGGCTGCCTTCTGATCGTCGGTCAGGGTTTGATAAGTGAACCAGACGTTACGGAAGTCGATGGAACAGGGTTCGCCGTGGGGTGGTTCGACGGCCGTGGCGGGAGAGACAATCTCCGGCTCGGTATCAAGGAGCTTGAAGACGCGCTCGCTGGCGGCCATGGCGGCCTGCAGGATGTTGTACTTTTCGCTGAGGTCCTGGATGGGGCGGAAGAACCGCTGCGCGTACTGCATGAACGCCAGCAGCACGCCAATTGTGACGGCGCGGCCAAAGAACGTGGCTCCATGCAGGACGCCGAAGCCGCCCTTCCACAGCACCATGGCAATAGCAATGGTGCTTAGCAGTTCCACCGCGGGATAGTACAGCGAATAGGCCTGCACCTGGTCTACATAGGCGTCGCGATGTTCGGCGTTAATCAGGGTGAAGTCGTCGTAGGCGCGCTGTTCGCGGTTGAAGAGCTGCACCACGCTCATGCCGCTGACGTGTTCCTGCGTGTAGGCGTTGATCTTGGCAATGGCAGTGCGGATGCGGCGATAACTGCTGCGTACGGCGATGCGGAAGAGTCGCGTGGCATAGCCGATCAGCGGCAGCACCGACAGCGTAAGCAGCGCCAATGGCCAGCTGAGCCACAACATGATGCCGATGATGAAGACCAGCACGAACACGTCTTCAAAGATGGCGAGGACACCGCTGGTGAACATTTCGTTCAGAGCATCAATGTCGCTGGTGACGCGGGTGACGAGGCGGCCTACAGGGTTGCGGTCGTAAAAGCCGACGTGCATACGCTGCAGGTGGCGGAAGATCTGCGAGCGCATGTCAAACATGATGCGCTGGCCGGTCCACTGCATCAGATAGGTCTGCAGGAATTCCAATGCGTAGCTGAGAAGCAGGGCGCAGAGATACAGCGCGGCGCATTCGCTGATGCCGATGATGGGTTGCGGGCTGAGATGCCGTGCAAACCACTGTGGCACAAACGTGGTGTTGTGGCCGGTCATGTAGCGGTCTGTCGCAACCAGAACAAGATATGGGCCAACGACGTCCGCGCTTGCCTTGAGCAGAATGGAAGCGAAGCTGAGGGCCGCATGGCCCGCGTAGGGGCGCATGTAGGTAAGCAGACGCCGCATCAGGCGGCTGTCATACGCTTTGCCCAACACCTCTTCATCGTGCACGGACTTTGCCGCAGGCTTCGGCTTCTCTTTGCTTTTTCTGGCCATGCGCTTATTTGATTGTAGATGTGTTTGTGGCACGCTTCGGTTCACGATTTTTTACGGCACATACATGGGAAAATAGAAGCTATGCGCTCCCACGACGCCACGCTCGGCCTGTATGTGTCTGTGCCGTTCTGCCGGCAGAAGTGTACTTTCTGTAACTTCGCGTCGGATGCGTTCCCCCCCGCGCGGATGGCGGCCTATGTCGACCGGCTGGTGGCGGAGATTGAGGCGTCGCGGGAGTTTGCTGCACAGCACCGGCTGGAAGTGCCGCCGCGGGTGGATTCCGTGTTTCTGGGCGGTGGCACGCCTTCGCTGCTGGAGCCGGAGCAGATGGCGCGAGTATTTGCGGCTTTGCACAGGGCTTATCCCATGGAACAGGATGCTGAGATCACCGTGGAGGCTGCTCCGGGGCAGATTTCGGATGCGTTGCTGGAAATATTGTTGCGGAGCGGTGTGAACCGCATTTCGCTGGGCGTGCAGAGTTTTGTGGATGCGGAATCACGTGCCGTGGGGCGTACACATACGGGCGATGCGTGCCTTGCGGAACTGGAACGGTTGCGCGCTGCGGGGATTCGTAATCTGAATGTTGATCTGATTGCAGGATTGCCGCACCAGACGGCTGCGTCGTGGTCGCATTCGTTGCAGACGGCGATTGGCTCTGATGTGGAGCATGTGTCGGTGTACATGCTGGAAGTGGATGAGGACTCGCGACTGGGGCGTGAACTCATTGGCCCGGGTGTTCGCTACGGTGCGCATGCCGCACCAACGGATTCGCTGGTGGCAGATTTGTATGCGCACGCTTGTGAGACGTTGGGGGCCGCGGGGCTCGCGCAGTATGAGATCTCCAACTTTGCGCGTGGGGGCTGTGCGTCTCGACACAATTTGAAGTATTGGAAGCGCGATGCGTATTTTGGCTTTGGACTCGACGCGCATTCCATGCTGCGTGCGCAGGCGGATAGCCGTGCTTCGCGATTTGCGAATGGTGATGCACTCGACCCGTACATTGCAGGCAGTGAAGTCGTCGAAGTGGAACACATCGACATGCTGGGCGAGTGGGAGGAGAGTATCTTCCTGGGGCTGCGACTGGTTGAGGGCGTTTCGATTGCGGAATTGCAGCAGTCGTTTCCGGCGGCGTGGGTGGACGCTCTGGTTGAACGCGTTCAGAATTTGCAGCGCGACGGGCTGATGCGGTTGGAAGATGGCCGCGCCATGCTGACCCAGCGCGGGCGCATCGTGTCATCAAGCATCTTTGGTGAATTGCTGGCCGATGAACCAGCTGTGGCATGAGTTCTCCCAAAGGATTAGGAGAAGTGACGATGGAAGTGATTGATCTGCGCAGCGACACCGTAACCAAACCCACGCCGGAGATGCGTGCGGCGATGGCATCCGCCGAAGTGGGCGATGACGTGTACAGCGAAGACCCGACGGTGAATCGCCTGGAAGAGCGTGCCGCGGAGGCCTTTGGCATGGAGGCGGCCATCTTTGTTCCCACGGGATCAATGGGGAACCAGATTGCGCTGCGCATGCACACGGAGCCAGGCAGGGAAGTTGTGTGCGAATCGCGCGCGCATGTGCTGGATTGGGAGATGGGCATGGCCGCGATGTTCAGCGGATGCCAGCTTCGCACGGTGCAGGGGCAACGCGGGATACTTCGCTGGAAGGATATTGAATCTGCGCTTGCTACGACAGGCTTGTATTACAAGGCACAGACTGGCCTGATCTGGGTGGAGAACACGCACAACATGGCAGGCGGATCGGTTACGCCGCTGGCGGTGATGCGTGAGCTTCGTGATGGTGCGCATGGTCGCGGCCTGCCCATTCATCTGGATGGCGCGCGTGTTTTCAATGCTGCTGCTGCGTTGAATGTCGATGTTGCTACTTTGACTGCCGGTTACGACTCTGTGAACTTCTGCCTGTCGAAAGGGCTGTGTGCGCCGGTGGGATCGTTGCTGGTCAGTTCACGCAAGAACATCGACAAGGCGCGGCGTATTCGCAAGGCGCTTGGTGGCGGCATGCGTCAGGCGGGTGTGCTGGCTGCGGCTGGATTAATTGCGCTGGACGTAATGTCGAAGTGGCTGAAGGATGACCATGCCAATGCAAAACTACTGGCGCAGAGGATTGCCGGCGTTGAAGGCGTCCTGATTGATCCTGCTGAAGTGGAGACAAACATCGTCATCTTCCGCACGGAATTTGATGCGCCTGACTATGTGGCTTCATTGAAAGAGCGTGGTGTGCTGGCCAGCGCAATCAATGGAAATACAGTTCGTTTTGTTACGCATCATGATGTAAGCCGGGAACAATGCGCACTTGCTGGTGAGATCGCCGTTGAGGTTGCTGCGCAGATGCTTCTGAAAACCCCATAAAACAAGCGTTATTGCAGGTACACTGGCAACACACGTTTTGTTGCAGTCCTGCAGAGGATTGCTTTCTTCAACACAAGCGCAGAGGAATGCCTTGGGAAGCGCGGTGAAAGTCCGCCACTGCCCCGCAACTGTAAGCGCGCATCTTCGAATAGCTTTCGAAGACACATCCTTTCGAGACACAAGCTATCACTGCGTAAGTGGGAAGACAGCCTGTGCGAGATGCGAAAGTAATGTGCGATGCGCGTAAGTCAGGAGACCGATTCCGCTGCTGGTTGTAAACCATGCTCCCGCGGGGGAAGCAGAGGAGAATTCTGATATGTATTGCATCGCTCAAAAGCGACGCGTGGCGGCGCAATTGTGCGCAGTTGCCGTGTGCGCCCTCACCGCATCGGTTGCACACGCTGTTGTTGTTCGTGGCATGGTTCGCGATCCGCTGGGACGTCCTATCTCTGTTGCCCATGTGCGGCTGGTGAAGGGGACGCAGGTGGTGGCATCGACCACTACGCTGCCGGATGGTTCGTTTGAGATTCGTTCCAGCGAAGATGGCCGCTTTCTCCTGATTGCGGATGCGCCCACATTTTCTGCACAGGTAAGCGATTCGTTTTATGGTCGGTCGCTGGATGTGGTGCAGAAGAATCTTCAACTGACGATCAGCCCCATCAAGCAGGACATTACTGTAACGGCTACCGGCGAGCCGATGCCTGTTCAGCAGGCCAGCGGAAGTGTTTCTTTGATTGACGCTGAGGCACTGAGCACGCGCGTGGGTGTGGTGAATGAACTTCGCCTGCAACCCGGCGTGGCGATGGTACAGACCGGACAGTATGGCGGTGTGACATCGATGTTTGTGCGTGGCGCAAACTCTGACGCTAACAAAGTTCTGATTGACGATGTGCCTGCAAACGATGTCGGTGGTGTGTTTGATTACGGCACTGTATCTTCGACTGCATTTACCTCGATCGAGACACATCGTGGGCCAGACAGCGTTCTGTACGGGACCGACGCGCGTGCAGGCGTAATACGATTTGAAACGCCGCATGGCACGTCTCTGAGGCCAGTGCTGACTTACTCGGGCGATGCAGGCAATCTACACACGTGGCGTAACGAAGGCACACTGTCCGGTACTTACGGCAAGGCCGATTACTTCGGAGCGTTTTCGCGTTTCGATAGTTCCAATGCGTTGCCGAATGATCGTTACCATGCCGCCACTTCAGCAGCGAATCTTGGTTATAGCTTTAGCGCGACCACAAGCGTTCGTGGCACTGTACGCAATGCTGTAAGTGCCACTGGAACTCCGGGCGCATGGGACTTCCAGGGTCTTGCGCAGAACGGCAAGCAGGGGGATCAGGATACTTACATCAGCGGTGTGCTGGACGACACACGCAGCAACGGTTGGCACAACACCTTCCGTTACATTGGCGCGCGGAAGCGTGAGCAGGCCCGCTACTTTGCCGCTGTAGGAACACCGGACGGTTATGGCGAATACTTTGGCAACACCGTGACGATTCGTGGCGCCAACGGAACCAGGGCCACCGGTCAGGTCATTGTTGGTTATGATCCGTTTCCTACTTACTACGAGATGGTGAACAATCGCGATGGTCTGGACTATCGCACCAGTTACAGCTTCAACCATCACCTGTCTTTAGTTGGCGGTTTCCGTTTTCAGGATGAGCGCGGCGCATTCCGCTATCCGCTGTATGGCGACAACGACCAGGTGGGCCGCAGCAATTACGACTACACACTGGCACTGCATGGTGATGCATGGCACCGGTTGTTCTATACCGTTGGTGGAGCTATCCAGCGTAACTCACTGTATGGAACCGAAGGCCAGCCGCAGATCGGGCTTTCGTATTATGCGGTGCAGCCGGGGCGCCGATGGCTTCATGGAACGCGTGTTCGTTTCCAGTTTGCCAAAGGCGTGCAGGAGCCAAGCCTGAACGCGCAGCTTTCTTCGCTCTATCAGAAGCTGGTGGCCCTGGGAGATACCGCGAGCATTGCAGCCTTCCATGTAAGTCCGATTGGAGCGCAGCGCAGCCGCGTGTATGAAGGCGGAATCGATCAGAATATTTATTCTGACCGTGCCATTCTGCATGTGACTTACTTTCACTCGACCTATGGACGTGGTACGGAAGGTGTTCCTGTAACGCTGTACAACGCGTATTTCCATCAGAACTTACCTGTTGCTCTTGGAAGCTTCTATCTCAATTCACTGGATACGCGATCCGCAGGTGTGGAGGCATCGCTTGAGTACCAGGTGCTCCATCATCTGTTCCTGCGTGCGGGATACACGTATCAGGATTCGCTGGTGAAGCAATCGTTCTCCAGCGATGCGTTAGCGGTGCTGGGTGGGTCTTCTACCATCAACCCGAATTATCCCGGCATTGCGATTGGGCAGTATTCGCCGCTGGTGGGGCAGCGTCCCTTCCGTCGTCCGCCGCAGACGGGGTTCTTTATTGTGCAGTACACCGCATCAAAGTGGTCTGCGGCATTGAAGGGAACGACAGCTTCGCGGGCGGATGATTCCACCTTTATCGACGCCTATTCGAATTCTTCGTTTGATAACTCCATGCTGCTTCCGAATCGGAATCTCGATCCCGGATTTACGAAGCTGGATGCGAATGTTACGTATCAGGTCCGTCCGTCGGTGGCGATGTTTACGCAGTTGGATAACCTGATGAACAACCAACATATGGGGCCGATTGGCTATCCATCGTTGCCGTTTACCTTCCGTGCCGGATTGAAGTTACGTTTCCCGCACGAGTAATGAAGAGTGCATGTCGAACATGCGCCAGTAATGAAGCCAGCGGCCCATGCTATGCGTCTGATAGCATGGGCCGCTGCAGTTTGGCCGGAGGATTTTCATGTTGGCACGTCTTCGTTTTGCATGTACTGCTTTTGCGCTTCTTTTTGCGGCGCTTCCTTCTCACGCGCAGGAAGGTCCTTATAACGTTCGTGTGGTGCTTCGGGCTGACAGCAAAGGGCAGGCTGTAACGCTGCAGCCCACTGATGTTCGTGTTCAATTTTCGGGCAAGAAAGTTCCTGTGCAGCGGCTGGAACCATTGCTTACGAATCGCGCGAAGCCAGTTCAGGTGGCCATCCTGATTGACGATGGTCTGCGCGGTAGCTTCGGCAACCAGGTGGACGAAATTCGTCGCTTTGCGGCGGATCTGGTGGCGGAGCATGTCTCTGTAGGCGTGGCTTATATGCAGAATGGTCGTGCTGTGTTTGGCGGCGGAGGATTTACCTCGGACCCTGAAGTGGTGGCGAAACAGTTGCGGTTATCCCTGGGCGGTGGGGGCATCAGCGCCAGCCCATATTTCTGTTTGCAGGATCTGATCAAGAACTGGCCGGGCGATAAAACGGCACCGCGCGTGGTGTTGATGATTACGAATGGCATCGATCTGTATAACGGAGCACCCACACCAAACAACCAGTACAGCCCCTACGTGCAGTCAGCGATTCAGGATGCGCAGCGCGCGGGCGTGCCGGTGTATTCCATTTATTACGGTCGTTTCGATACGCATCCCGGTTTTGCCAGTTTCAGCGGACAGAGCTACCTGGGCGATCTAGCAGATTCGACCGGTGCGAACATGTTCAACCAGGGAAGCCTGAATCCGCCCAGCATCAGCCCGTATCTGAAACAGTTTGAGAAGAACCTGAATGAGAGCTGGCTGCTGTCCTTCCAGACGGGAACACGTAAGCTGGAGCAGCTACGCGTGGATGGAGCGAAAGGAACAAAACTGTACGTGCAACGCATGGCACAGGGAAATGATGCGGCGATGGGTGGTGCGCTGCGCTAGGATGAGAACATTGGCGTTCAATTCAGGGGGATGACGTTGCTCGATGCTGTTTGATTCGCCCGTCTATTTCCTCTTTCTCATCCTGGTTACGGCAATTTACTGGAAGCTGGGCTTTCGCGCGCAGAACCGTCTTCTGCTGGCGGGAAGCTACTTCTTTTATGGATGGTGGGACTGGCGCTTTCTCTTCCTGATGGCCGGTTCCACCGTCATTGATTATCTGATCGGCAGCGCCATTGCCTCCAGCCAGGATCAAAGAAAACGTCGGACACTGCTGACGGCATCGCTGGTATTGAACTTCGGCGTGCTGGCGTACTTCAAGTATCTTGGCTTCTTCATCCACAGCAGTGAGCGGCTGTTCCCGTCGCTGGCCGCACATTCACTGAAACATACGCTGTTGATGATCGTGCTGCCGCCGGCTATCTCGTTCTATACGTTTCAGGAAGTCGCTTACATTGTCGACGTGTACCAGCGCAAGGTGGAACCTGCACATTCGCTGGAAGAATATGCGCTGTTCATCAGCCTGTTTCCACATTTGATTGCCGGACCAATCCAGCGGCCATCGCATTTGCTGGGGCAGGTGCAGCAGCCGCGCACGTTTGATAGTACGAAGTTCTTTCACGGTTGCATGCTCATTGTCAGCGGCATTCTGCGGAAGTGTGTGATCGCGGATAACTGCGCGACGATTGCGAACGCGGCATTCACGGGGAAGCTGGGGCATGGCTGGCTGCCGCATCTGCTGGGTATCTATGCGTTCGCGTTTCAGATCTATGGCGACTTTGCAGGTTATAGCGATATTGCACGCGGCAGCGCACAGGTGCTTGGCTTCCACTTCATGGTGAACTTCCGCCAGCCATACTTCTCCACGTCGTTGCAGGAGTTCTGGCGGCGTTGGCACATCAGCTTAAGCACGTGGCTGCGCGACTATCTGTACATTCCTCTGGGTGGGTCGCGACATGGCGAATTCAACACCTATCGCAACCTGTTCCTGACGATGCTGCTGGGTGGCCTGTGGCATGGAGCGAATTGGACGTTTGTGATCTGGGGTATGCTGCATGGCATTGGCCTGGGTGTGGAACGACTCTTCGGTGGCGCGACGGCCGATTCCGCAGCGGCACGGCGATTCCAGCCAGTACGTGCGTTACTTGTGTTTCACTTTGTTTGTCTCGGGTGGATCTTCTTTCGAGCGACGTCGCTGCATGATGCAATGCATTACCTGCGCGGGTTTACGCAGAGCAGCGACGTGTATCAGGCTGCACATTTCATTCCGCCATTGTTTGCATTTGTTGTGTTGTGTCTTGCGATGGATATCTTCATGGAACGCTCTGGAACAGAGTATTTCCTGCAACGCTTTTCGCCGACGATCCAGACAGCCGGTGCTGCTGCCGTGCTGCTGCTTGCAGCATTCGCTGCCACCGGTCAGGCTTCACCGTTTCTCTACTTCCAGTTCTAAGGCCTGCACTCTGTGACGCGACAAACGACGAACAAGATCAAGCTGCTGCTGACGGTGCTTTTCCTGGGCTATGTGCTGCTGGAAGTGGCAAGCTACTGGCGCATGCAACGGCCTTCCGGGCGTGGCCATCGCGTGACGCAGGAGCACAAGGAGGCTGTTTCACTTCGACCACATTCCGATGGAGACAGGCCTACCGTATTGCTGGTAGGGAATTCGCTGATCCTGGAAGCGGTCGATATGGACGCGCTGCGTACCCAGATGCGCAGCCAGTACGATGTGCATCGGCTGGTTCTGGAGTCCACGGGCTATCCGGATTGGTCGCTGATTCTGCCGTCGTTGTTTCAGCAGGGAGCGCGGCCCAGCTATGTTGTGTTGACCATCAGCCCGGCACAGATGAGCTCGCACGTGCCGGTATTCATGGAGACAACGCACTACCTGTTGACTCCGCATGAAGTATTGGAGCTGTCGCGGCGTGACCACGGCGGGGCTTCTGCGTACGTGATGCACTTTCTGGAGTACGTGAGCCCATACTGGGGCACGCGCAGTTCCGCACAGGTGGCGTTCAAAGATGCGATTCCGGGATATCGCTCCATCCTGTTTGCTACCGGAACAGAGATGCTGGGGCCACAGCAGTTTGATCCGGAACGCATGCGCGAGCTGGCCGCAGTATGCAAACAGTACAACGTGAAGTTGATGTATTTAGCGTTGCCTGCAAACGACCCCAACGGCGATCAGAATGCCGCGCAGATTCAGCAGGCGGCTGCGGCGAACAGTGTGCCGTATCTACGTCCGATGGCCGATAGCGATTTTCATGGCGACGACTACACGGACTTCATCCACCTGAGCGCGCAGGGTAAAGCGAAGTTCATGCCGATGTTTGTGCCTGCATTACTTCATGCATTGGGCACAACGGATAAGTAGGCGCTTCGTCCACGTTTGCAATCTAATGTTCCTGCACTTACTGCTCTGATGGGTTATCTCCCCATCACGTTTTCCGGAAGCCTGAACGCATTGGTTCTAGTTGAAGGGCTTTCAACGGAGTCGCTCTTTCGTAAATAAGAAAGCCCCGGATTGCTCCGGGGCTTTCTTTGTTGTTCGTGCATTTGAGGCTTAGTACATGCCGTCCATGCCGCCGCCGTGCGAGTGGCCGCCTGCCGGTGCTGCCTTCTCCGGAATCTCTGCAATGAGAGCTTCCGTGGTCAGGAGCAGGCCGGAGATGCTGGCTGCGTTCTGCAGAGCGGTACGGGTTACCTTGGTGGGGTCAATGACGCCAGCGGCAACCAGGTCTTCGAACTTACCGGTTGCTGCGTTGTAACCCTGGTTGTCCTTGGACTCCAGGATCTTGCCCACAACCACTGCACCCTCTTCGCCAGCGTTGGCAACGATCTGACGCAGCGGCTCTTCGATGGCGCGGCGGATGATCGATGCACCGATCTTCTCGTCGCCTTCGAGGGTCTTGATGAGTGCGTCGACGTCAGCAGCGCAACGAACCAGCGCCACACCACCGCCCGGGACGATGCCTTCTTCCACGGCTGCACGGGTTGCGTGCATTGCGTCTTCCACGCGGGCCTTCTTTTCCTTCATCTCGGTTTCGGTAGCAGCACCGACCTTGATGACGGCAACGCCACCCACCAGCTTGGCGAGGCGTTCCTGCAGCTTCTCGCGATCGTAATCGGAAGTGGTCTTTTCAACCTGGCTACGGATCTCGCGCACGCGACCGTCGATGTCGGCTTCCTTGCCGGCGCCGTCGATGATGGTGGTGTTGTCCTTGTCGATGGTCACGCGCTTCGCGGTGCCCAGGTCCTCAAGCTTCACGGACTCCAGCTTGATGCCGAGGTCTTCCGTGATGGCCTTGCCACCGGTCAGGATGGCGATGTCGCCCAGCATGGCCTTGCGGCGGTCGCCGAAGCCAGGAGCCTTCACCGCAGCCACATTCAGCGTGCCACGCAGCTTGTTGACCACGAGGGTTGCAAGAGCTTCGCCGTCCACATCTTCAGCAATGATGATGAGTGCCTTGCCGGTGCGGGCCACCTGCTCCAGAAGGGGCAGGATGTCCTTCATCGCGGAGACCTTCTTCTCGTAGATGAGAATGTAAGGATCGTCGAACGAAGCTTCCATACGCTCTGCATCGGTCACGAAGTAGGGCGACAGGTAGCCGCGATCAAACTGCATGCCTTCCACGACGTCGAGCTGGGTCTCCATGCTCTTCGCCTCTTCCACGGTGATGACGCCGTCCTTGCCAACCTTCTTCATCGCTTCGGCAATGATGGTGCCGATCTGCGAATCCGAGTTGGCAGAGATGGTGCCCACCTGGGCGATCATGTCGCCGGAAACCGGCTTCGACAGCTTCGACAGAGCGCCGCCCGAGACGTTGCCATGCTCGTCGCGCTTGCCCACAATGGCTTCTACAGCCTTGTCGATGCCGCGCTTCAGAGCGGTGGGGTTTGCACCGGCTGCAACCGTCTTCACGCCTTCGCGGTAGATGGCCTGTGCCAGAACGGTGGCGGTGGTGGTGCCGTCGCCGGCAACGTCAGAGGTCTTGGAAGCAACTTCCTTGACCAGCTGTGCGCCTACGTTTTCGATCGGGTCCTTCAGCTCGATTTCCTTGGCGACGGTGACGCCGTCCTTGGTGATCGTCGGCGAACCGAACTTCTTCTCGATAACAACGTTGCGACCCTTGGGGCCGAGGGTGACCTTGACGGCGTCCGCGAGCGTGTTCACGCCGCGCAGAATCGCCTGACGGGAATCTTCACCGTGCAGAATTACCTTTGCCATTGTGTTTCTTCCTTCTTCGCGCTCACACGGAGCAGCGGGTTTGAATGTTTGTGGCTGAAAAGGTTTAGCAGTATTGCTACTTCGAGGTATCGTTTGGATTCTTCGCTTCGGTCAGAATGACGACCTCGGTGGCAACGCTTACTTGAGAATGCCGAGAACTTCTTCTTCGCGCATGATCAGGAGGTCTTCGCCGTCCAGCTTGATTTCCGTGCCGGAGTACTTGCCGAAGAGAACCGTGTCGCCAGCCTTAACGTCCAGCGGGAATACCTTGCCTTCATCGTTGCTCTTGCCCTTGCCAACGCTGATAACAGTGCCCTGCTGCGGCTTTTCCTTAGCGGAGTCGGGGATGATGATGCCGCCGCGAAGCGTCTCGCCCTCTTCCAGGCGGCGCACCAGAATGCGGTCATGCAGCGGTGTGAAAGTCGATGCCATGGTGTTTCGTTCTCCTTGGGTGGTGGTCGATGGTGTGTTTTAGCACTCCATCCTTCCGATTGCTAATGTACGAACTGGCAGTCATAGCCGTCAAGTGCTAATCCGTGAAATGTGAGTGAAAGGCGCTCATGTCCGAATCCGCATCGGCCATAGCGCCAGAACGCGCCGGGGGCACCGCGACAGAATACCCCTCGGAACGATAGAATGCAGGGCATGTTGTCCCGCCGTGCGCTCCCCGTCGTTGCCACCCTGCTGCTCTCCGCCGCACCGTTCCTTTCCGCTCAAAATGAGCGTCACGGACGTAAATACAAAGCTCCGCCGGAGACCAGCCATCTTGAGATTCTTGTGGTGCGGGACTTCAACGGCAAGGTCATTGAAAATGCTGGAGTGATCTTTCATCCCACCAGGGACGGTATTGACGAGGGCAACCTGGAAGTGAAGTCCGGACCTGATGGCAAGGCCTTCATCGACATCATCCCGACGGGATCGGATGTGCAGGTGCAGGTGATCGCGAGTGGGTTTGAAACCTATGCAGGCGACATCAAACTGGATGCTCCGTCAAAGCAGTTGACCATTCGCATGAAGCGGCCCACGCAGCAGGTATCTGCTTACGACGAGAATGAAGGCAAGGGGAACCTGAAACGCAATGTTGGCGTGCAGGAACCGATTCGCACACAGACGGCGCCAACGACGACTGCAAAACCGTTGTCGGCCAGTGAACCGGTGATCAAGCTGCCTGCGCTGCCAAAGAACAAAACTGCAGATGGCGATGCCACAATCCAACCTGGAACCACAGCCGCACCCGCGTCGAAGCAGCCGACAAAGACGGGGAACGCTGCACCGGTAGCGGATGGCACGCCCGCACCACCGCAATCGAATTAACTATGACTTCTTCGCACGAAAGTCTTCGTGGACGTCGTGTCCTGATTACAGGCGGCGTTCGCAGGCTTGGCCGAGCCTTTGCTTTGGCGTTGGCGAATGCCGGAGCGAATGTTGTCGTAACCACGCGCCGTTCCGATGAAGCTGCAACCGATTTGCTACAGGCCGTAAAGCCACTTGGTGGGCGATACGCAGCACTTCATTGCGATGTGACTGTGCCCGACCAAGTCAGCAGTGCTATCGAAGAAGCTGCCAACTTTCTGCAAGGCATTGATCTGCTCATCAACAATGCGGGCATGTTTGAGTCGGCAAAGCTGGAAAACCTGACACCGGAGCAGTGGGACCGCATCTTTGCAACGAATACGCGTGGACCGTTCCTGGTGGCGCAGGCAGCGTTGCCGCATCTTCGCAGCAGCGGGCAGGGAAGAATTCTCAACATTGGCTCGCTGGGCGGCATCCGTCCGTGGGTAACGCACGGCCACTACTGTTCCAGCAAGGCGGCGTTGCACATGCTGACGCAGACCATGGCGAAAGCGTGGGCGCCGGAAGTCAGCGTGAATGCTATCGCTCCGGGCATGATTCGTTTTCCGGATGAGCCGGAACGCATGGCAGCGAAGACACCGATGCAGCGCGATGGTTCTCCTGCTGATGTGGTGAAGGCGGTGTTGTTCTTTGCGTCGGCCCCACAGTTCATCACGGGACAGGTGCTGGCTGTCGATGGCGGTCTGGGGCTTGCCTGAGCCTTTGCTTCGATACACTGGAAGCAGATTGTCCATGTCCTCTGAAATTGTTCTCAAACCTTCTCCCGATGCGATTTCGCTTGCAGAACGACGCGAACAGCTTGCCGCTGTGCGTACGCTGCTTGCGGAGTTGGAGGCGGAGCTTGCGCAGTTTCGCGCGCAGTTAAAGGCGTTTGAAGGCCGTTATCTACGACAGGTGGGCGTGCTGTACGCCGAGCTGGATGCATTGGAAGCGCGCATTACGGAACATGAAGCTGCGCTCTATGGCTCCGATGCGGCGCGGCAACGTGCAGTAGAGGCAAAGCAGCGTGCACAGGAGAGCCACGATGCTGCATTTGGTGAAGCGCGCGAGGCAGAAGAGTTTGATCCACCGACTAATCTGAAGACACTCTTTCGCGAAGTGGCCAAGCGCATTCATCCGGACTTTGCGCGAGACGAGGCGGAGCAGCAATACTTCACGCTGCTGATGGCGCGCGCCAATCAGGCGTATCGACGCGGCGATACAGAGACGTTACAGCGCATGTTGGACGATCATCTTGAGATCAACGCGGCTGTTGCGGGTGAAACCACTGCTGCGGAGTTGTTGCGCATGACACGGCAGATGCAACATGCCAAACGCGACATTGCATCCTTGGAGATGGAGCGCTACTCGCTGCAGGGTAGCGAGATTGCCATGATGTTGCAGGATGCGGAGACGGCTGCACGCGAGCATCGCGATCTGTTGACGGAGCTTGCAGTCAGCGTGCGCAACCAGATCGCAGAAGCGCAGCGTCGCTTCGATTTGATCGATCGGCAGATGAACGTTCATGGAAGATAACGAACAGTCCGGCCTGCAACACGTACCCACGGGATCTGGGCTGTCGTTACACACAGCACGCTCCGGCATGATTGCGCGTGGCCGCCGCGATGCCGCTGGTGCTGCGTCGAACCCGCATTACAAGCAGGCATTGGAGCTGTACAACGAAGGTGATTATGCTGCGGCCGCGGCATCGTTTCGTCTGGCTGCCGAGCAGGGTCACGCTGAATCGCAATACCTCCTGAGCACGCTCTATAACGAAGGCACCGGCGTTGCTAAGGACGACGAACAGGCCGCATATTGGGAGCGCAAAGCCGCCGAGCAGGGTCATGCCTATGCGCAGGCCAATCTGAGTTTTCGTTATTATTCCGCGAACGATTTTGCTGAGGCATTCACCTGGTGCCAGCGCGCGGCCTATAGCAAGCTGGCGTGGGCGCAGTACAACCTTGGCCTGATGCACCGCAAAGGCGAAGGCACAGAAAAGAGCGATACGCAGGCGGCATATTGGTATCGGCTTGCAGCCGCACAGAATTTTGCAGAAGCACAGCAGAAGCTGGCGGACCTGTATTACTTTGGCCAGGGCGTGCCGCAGAATTATGTGCAGGCTGCATCGTGGTATCGCAAGGCTGCAGATCAGGACAATGCGGAAGCGCAGTTTCAATTGGGCCATCTGTATGCCATCGGTGAAGGCGTGGAGCATGACTATGTGCAGTCGCGCTACTGGATTCGCAAAGCCGCGCAACAGGGCCATGAGCAGGCTGTCAAGGAACTGAAGCGTCGCCAGTATCGCGATGCATAATATGCTTCGTTCACGAAACTAATTTGTAATCTGCACCAGCTTCTGTAGCGATGGCGTCTGCGCCATCTGCGCAAGGCTGTACTGATCCAGCGCGCGAAAGAAAGCTTCGTGCGCTTCGTCCAGAGCGTTCTTTAACAGGCAGTCGGCGCGCAGTGGGCATGGTTGTGTCCAGCAATCAACCAGGCCGCCTTTGGGCTCGGTCATACGTACGATCGCACCGATGCGTAACGATTCGGGAGGGCGACCCAGCCTGAGGCCGCCTCCCCGTCCCTTTGCCGTTTCCACCAGTCCTGCCAGGCCAAGCTGATAGGCCACTTTCACCATGTGCGTGTAGGGAACATTGAATAATTCAGCCGCGGCGCGTACCGTCACCACTGTCTCCAGTGGCTTGTCACGGCTGGCCAGATACAGCAGCAGACGCAGCGAAAGATCGGAAAATCGAGTCAGTTGCATGGTGCGTGTTCACAGTCTACGGCGCATCGCACGTTATGCCAGCGCAGGCTTCTCCGCGTAGATCTCCTTTTCCCGCGCGATCATCACATCCGCAAGCTGCTGATACGCGGCTGTCCATGCTTCCAGCACCTCGGGCGTAATGGCATCGCCCAGCACAATCTTCATCGCCTGCAACAGATACTGTCCCACGAGCGGATACTGCTCCGGCGTGACGTGTGTCTGCACATGGCGATGCGCAATCTTCTCCACGGCGGGTCCAAGATTCTCCAAGCGATCCAGATTCGCAACGTAGGCAAGGATGGACTGCGCCAGTCGCTTGGGCTGTTCGCCGGACTTCTGATCATCTACGTTGAACTGCGACATCAACTGCGGATTTTCACCGAGCAGGTTGGCGTAAAAGATGCGCGTAATCTCCTCGCCATGTTGAGCAAGGGCGGGCATGGTGGACTTGACGATCTCGAGCTGACGCGGTGAAAGCAATGTGGGCTCCTTCGGCTTTAATATGTATTTAAGATAATGATTAAAGGGCGAAGGATTCAATGACCCGTGTCACAGTGTTCGTTTATCGGAGCGGGATTATTCGGCGACGATCTCTTCTTCGAGCTGCTGCTTCTCAAAGAGTTCCGCGTAGTAGCCGCCTTCGGCAAGCAGTTCTTCATGCGTGCCAAGCTGGGCGATGCGTCCGTTGACCAATACAGCGATGCGGTCCGCGGAACGCGCAGTGGAGACACGATGCGCGATGAGGATGGTGGTGCGATCCTGCATCACCTCGCGCAGGCCTTTGAGGATCTGCTCTTCTGTGTACGTGTCCACGGAGGCAAGCGCATCATCAAGGATGAGAATGCGCGGATTGCGCAGGATCGCTCGCGCAATGGATGTCCGCTGTTTCTGACCACCGGAAAGCGTTACGCCTCGTTCGCCAACAAGTGTGCCAAAGCCTTGCGGGAACTCAAGAATCTCTGCGGCGATGTGCGCGCGCCGCGCTGCTTCTTCAATCTGCTCATCTGTAGCATCAGGAACACCGAAGGCGATGTTGTCGCGGATTGAAGTGGAGAAGAGAAACGTCTCCTGCGGCACAAAGCCGATGGCGCGTCGCAGAGTGGCAAGAGGCCATTCGCGAATTGGCAGGCCATCGATCAGCACTTCACCGGCAGGTGCATCCAGCAGGCGCGGGATCAGGTTCACGAGCGTTGTCTTGCCGCTACCTGTGGGGCCAACAATGGCCAGCGATGATCCTGCTGGAATGGTCAGGTTCACGCCGTCAAGTATCTTCGGCCCGTT